>CAYNYQ010000087.1:0-15110 GCA_964401305.1 uncultured Acetobacteraceae bacterium | reverse complement strand
ACGACCAATTCATGTCTCGCCCGGGCTGCGGATGCGACCGCCTGGCCGGCCGGCGTCAGAAACAGGCCGCGGTAGGGTTTGGTATCCACCAAGCCGTCGCGCTGCAGCCGCGCGACCGTCGCAGCGACAGTCGCCTGCGCAACTCCCATGCGTCGGGCAATATCCACCGCCCGCGCCTCGCCTTCTTCCTGGAGAAGGTCGGCGATGAGCTCGACGTAATCCTCGGCGATCGCCGAGCGGTCCGCCTCGCGCTGCTGCGCGAAGCGAGCGGCCTGGTCTTCGGGGGGCGGCAGGGAACGTGGCGCGGCGCGGGGCATACCCAACAATAGCGCCGCCGCTTGACATACGCGATAGCCCGCTCACTATGATTTAGTAGATACTAAGTTTTGGAGGACCAGCGTGAACCCGCCATCCGAGGTTGCCGCGCCACCCGCACCGGCCGGGCTGCCCAGCCTGCCGGAGGTCCACCGCTCAGTTGCGGTGCCAAACGCGGGCGGGTTCCTCCGCAAGCTCTTCGCCTTCATGGGGCCGGGCTATCTGGTTGCGGTCGGTTATATGGACCCGGGCAACTGGGCGACTTCGCTCGCCGGCGGGTCGGCCTTCGGCTACACGCTGCTCGCGGTCGCGCTGACCTCCTCGCTGATGGCGATCCTGCTCCAGGCGCTGTGCGTTCGCATCGGCGTCTCCACGGGCCGCGACCTCGCCCAGCTGTGCCGTGAGCGGTTCCCGAAGGTGGTCGCCTATCCGCTGTGGCTGTTCGCCGAAATCGCGATCTGCGCGACCGACCTCGCCGAGCTCATCGGCACCGCCATCGCCCTCGAGCTGCTGTTCGGCATTCCGCTGCTCTACGGCGTGTTCCTGACCGCGCTCGACGCCTTCCTGATCCTTTGGCTGCAGAACAAGGGCGTGCGCTGGCTGGAGGCGCTGATCTTCGGCTTCATCGTGCTGATCGTAGGCTGCTTCGGCATCCAGATCGTGCTGTCCGACCCGGACTGGGCGGCCGTGCTGAACGGCTACATCCCCGCCGTGTCGATCGTGACGAACCAGACCCAGCTCTACATCGCCATGGGCATCCTGGGTGCGACCGTGATGCCACACAACCTGTACCTGCATACCGCCGTGGTGCAGTCGCGGTCCTGGAACCTCGATGAAGCAGGCAAGCGGGAGGCGATCAAATTCGCCACCATCGACAGCTCGCTGGCACTGACGCTCGCGCTGCTGATCAATTCCGCCATCCTCATCACCGCCGCGGCGACCTTCCACGCTTCCGGCAATACCGAGGTGGCCGAGATCGGTGAGGCTTACCAACTCCTTACGCCGCTGTTGGGGGCGGGCATCGCCGCGACGGCCTTTGGCGTGGCGTTGCTGCTGTGCGGGCTGAACGCCACCGTCACCGCCACGCTCGCTGGCCAGGTGGTCATGGAGGGGTTCCTCCGGTTCCGTCTGCCGCCGGTACTGCGGCGGCTGGTCACACGCCTGATCGCCATCATCCCGGCGGTGATCGTTACCTGGATGTACGGCGCATCCGGGACCGCGCAGTTGCTCATCCTCAGCCAAGTGATCCTATCGATGCAGCTGCCCTTCGCGGTGATCCCGCTGATGCTCTTCGCGCAGGACCGCAAGCGGATGGGAGTCTTTACCGCCCCGACCTGGCAGTTGGCCCTCGGCTGGGCTACCGCGGCGGTGATCGTCGGCTTGAACATGAAGCTGCTGTTCGACGCGGCCTTCGGGGATTGAGGCCCGCAGACCCGCGAGAGGGCGCGGCCCCCTGAAGCCGCCCGTCAGACGTTCGTCGCAGGCGTGAACAGGATGCCGTGCGGCGAGCGCCCGACGCGCGTCACCCGCACCGCACCGCTGCGCGGGTCAAGATTCGCGATGCGCCCGGTCCAGCGCAGCGTCGCCCAGATCGTGCCATCCGCATCGAAGGTCAGGCAGTCCGGCCCGCCGCCGATCTCGTGCACGTGCTTCACGTCCAACGTCTGCGGATCGAGCGCGGTGATGCGGCTGTCCACCCGCGAGGTGACGTAGACCAGCCCACTGCGCGGGTCTTCGAACACGGCATGGGCGCCGCGGCCGACGGTGATCTGCCGTTCTGCGCGCCGCGCCACCGGGTCCACCACCGACACGAAATCCCCGCCCATGATCCCGACCAGGATGCGACCGCGATGCCACAGGATGCCGGCGGGCTCGCGCCCGACCTCCGCGCGCCAGGCCTCGGTGCGGGTGTCGAGGTCGATCGCGATCGCCGCGGCCTCGCCCTGCAGGGTGACGAAGGCGAGGCGCGAATCGGGGGAGAAGGTCACGTGGCTCGGCTTGCTGCCCGCGCGCAGCCGGCCTTCGAAGGCGAGCACGGCGCCGTCCCAGCCGTAGATGTCCACCTGGTTGCGCCGCAGGCTGGTGACGACCAGGCGCTTGCCATCCGGCGTGAAGCCGAGGTTGTAGGGGTTGCTGATCGGCTCGCGCCGCCGGATTTCGCCGCTGCGCGGGTCGAGCAGGAACATCTCGTTGGCGGCGGAGTCGCCGACCAGGATGAGGTCGCGCGCTGGCGCCAGCACCAGGTGATGCGGCTCGCGCAGCACCGGCACGCGGCGCTGTTCGCCGACGCTGCCGGGATCCAGCACCTGCACGTTGGCGTCGAGGGAGTTCAGCACGAAGAGCGACCCGGCGGGGCTGCGCGCGGCGGCTTCAGGCAGCGCCTGGCCGGAGGCCGCGCGCGTCGCGCCGATCTGTGGCGCGGCCAGGGCGGCACCCAGCAGCAGACGACGGCCGAGGCGCGGGGGCGGTGAATTGAAGGGGTGCACGGCAAGGATCCTGGCGCGCTGGGGGGAGGGATTGATCCCAGACATCGCCGGCTCCCCGCAAGGGGCAAGGTCGTCGACGGCGCGCGCGCCAGAAATTTTCGCCGACGACCAAAACGCCCCTTGAACCTCTAGTCGCTGGAAGTCCCAAACCCATCCCAAATGGAAGTTGGATCACGACGATGGGCGCCGAGACGCGGCTGACCTGGCGGGTGGAGGGCATGGATTGCGCCTCCTGCGTTGCCAAGGTGACGAAGGCGGTCGAGCGTTTGCCGGGAGTCTCGGCTGTCGAGGTCAATCTCATGGCCGAGCGGCTGAGCCTGCAGCTCGACGCCTCGGGCCGACCGGAGGCGATCGAGGCGCAGGTCGCGGCGCTCGGCTATGCCACGAAGCGGCTGGAGGCCGGAGCGACGCCGCGGCCCACCGGCGCGGCGGCGCCCACCTGCGGGCATGACCACGATCACGGCCACGATCATGACCACGGCCAGGACCATGCTCGCCCCAAGGCCGCCGAGCCCCCCGCCGGCCACGGCCACAGCCATGCAGACCACGACGACCCCGCCGACGCCGCGAAGCCCTGGTGGGCGACCGGGAAGGCGAAGCTGGTCTGGCTGCTCGGCGCGCTGGTGCTCGGCGCCTATGCCCTGTCCCTCGTGCTGCCGGAGCGCCTGACCTATCCGCTGTTCCTCGCCGCCACCGCGGTCGCCGCCGTGCCCTTCGGCCGGCGGGCCATCGCGCTGGCCCGTGCCGGCAGCCCCTTCAGCATCGAAACGCTGATGGTGACCGCCGCCGTCGGCGCGGCTGTGATCGGCGCCGCGGAGGAAGCCGCCGTCGTCGTGCTGCTGTTCGCGGTCGGCGAATTGCTGGAGAACGTCGCCGCCGGCCGCGCCCGCGCCGGCATCCGCGCCCTGGCCGACCTCATGCCGCGCACCGCGTTGCGGCTGCGTCCCGACGGCACGACCGAGCAGGTGCCGGCGGATCGGCTCGCGGTCGGCGACCTGGTGCTGATCCGCCCGGGTGACCGCGTGCCCTGCGACGGGCTGATCGAGGAAGGCACCTCCGCCCTCGACGAAAGCCCGGTGACCGGGGAGAGCGTGCCCGTCTCCCGCGGCCCCGGCGAGGCCGTGGTCGCCGGCAGCATCAACGCCGAGGGCGCGATCCGCGTGCGCGTGACGCGCGCCGCGGCCGACAACACCATTGCTCGCATCATCCGCATGGTGGAGGAGGCCACAGCCTCCCGCGCGCCGACCCAGCGCTTCATTGAGCGCTTCTCAGCCTGGTGGACGCCCGGCGCGATGATCGTCTCGCTGCTGGTGATCCTGCTGCCGCCCTTCCTGTTCGGCTGGGACTGGGGCACCAGCATCTATCGCGGCCTCGCGGTGCTGCTGATCGCCTGCCCCTGCGCGCTGGTGATCTCAGTGCCGGCCGCAATGGCATCGGGGTTGTCGGCCGGCGCACGGCGCGGCCTGCTGATCAAGGGCGGCGCGGCGCTGGAGGCGATCGGCAGCGCGAGGACCGTTGCCTTCGACAAGACCGGCACGCTGACCGAAGGCCGCCCGCGCGTCACCGACGTGCTACCGGCCGAAGGCCGCACGGTGGAGGAGGTGCTTGCCCTCGCCGCAGCGGTCGAACAGGGTTCCTCGCATCCGCTCGCCAAGGCGATCCTGGCGGAAGCGGCGGCGCGCGGCGTCGCGGTGCCGGCGGCGGAAGCGCAGTCGGCGATTCCCGGCCGCGCCGTGGCCGGCGCGGTCGCCGGCGTGGCGGTCAGCATCGGCAGCCCGCGCCATGCGCGCGAGTCGAATGCCGCGCTCGGTCCGCTGGAGGCAGCGCTGGAGCGGCTCCAGAACGAGGGCAAGACGGTGTCGGTGGTGCTGGCCGGCGGCGTGGTGGCCGCGCTGGTCGCGCTGCGCGACGAACCGCGCGCGGATGCCGCGGCTGGGATCGCGGCGATCACCGCGCTCGGCGTGCGGCCGGTGATGCTGACCGGCGACAACCGCCGCACCGGCGAAGCGATCGCCATCTCGCTCGGCCTCGACGCCAAGGCGGAATTGCTGCCCGACGACAAGCTGCGGGAAATTGCGAAGCTGCGCGAGCGAGGCGCAGTGGTGATGGTCGGCGACGGCATCAACGACGCGCCGGCGCTGGCGGCGGCCAATGTCGGCGTGGCGATGGGCGGCGGCACCGATGTCGCGCTGGAGACGGCTGATGCCGCCGTGCTGAAGGACCGCGTGACGGGGGTGGCCGAACTCGTTTCCCTGTCGCGCGCCACCATGGCGAACGTGAAGCAGAACGTCGCCGTCGCCATCGGTCTGAAGGCGGTGTTCCTGGTCACGACGATGCTCGGCATCACCGGCCTGTGGCCGGCGATCATGGCGGATACCGGTGCCACGGTTTTGGTGACGCTGAATGCGCTCCGGCTGCTGCGCTGGACGGCTGCCGGGTCCAAGGATGCTGCCTGATGTTCTGGGTGGTGGAACCCCGGCTGCTGCGGAACAGCGCAAAGGCGACCGCATGACGCCCGCTAGCATCACCGGGCGGCGCTGGCTTATGCCTGCTGTGTTCCTCGCGTGGCGCCTGATCAGGTCAGGTCAGGCCGTGGCCCAGGATGTTCAGGCAGGCGGCCTGTACCTGACCGGAGCCTGGGCGAAGGCCGCCGACAACGACCAGCGCTTGTCCTTCGGCTTCGTGACGATCCGCAACCGGGGCAATGAGGCGGAGAGGCTGCTCTCTGCCACGTCGGCCGGCGCGGCTGCCGTGGAACTGCGCGAACCAGACCCGTCCGCACCCGGCGGCGCGCGCGCCGTCACCGAGGGCTTCGTCATTCCTGCCGGTGACGTCGTGGCCCTGGAGCCCGGCGGGCGGCACCTACTTCTGCGCGACCTGCAGGTACCGCTCGCGCTCGGCGACGAAATCCGCGTCACGCTGCGCTTCGAACGTGCGGGCGCGGTGGTTCTGCCGCTTCGGGCGCATTGGCACTGACGGTGGAAATCCCGGACCCGATTGACAGCACCGAGCTCAAACGCGCCTTGGTGCGGCGTCGAGCACGGTCGCGCGCCTTGTTGGCTGTCCTGCTTGGCCTCGCCGCCCTGTTCTACGCAGTGTCGATGGTGCGCTTCCCTCAGCGAGGTGGTCCGGCGGCCGGGCCGGCAGGGCGGACGGCGCCGTGACGGGACTCGCGCCATCACGCGCGCCGGTCGCGTCGCGCGCATGGTTCAGCCGGGCGATGACAGGCATGGCAGCACCCGCCCGATCGACGCCCCAACGGCCGAGCCGCAGCATCGCGCAGCGCCTGGCCTGGAGTGGCGCGTGCCTCGGACTCGGTGCGCTCAGCGCGACCGCGCTGGCACCGCTGCATCTCGCGCCCGCCGGCCTGGTGGCCTTCGGCGGCCTGTGGTTCCTGCTGGAGCGGACGGCGACCCTGCGCGGCGCCTTCGCACTCGGCTGGCTGTTCGGCCTGGGATCGTTCGTGGTCGGGCTATCCTGGATCACGGAGGCGTTCAGCGTGGATGCGGCGCGCTTCGGCGCGCTGGCAGGGCCGGCTCTTACCGCGCTCAGCGCGGGCCTAGCGCTGTTCCCCGCGGTTTCGGTCGCCGCCGCGCGGCTGCTGGTGGGGCGGGCGGGCGGCGTCCCTCTGGCCCTGGCGCTGGCCGCGTCCTGGGTCGCCGGCGAATGGTTGCGCGGCAACGTGCTGACCGGCTTTCCATGGAACATCGCGGGCCATGCCTGGGGCGGCAGCGATGCCGGGCTCCAGGCGGCCGCGCTGGTCGGCATTCATGGCCTTGGGCTGCTGGCCGTGCTCGCGGCGATGCTAGCGGCCGTGGCGATGCGGCAGCGTCGGGTCTGGCCCGCGGCGGTCGCTGTCGGGATCGTCGCCGGACCTTGGGCCTGGGGCGCGGCCAGGCTCGCCGATGCGATCCCGGCCGACGCGCCGGGCATCCGGCTGCGCCTCGTGCAGCCGAACATCCCGCAGGACTTGAAATGGGCCGAGGCCGAGCGCGAGCGCATCCTCGGACGGCTGCTCGCGCTCAGCGCGGCGCCGACGACGGATGGCACGGCACCCACCCACATCGTCTGGCCGGAAAGCGCAGTGCCCTACCTGATCGCCGAGGCGCCGGCGATCCGCGCGGCCGTCGCGCGCATCATCCCGCCGGGCGGCGCGCTGCTGACCGGCGCGGTGCGGCGGACCGTCGCGGCCGATCGCGGCCCGGCGCTGCTCAACAGCCTGGTGGCGCTCGACGACACCGGGGAGATCACCGCCGCCTACGACAAGATCCGGCTGGTGCCCTTCGGCGAATACCAGCCCTTCCGTGGCTTTCTCGCGCTGCCGAAGCTCACTGTCGGGACGGTGGACTTCATCTCCGGCCCACCCCGCGAGGTGATGCGCGTGGCCGGGCTGCCGCCGCTCTGGCCGCTGATCTGCTACGAGGCCATTTTCCCCACTGCGCTGCCGACGCAGGGGCTGGCGCCCGGCTGGATCCTGACGGTGACCAATGATGCCTGGTTCGGCACCTCCTGGGGACCCTACCAGCACGCCCTGGCCGCGAGGCTGCGCGCCGTCGAGCTCGGCCTGCCGCTGGTGCGCGTGGCGAATAGCGGCATTTCGCTGGTGACCGACGCAATGGGCCGCGAGCGCGCGCGGCTGCCGCTGGCGACCGAGGGCGTGCTCGACCTGCCGCTGCCGGCGGCCCTGGCCGGCGGCACCCCCTATGCGCGCCATGGCGACCTGCCTTTCGCGCTGGGCGTCGCGGCACTGACCGGCCTGGCGCTGGCCGGGCGGCGGCGCGCGTGAGCATCGACCTCACCCCATTTGGCCTGATGCTGGCCTTCGGCGGGGGGCTGGTGTCGTTCCTGTCGCCCTGCGTGCTGCCGCTTGTGCCGGGGTACGTCGCCTGGGTGGCGGGAACGGATCTCGCGACGGCGCGCGCCGAGCGCTGGCGGGCGCTGCGCCTGTCGGCGTTCTTCGTGCTGGGCTTCGGGCTGGTCTTTGTGCTGCTCGGCCTGGGGGCGACCGTCGTTGGCGGCCTGCTGCGCCGCTGGTCCGACGAACTGACCATCGTCTCCGGCCTGCTGATCGCGGCGATGGGCCTGGTGCAGATGGGCGTGCTGCGCGCCGCGCCGCTGATGCGCGACCTTCGCTTCAAGCCGCCGGCCGAGGGCGGCGGCCCGGTCTCCGCGACGCTGATCGGCGTCGCCTTCGGCTTTGGCTGGACGCCTTGCATCGGGCCGGTGCTGGCCGGCGTGCTGACCGCCGCGGCGCTGACGCCCGGGGCCGGCGTCGGGCTGCTCGCGGCCTATGCACTCGGCCTCGGCGTGCCCTTCCTGCTTGCGGCCTTCTACCTGCCGGCTGCGATGGCACGGGCGCGCCGGCTCGGGCGGCTCGGGCGCATCCTCCAGGTCGCGAGCGGGGCGGTGATGGTGGCGGCCGGCATTGCGATCGCCACCGGCGAGATGACGCGCCTTGCCATCTGGATCCTGGCAGCCTTCCCCTGGCTCGCGAGGCTCGGCTGATGGACGCTGCGCTGGACTTCATCGCCCGCTGGCAGGCCTGGGTCTATCCCGGCCTCGCGCTGTATGCCGCGGTCAAGTCGGGGCTGCTGCCGCTGTTCGCCGCCGCCGCTGCTGCCACCGGTGCGCTGGACGTGGGGCTCGTATTACTTGCCCTGTTTGGCGGCACCGCCGTGGGCGAGGAGGCGAAGTTCCATGCCGGCCGCTGGCTTGGCCCGCGCGCGGCAGTCGGGCGTCCACGCGTTGCTGCCGCGATCGGCCGCGCGCAGGCCCTCGCTGAGCGCTGGGGCGTCGCCTGGGTGCTGCTGTACCGCTGGCCGAAGGGAGGCCGCACGCTGGGCGCGCTGCCGCTTGGCGCCGCCGGCTGGTCGTGGCCGCGCTTTGCGCCCTGGAACCTTGTCGGCAGCGCGCTGTGGGCTGGCGGTTTGGTGGCCCTGGGCTGGGTTGGCGGCGCGGCACTGCTGAATGCCCTGGATCGCTGGGGCGGTGCGGTGACCTTCGCCATGCTGGTCGCGATGGTCGGCTGGCTTGTTCTGGTCTGGCGCCGGGCGCCGCTTGTCACGCGAGGTGCTGCATGAGGCGCTGGGGCATCCTGGCGGCGCTGGTCGCCGTGGTGGTCGACCAGGTCACCAAGGCCTGGGCGCTGGAGGCGCTGTGGCCGCCCTACAGCGACGGCGTCACGCTGCTGCCGGTGCTGAATCTTCGCCTCGGCTTCAACACGGGCGTGACCTTCGGGATCTTCGCGGAGAGCGCGGCCGGCGCAGTCTGGCTGCTGGTGCTGGTCAAGCTCGGCGTCGTCGCCTTCCTCGTGCATTGGCTCCAGCGCAGCACGACGCGCCCAGAAAGCGCGGCGCTCGGACTGATCATTGGCGGCGCGCTGGGCAACATTGCCGATCGACTGCGCCTCGGCGCCGTCGTGGACTTCATCGACGCGCATTACGCGGGCTGGCACTGGCCGACCTTCAACATGGCGGATGTCGCAATCGTTTGCGGCGTCGGCGTGCTGATCCTGGTCAGCCTGCTTCCCGCTCCCTTATTCAGCAGTCAGACCGGGAGCCAAGACACATGACGATACCATCCTCGCGCCGCGCCGCGCTGCTTGCCCTGCCGGCGACGCTCGCCGCAACGACCCTCGCGGCGCAACAGCAACCCGCGCAGCAATGGGAGGTGACCGCGCCAGGCCCGGACACACCGCGTCCGCTGCCGGGCGAGCGCGCCATCGGGCGAGCCGATGCGCCAGTCACGGTCATCGAGTTCCATTCGCTGACTTGCGGAAACTGCGCCCGCTTCCACACCGAGATCTTTCCGCGCATCAAGGCTACGTTCGTCGAGCGCGGCCTGGTGCGCTTTCTGCTGCGTGACTTCCCTCTGGACCGCGTGGCTGTCGATGCCGCGGCGATGGTCCATTGCGGCGGGCCGGAGCGGTATGAGGCGCTGCTGACGACGCTCTACACGAACAAGGAGTCGTGGGCGCACAGCCCGGATGCGCGCGCCTGGCTGCGCCGCACGGGCACGCTCGCCGGGATTCCCGCACCGCGCATCGAGGCCTGCTGGAGCGATCGTGGCTTCACCGACCCGATCGTGCTGTCGCGGCTCGAGGCCACGCGCGACTTCAACGTCAACGCGACCCCCACCTTCGTCATTGGCGGGCGCGTCTATCCGGGCGTTTTGACGTTCGATCGCTTCGCCGAATTGGTGCGCCCGCTGCTGCCCGCGGGCACGGCGCCGCGCGGATGAAGCGGCCAAGGGTTGCCCCGCCCACCCGCTTGCGGCAGACCCCCCCGATGATGACACTGCGACGCATTCCCCTCGCGGCTATCATGGCGGCGCTGCCCGGTGCCGCGATGGCAGCACCTTGCCCGATCGCCATGCCGGTGGTTGGGGAATTCTCCTCCGGCTTCGGCCCGCGGCATGGGCGCCCGCATCCCGGAGTCGATATCCGCGCGCCGCTCGGCACGCCGGTGACCGCGGCCGGGCCCGGCGTGGTGGTCTTCGCTGGGCGATATTTCGACTACGGCCTGATGGTCGAGATCGAGCACCCGGACGGCTCCCGCGCGCGCTACGCGCACCTCGCCCGCTTTGCCCCTGGCATCGGCGCGGGCGCGGTGGTGCGGGCAGCGCAGGAGATCGGCGTTGTCGGTCGCACCGGCCGCACCACGGGGGCGAACCTCCATGTTGAGCTCCGCCGCGATGGTCGCGCGGAGAATCCCTGGCCTTGGTTGACGCGGCAGGCCTGCATCCCCGGCATCGAGATCGCCGAGGCGCCCGCCCGGCGATGAGGACCGCCGCGATCTACGCCGCGGCAGCGCTCGCGGAGATCGCCGGCTGCTTCGCGTTCTGGGCGTGGCTGCGGCTTGGACATCCGGCGTTCTGGGCAGTTGCAGGGATCGCGTCGCTCGTGGCCTTCGCTTGGCTGCTGACGCTCGTCGAGGTCGCTGCCGCCGGGCGAGCCTTCGCGGCCTATGGCGGCGTCTACGTCGCTGCCAGCCTGGTCTGGCTGCGTGCGGTAGAGGGCGTCGTACCCGATCGCTGGGACCTGGCCGGTGGCGCGGTTGTGCTGGCGGGCGTCGCGATCATCCTGTGGGGGCCGCGCCCCGCATGAGGCACATCTGGCGCGCCTTGCGAGGCCCCGTCTCCACCCTGGTGCTACTCGGCATGGTGGCGCGGCTGCTGGCGCCGCTGCCGGCCGTGGCGGCGATGGACAGGGCTGCCTTCGACGCCATGCTGCGGGCAAGCCTGTGCCTGCCGTCCGGCCTGCCCGCGCCGGAAACACCCGGCCAGGCGCCGGATGCCGCGGACCTGACGCACTGCCCGCTATGCCGCCTGCCCGACGCGGCGGATGCGCCGCCGCCCGCCCCCATTGTGTTGCCAATGCCGGCCTGGACGGCGCCGACCCCGCCGCGCGCCGTGATCGCCGGCGCATCACCTCTGCCGCCGGCGCGGGCACCGCCGCCGGCCCGCGCGCCGCCCACCATTCCGACCCTCGGCTGAAGCCGGCCCTGCCTGGCGCGGGGCTGTTCCATTCCCTGTCGGAGTATTGCTTCCATGCGTCGCACCCTTTTGCGCGCGGTCCTGATGACCGGCGCCGCCTTCGTCTCGCTGCCTTTCCTGGGCAAGCCGCTCGCCGCCCACGATTTCCGTCTCGGGGACCTGGCCATCGACCATCCCTGGACGCGCGCCGTGGGCGCTGCGGCACCCACCGCCGCCGGCTACATGGTCATCCGCAACACCGGCACCGCGCCGGATCGCCTGGTCGCCGCGGAGACGCCCCGCGCCGCACGCGTCGAGATTCACGAGATGGCCGTTACCGACGGTATCATGCGCATGCGTTCGATCGCCGGCGGCATCCCGCTGCCGGCGGGCGGGGAGGTGCGGTTGGCACCCGGCGGCCTGCACCTGATGCTGGTGGGACCGCAGGGCGGCTTCGAGCGAGGAGGGCGCGTGCCAGTGACCCTGGTCTTCGAGCGCGCAGGGCGGATCACGGTTGAACTGGCGGTCGATGCCCCAGGTGCGCGCGGCACTGCGCCGCACCAGGGACATTGAGCCGGCCGATGCTGCGCATCATCCGTTGGGTGGCCTGGGGCGCCGTTGGCGTCCTGGGCTTCCTGCTGCTGGCCACCACCGGCGGTTGGCTGGTATCCGATGGCCCGCTGGCGCCGCCACGCAGCGCGACCGGGCCACAGACACTGGCGATCGGCGGGCCCTTCAGCCTGACCGACCACCGCGGCCGTGCGGTGACGGAGCGCGACTTCCGTGGACGTCCAATGGCGGTGTTCTTCGGCTTTACCTATTGCCCGGATGTCTGCCCGACGACGCTCACCGAGATGACCGGCTTCATCGAGGCGTTGGGACCGGACGCGGATCGCATCCAGTGGGTCTTCGTCAGCGTGGATGCGGAACGCGACACGCCGCAGGCCATGGCCGCCTACCTGGAGGCCTTCGATCGCAGGATCATCGGGCTGACCGGCACCGAGGCGCAGATCGCTGCGGCGGCGAACGGCTTTCGCGTGTTCTACCGCCGCGTCCCGCTGGAGGGCGGTGGCTACACGATGGACCACTCGGCGAGCGTCTTTCTGCTCGACGCGGAGGGACGGTTCGCCGGGACTGTGGACTACAAGGAGAGTGAGCAGGTGGCGATGGAGAAGTTGCGGATGCTGGTGGGGAGGAGGTGATCGGCGGAGCCGGGGTCCCGACGCAATGCGCCTTCGGTTCTACGGCGCCCACCGTTTCAACACCTGTACCGATAGGAGCGCGGACGCCAGATCGCTGAACCACCGCGGCGCCGTCACACAATCCTTGGATCGCACATCGCTTGGCGCCATGCTGCACGCGGAGCGCTATCACAGGAACGCCGCCCATGTCGCCTGGCCGCAGCAACATCGAGATTGTCGCGCGCGAGATCTGCACGAGACTTTATGCGCGGCACTGGCCACGCAGTCAGGAACTGGACGCGGATGTGGATCGGCATTGGCACGTCGTCGCGGCGCGGCTCGAGGCCGGCCTGATGGATGAGACGGGAGCAGATACGGTTCCCTACGACCTCGATCGGGAGATGGCGGCTGTCCGCGACTGGCGGGCCCGGCATCCGGACTACGTTGTCCCGCCGCCGCAACTCAGGCCCGTGGGCTGATTCGAGCCATCACGGCAGCCGCCGCTTTGTCACCCCCACCGACAGCGTCGCCGCCGCCAGGTCGAACGTCGCCGCGGAGATGTTCCGCGCCATCACCCGCACCGTGTTGTTCGACCACACGGCTGCGTCGAGTTCGATGAACCGCGTCGACGATGCCAGCGATGCCTGTGCCAGATCACCCGCCCGTGCCCCATTCACCGTGACATCGAGCAGCGATGTTGCCCCCGGCGCCAGGCTCGGCAGATCCCAGGACACCTCCGCCGCAACCTCCCGCCGCCCCGACCCGGACAGCGCCCCCGTCAGCAGCGGCGTGCCGTTCAGCACCGCGGGCGCGGCTTCCGGCAGCCCGTAGAGCCGCAGCGATTGCAGGTCGATCGGCCCATCGAAGCCGATCACCCCCACCTGCGCATAGGCCACGGACGCGCCGACGCGGATGGTCTGCCGCCGATTGAAGTTGGCATCATCCATCGGCGCGCCGGCATTCCAGCCCTTGGCCGGCCCGTTCCATTGCATGGTGGTGATGGAGGCCAGCACGTCGCCCGCGATGTCCTCGCGCACATTCCCCGCCCCATCGAACACCCGCACGAACAGCCGCCCGCCCGAAGCGCCGCTTGTCAGCCAATGCGCCAGGGCGAACTCCTTGGCCTGGGAGGTATCGAGCATCCACCCCAGCCCGCGGTTCGCCGCCAGCGTCACCGCGCGATCGGTCGGCGTCACGTCCGTCAGACCGTTGAAGCAGAAATCCGCCATGAAGGTCGCGGTGGTGGTCGAGGTGGCGATGGTGATCAGCCCCTCCACCCCGACCTCGGTCGCCGACTGGCGAAACGCCGCGGCGCGGGTGTTGGGCGCGCCGGCCAGAAAGCGCTGGAAGCGCGACGCCGGCGCGCGATGCCGGTTGATCACCGCATTGCCGCAGCGGTTCGCCGTCGCTGTGTAGTCGATCCCGACCAGGTAGGTGTTGGTCCAGGCGATGTCGTACTCGCAATCCTGCGCCCCGGCGGTGTGCCGCGCTGCCAGCGGCGAGCAGGCCTCCATGCGCATGTTGCGCGCGATGATGGCAGAGCCAGAGGTCTGGTTCAGGAAGGGGATGGCGATATTGCTGCCGGCCTGGCGCAGCTCGAAGTTCGGCGCGTCGAAGACGTGGCGGTTGTGGTTGGAGTAGGCGCCGACCTCATTGCCGAAGCGCACTCCGAAGCGGTCCAGCGCGGCGTTCACGCCGGTGGCCTGGGCGAAGTGCCCGCCATAGTAGCGGATGGAGGTGTTCCAGGCGGTGGCCGTCGCGCACCAGATGTCCAGGCCGATGCGGTTGTTGACGATGCGCCCCAGCGTGAAGGTGCTGTCCTCCACACCGCGGCCATCGCCGAGCGTCCGCATGCCGATGGTGAAGCCTTCGACGCGGCGAAGCTCGATCTGCGATGCGTCGACGTTGCGCACGGTGATGCCGATGTCGGCCTCGGAGGTCCAGTCCGACAGCGTCTGCCGGATCACGTTCAGCCCGGTGTAGAGCTTCTCCGCGTTGCGGATGGTGCCGCCATCGCCCAGCACCAGCACGGAGGTGGGCGCGGTGCCAGTGTAGCGGATGGTCCCCTGCATGATCAGCCCGCACGCCCCGCCTGGCAGCGTCACGGTGCCGGAGACGTTCCAGGTGCCCGGCGGGATCATCGCGAACTTCTGGTCCGCCCCGGCGCGATCGAAGGCCGCCTGGATGGCGATGCGATCATCCGCCACGCCATCGCCCAGCCCGCCGAAATCGTTCGGCAGCACCGCCTCGCGGTCGCGCAGATACTTCGCGAAGTCGCTCTTGTTGAGGTTGGCGTTGAGGACCAGCAGGTCATCGATGCGCGCCGGCATGGCGTTCTCCGATCAGAGGGCGGTGGCGGTGACCGGGCCGGCGAAGGCCGAGACGTTGCCCTCGGCCGAGACGCTGCGCAGCCAGTACCAGCGGGTCTGGCCTATGGTGAGGCCGGTGCGATCCCAGGGCAGCGCGGTCGGCTCACTGGCCAGCTTGGTCGCGGCGGCCAGGCTGGCGCTGCTGGCCTCGAAGACCTGCAGCCGGACCGCATCGGCGGGAAAGCCGCCCGACAGCCGCACGCCGCCCGCGATGCCGGTCGCGGCCAGGCCTGACGCGGCGGCCGGCACCAGCGCCTCGCGCCAGCCCGACACCGCCCCGCTGCGCG
>CAYNYQ010000086.1:11709-15122 GCA_964401305.1 uncultured Acetobacteraceae bacterium | reverse complement strand
CGGCCGCCGCCATCGCGCGGCGCGCTGCGGCGCTCGGCGGCAGCGTCCTGGCGACCGCGAGCCGCCGCACCGGCGCGGCCGCGACGGCGGCGCTGGCCGAGGCGCTCGCCGCGGTGCCGCACCGGCTCCATCGCTGGGGCGACCCGGGTGCCAACCCGTATCGTGGCTTCCTCGCCTGGGCCGATGCGGTGGTGGTGACGGGCGATTCGGTCTCGATGCTGTCGGAGGCGCTGGTCACCGCCGCGCCGCTGCTGGTCGCCGATCCGGGCGGGCTCGGCGCGCGGCACCGGGCGCTGCACGAAAGTCTCTACGCCGCCGGCGCCGCCCGGCCGCTGGAGGCCGGCCTGGGCGGGGCGCCTATCCTGCCACGCGCGCCGCTCGACGAGACGGGCCGGGTCGCGGCGGAGGTGGCACGGCGGTTCCTGGCCGAGGGCGATGCCATGGCCGAGGCGCCGGAGGCCTGACGCGGGCCGGTTCGTGGTGCCCGCATGCTGCGTCGCGGCACGGCGTGATCCCCCGCGCCAGGTCGTGGCGACGCCCTGGTCACGCCCCCGCTTCGAAGTCGGGCGGCAGCGCCGCCAGCCAGGCGCCGACGGCGATGAGGCCACGCCGCCTCGCACCGGCCGGGGCGGGGGAGGGGGGCGCTGCACCCGCGCGACCACGGGCGGGTCCGGCGCGCTCCGCCTCAGGCGCGGGATCCGGCCGGCGGGCCCATTCGGCGCGGACGGGATCGAAGCCACCGGCGCCGCTGCTGTTCAGGATCATCACGACCTCCTTCTCCTCGATGGTGCCGGGCCCTGCGGCGGCCGGACCGCCGCGCCGCGGCGCATGGGAACCTGCACGCCATCCTGCGCCGGCCGCGGCGCCGGCTGATCGGCCGGCGACCGGAAAGGGGGCATCCGCTTTGCGGATCGGCCCGTGCCGCCCGTTCAGCCCGCCGTGCCGCCGCGCCGCGACGGCGCCACCCAGGCGGTCTGCGCCATGAAGGGGTCGAGTGGCGTGTGCGTCAGGTGGTTCACGTAGTTGCTGATGGTCTTGGCGGCGACGATCAGCACCACCTCCAGCACCTGCGCCCGGGTGAAGCCGGCGCCCAGGAAGGCCTCGACCTCCGCCTCCGCCAGGTGCCCGCGGCGCTCCACCACGGCGGCGGCGAAGGCGTGCAGCGCCTGCAGCCTGGCATCGGCGATCACGCCGCCCTCGCGCAGCGCCGCGATCGCCTGCGCATCCAGCTTCGCATGCGCTGCCAGCACGGAGTGGCCGGAGACGCAGTACTCGCATTCGTTGATGCGGCTTGCCGCGATGAACACCACCTGCTGCTCCGCTGGCGTCAGCGTGCCCTTCCCGGCCAGGGAGAAGAGCGCGTCGTAGCCCTCCAGCACCGTCGGCGCCTCGGCCAGGGTCGCGTGCAGGTTCGGGATGAAGCCCCAGGCCTTGCGGATACCGGCCAGCGCCGCGCCGGCCGGGGCGGGGGCAGTCTCGGGCGTGTGCAGGGTGAAGCGGGTCATCGGTCTCGGTTCCTTCGGCGCCGGTCCGTTCCGGCGACGCCCGGACCATGCCCCGGCGATGCCCCGTCGGGATGAGGGCGCCTCGGCAGCGGGGCCATCCGCTTTCCGGATGTGCCGGGCACCCCCACATGCGCGCCATGGACCTGCTGCTGCACTTCCGCGCCTTCGTGCGCGTGGCCGAACTCGGCGGCTTCTCGGCCGCGGCGCGGGCGATGGGCGCCTCCCAGCCCGCCGTCTCGCGCCAGATCGCCGATCTCGAGGCGCGCATCGGCGCCAGGCTGCTGCACCGCTCGCCGACCGGCGTCTCGCTCACCGAGGAGGGGCGGAGCTTCCTCGGCGCCGCCCGCGCCGCGCTCGACAGCGCCGACACCGCCCTCGGCGCCGTCGGCGCGCTGCGCGGCGAGGTGGAGGGCACGGTGCGGCTCGGCTGCTCCATCGCCTTCGGGCGGCTGCAGGTGATCCCGCGCCTCGCCGGGCTGCTCGAGCGGCATCCCGGCCTGACCATCGAGCTGGCGATGTCCGACAGCTTCTCCGACCTGGTGCAGGAGGGGATCGACGTCGCGCTGCGCATCGGCGTCGTCACCGACCAGGACCTGGTGGCGCGGCGCATCGGCGTGACGCGGCGCGCGGTGGTGGCGACGCCGGCCTATCTCGCCCGCGCCGGCACGCCGCAGCACCCGGACGAGCTGGCGGGGCACGAATGCATCCGCTTCATGGGCCTGGCCACGCGCGACGGCTGGCCCTTCGAGGGGCCTGGCGGCGAGCCCTTCATCGTGCCGGTGCGCGGGCGGATCCGTGCCAACACCTCGGAAGGCGTGCGCGAATCGGTGCTGCATGGCCTCGGCCTCGGGCTCTGCCCGCTCTGGATGTTCTGCCGCGAGCTGCGCGACGGCACCGTGCTCGCCGTGCTGCCGGACTGGACGCCGATGCCGCTGCCGATCCACGCCGTCTTCAGCAGCCGCCGCCAGGTGCCTGCGCGGGTGCGCGCGGTGGTGGACTACCTCGCAGCCGAGTTCCGGCTGGACCCGCTTCTCACCGAAAAGGCCGTTGCGTGACCAAAAGGGAAGGTTACCCCCGGGCGGGTCGCGCCGAATCGCCCGTCATGACAGCCTCCTCCCCCGCCATGCCGGCGCCGACCGTCGTGGTCAGGCGCAACGTGAAGCCGCGCATCGCCTGGCCCTGGCTCGACCGGGCCGGGCGGCTTTCCTGGCTGAAGCTCTCGGTGCTGGTGCTGGCGCTGGCGCCCGGCGCGGCGCTGGCCTGGATGCTGGCCACGGGCCAGCTCGGCGCCGAGCCCTTCAAGCAGGCCAACCACGATGCCGGCACCATCGCGTACCGCATGCTGCTGGTGACGCTGCTGGTGACGCCGCTGCGCGTGGTGGCGGACTGGCCGGCGATCGTGCAGGTGCGGCGCATGCTGGGGCTGGTCACGCTGGGCTACGCGCTGGCGCATGTCGGCCTCTACGTCGCGCACATGAACGGCGACGTGGCCAAGGTCGCCGCGGAGATCGCGCAGCGCATCTACCTGACCATCGGCTTCGTCGCGCTGCTCGGCCTGCTGGCGCTCGGCATGACCTCGACCGATGGCGCGGTGCGGTGGCTCGGGCGGCGCTGGAAGCAGCTGCACCGGCTGGTGATCCCGATCGCGCTGCTCGGCCTCGTGCATTTCTACCTGCAGTCCAAGGCGGATGTGGGCGAGCCGGTGCTGATGACGGGTCTGCTGCTCTGGCTGCTCGGCTGGCGGGCGGTGCCGGGGGAGCTGCGGGCGAGCGGGCTCGCGCTGCTGGCGGTGGCGCTGGTCGCCACGGTCGGCACGGCGATGGTGGAATACGCCTGGTACGACCTGGCGACGCACCTGCCGGCGGGGCGCATCCTCTGGGCCAATTTCGACGTCGAGGCGGGGCTGCG
>CAYNYQ010000086.1:0-11609 GCA_964401305.1 uncultured Acetobacteraceae bacterium | reverse complement strand
ACCTGCCGGCGGGGCGCATCCTCTGGGCCAATTTCGACGTCGAGGCGGGGCTGCGGCCGGCGCCGATCGTGCTGCTGGTCGGGCTGGCCGCGGCGGCGGTGCCGATGCTGCGGCGGCGGCTGCCCGCGTCGGCCCGCGGCCCGGCGCCGGCGCGCCGCTGAGGGGCGGCGGGGCGGACGCGGCGGGGCGCTGCACGACTCGGGGAACGGGGCTAGACTCGGCCGCATGGACCGCGACAGCCCCGACTCCACCCCCGCCCGGCGTCTGCCCTGGGAGATCCACCCGGCGCTGGCGGAGGATCGCCTCCGCCTCTGCGCCCGGATGCTGGCCAATGCCCGGCGCGACGCGCTGGCCATGGCGAGCTACGAGCTCGGCGACGATCCCTGGTCGGTCGGCTGCCGCGCTTTCGCCTTCGGCCGTCACCGGCTGCAGCGTGCGGCGCAGTCCGGCGACTACCCCTGGCTCGAGGTGCTGGACGACAGCGCGCATTTCGTCTTCGTCATCGGCGGCAACGGCCATGGTGTCCCCGTGCGCTTCTACCGCGGCGCCGCCGAGGACCCGACCGAGCGCACGCTGCGCCAGCAGGAGCTGGAGGCCGAGCAGCTCAGCCTTGCGCTGGGCGGGGATGCGGCGCAGGGGCTCGCCTTCCGCTTCGCCGTCGAGACCGATCCGCAGGGGCGGGTCGACCGCGTGGTCTTCCTGGCGCTGCGCGGCGAGGACCAGGTGGAGTGCTTCTGGCCCGTGCCGCTCGACCTGCCCGCGGGCCTGGCCGGCCGCGCGGTGGAGCAGCCGCGGCTGATCGCCGATGACGGCTATGCCGGACCGCCGGTGCCGAAGCCCGGCGCGGCGCCGCCGCTGCCGCCGGCCCCCGCCCCGCGTCGCCGCGTGGCGCGGCCCGATCCGGCGCATCGGCAGCAATCCAGCCTGCTGTAGGACGGGCGGGGACCGACCCGCCGCACGGCCGGCCGCTGCCGGCACGCGGCGGGGATCGATCTCTGCCTGCAGCCGGTGCGGCGCGCCTTCGGCCCCGAGGCGGCGAACAGCGTGCCGCGGCGCCTGGTGGCGCCGTCGCACCGGGAGGGCGGGCAGGCGCAGTCCGTGCCGCGCCCCGTGGCGGAGGCGCGGGAGGGCGCGCGCCTCCGGCCGGTGATCGAGCGGATGCGGGCGGGGCTGGCCGGCGAGCAGCCTCTGGCGGCGCTACCGCACGGCGGGGTGGAAGTAGTGGCGGCGGCGGTGGGGTTCGGGTCGGCCGCGACGCTCAGGCACCATTTCCGGAGGCGGTTCGGGGTGAGTCCGGTGGCGAATCGGGGGAGGTTTGGGGGGTAGGGTTGGAGGCGGGGTGGTTTCGAAACAGGAGGGTGCAATGACGGCTTCGGGCGGGATGCGGACCAAAGAGTCCCACGCAGTGCTTCAGTTCAGGGTCCGGTAGCCCGGCAGAGCGGCCAAGGCGTATTCCTCTGCCTCCTCCGCGTTCCCGAACAGGCCGCCCCTGCTGCGCCAGAGTTCTAACCAACAAACGCCCGTCGGGCGTCCCTCCGCATTCCGCTCGAACAGGACCGTTTCAATGCTCAGAGCACGGTCGTCTGGCGGTCCGGTGAGGAAATCGCCGGTGTCCGGGTCGACTTCCAGCACAACGCGGCGCAACTCGATGTAGGTGAACAGTCCATCTGGCCGCAGCAGCACCAAAAGGCGCCGCTCGCCAGACGCGTGCAGGGTTTCGCGCACGGCGACACGCTGCTCCCCGCTCATCCGCCCGCATCCACCCGCCCCAGCCCGACTTGTACTCAGCGCGGCCGTGCCGGTCCACCTCGGCACCTAATGCCGGAAGATGGCCTGGCGGCCCGCTGGGGCGGCCGAAAGTTGCGCGGGGAAGCACGCCTGCGACGGTCCGCTCCGGGTCGCGTGCGGACTACATCCACCGGCCACGACCAACCGGCCCGCGCTTCCTGTACAAGCGGTCTCGGAATGGTGGACCGGCATGATGGACCTGGATTGGCGAACGGTAGCGGCCGTTTGGGGGGCAGCGCTCAGCACATGGCTCGCGTTGACAAAGCTTCTGCCGGACAGGCCGCGCTTCTACGTGGAACCAGACCCCTCGCGCATCATCGACAGAGACTCGCAAGCTGACGCTGTTCTGCGGATCGTCAATCCGGCGAAGCGCATGGTCTTCCTGCGGCTTTGGGCCTGTCTTTCTCTGTCCCCGCGCGGCGGCGACGGCTCGCTGGTTGTCCATATGCGGGGCGACATGCGGAATGGGTTTGAGCGCCGGTTGCGTCTCGCCGTGCCGGGAGAAACCGTGACCCATGCAGACATAGTGTGGGCCCACGAAGGCCGCTGGCTGCTGATCTTCCTTTGGCAGCATGCTTGGCTGTTGCCCGTGCCGCTTCCCAGTTTCGCGGTGGTGTCGACGCGCCAGCTAACCGGATTTCGGCCAGTCCCCGCCTCGTCCAACTCGACCTCGGACCGCTGACTGTTCCTTCTCGTTCGCCAAGCCATGGCAGCGGGAGTGTAGGCTTGTTGCGACAACACCTGCCCCAGCATTGACCAAGGCTTACGACCTGCCTCTCGGCCCAAGTTCAAGTGGAATAATCGGAAGGTCGCAGATGGGGCGAAACCGGCCGCGACGTTGCTTCGCCAAATCGTACCGTTGCCCCCTGGGCTCCATCGTCGTGCCAGCGGTCAGGCCCTAACCACGCACCAGCTACCTGCCCTGCCGTGGCACCCCCAACCACGCCCCCACCGCCCCCCGTATCCTCTCCAACGCCGCCACCCCCCGATCCGGCAGTTCAAACCCCCGCCCCGTGATCGTCTCGAACGCCTCGATGTACAGCCGCGCCGCCTCCAGCCGGATCTCGTCCGGGATCGGCGGCACCTTCTCCTTGTACGGGTCGCAGCGCGCCACCACCCAGGACCGCACGAAGTCCTTGTCGAAGCTCTGCGGCGCCTGCCCAGCCTCGAACCGCTCGGCGTAGCTGCCGGCGAACCAGTAGCGGCTGGAATCCGGCGTGTGGATCTCGTCCGCCAGCAGGATCTCGCCCGTCGCCTCGTCCAGGCCGAACTCGTACTTCGTGTCCACCAGGATCAGCCCCTGCCGCGCCGCCATCTCCCGCCCGCGCGCGAACAGCGCCAGCGCATGCGCGCTCACCGTCTCCCACTGCGCCTTCGTCAGCAGCCCCTCGGCCAGGATCCGCGCCTCGGACAGCTCCTCGTCATGGCCGGCGTCGAAGGCCTTGGTGGTGGGGGTGATGATCGTCGCCGGCAGCTTCTGGTTCGGGCGCAGCCCCTCGGGGAAGCGATGGCCGTACATCTCGCGCCGCCCCGCCCGGTACATGGACAGGATGGAGGTGCTGGTCGTCCCCGCCAGGTAGTCGCGCACCACCACCTCGACGGGCAGGATCTTGAGGCGCCGGCACACCAGCACGCAGGGGTCGGGGTAGGCGAGGACGTGGTTGGGGACGAGGTCGGCGGTCGCGTCGAACCAGAAGCGCGCCAGCTGCGTCAGCACCTGCCCCTTCAGCGGCACGGTCGTCAGGATGATGTCGAAGGCCGAGAGCCGGTCGGTGGCGATGATGATCCGCCGCCCGTCCGGCAGGTCGTAGTTCTCGCGCACCTTGCCGCGATAGCGGTTCGGCAGGAAGGGGAGGGCGGCCTCGTCCAGGACGAAGCCGGCGTAGGGGGCGAGGTCGGCGGTGGTGATGGTCACGGCCCTGGCATAGGCCCGGGGCGGCGCGGCTGGCGAGGGGGCGCGGGCGGGATTTCCGTTGCGGGGGCGGATGCGTTAGGCATATAGTCCTCGCGTGCGCGCCATCCCCTCCCACCCCCCGGCCCGGCTGAACTGGCACCCCGCCCCGGGCGGAGCGGCGCTTGGGAAGGGATGTGTCCGCGCGCCGCGCCCTTGGCGTCCGCGCGACGGGGGCGCCCCGGCCCCGGCGGGGGGATTTGTCCGCTTCCTGCGCCTTGTGCGCCTCACCGGCCCGGGCGGCGGCGCGGCTGGGAGATTTGTCCGCATCGCGCGCCTCCCGTACGCCGCCGCACCCACCCTGCCAGCACGCCCGTCCCGCGCTAGGCTCCCGCTCCGCCGCGCCGCGCCCTTCGCGCCGCGCCGCCCCACGGAGACGCCGCCCGCATGAGCAGCACCGCCACCCCCGTCCCCCGCCGCAGCTACCGCATTGCGGTGATCCCCGGCGACGGCATCGGCAAGGAGACGACGCCCGAAGGCCTGCGCGTGCTGGACGCCGCGGCGCGGCGCTTCGGCTTCGAGCTGAAGCTGACCCACTACGACTGGTCCTGCGACACCTATGCGAAGACCGGGCGCATGATGCCCGAGGACGGGCTGGAGCAGCTCAGCAACAGCGACAGCGTCTTCCTCGGCGCCGTCGGCTGGCCGGGCGTGCCGGACCATGTCTCGCTCTGGGGCCTGCTGATCCCGATCCGCCGCGGCTTCGACCAGTACGTGAACCTCCGCCCCTGCCGGCTGATGCCGGGCGCGACCACGCCGCTGGCGAACCGCGGGCCGGCGGACATCGATTTCTACGTCGTGCGCGAGAACACCGAGGGCGAGTACAGCTCCGTCGGCGGCCGCATGTTCGAGGGCACGGAGCGGGAGTTCGTCTCGCAGCAGTCCATCCTGACGCGCCACGGCACCGACCGCGTGCTGCGCTACGCCTTCGAGCTGGCGATGACCCGCAGGCGGCGGAAGGTGACCAGCGCCACCAAGTCGAACGGCATCACCTTCACCATGCCCTACTGGGACGAGCGCTTCGCGGCGATGGCGGCGCAATACCCGCAGGTGACGACGGACCAGTACCACATCGACATCCTCTGCGCGCATTTCGTCCAGCATCCGGACTGGTTCGACGTCGTCGTCGGCTCGAACCTCTTCGGCGACATCCTGAGCGACCTCGGCCCGGCGGTAGCCGGGTCGATCGGCATCGCGCCCTCGGCGAACATCAACCCGGAGAAGACCTTCCCCTCGATGTTCGAGCCTGTGCACGGCTCGGCGCCCGACATCGCCGGCAAGTGGATCTGCAACCCGATCGGGCAGATCTGGTCGGGGGCGATGATGCTCGAGCACCTCGGCGAGAAGCCGGCGGCGGATGCGATCGTCGCCGCCATCGAGAAGCTGCTGGGGCAGGGCGGCCCGCGCACGCGCGACATGGGCGGCCAAGCCGGCACGGTCGATGTCGGCCGCGCGCTGGCCGAGGAGGTGGCGCGCGCCGGCTGAGGCCCGCCGCCCGCTCCACGGGGAGGGGACGGCGCGGCGGGCGAGCCCGGCGCCGGGCCTCACGCCGCCGCGATCGGACCGACGCAGGGCTGTTGACTTTGGTTAACGGTCTGGACAAGCACCACCACGCGAGACGGACAGGGTGACCAACACCCGCCGGGAACAGGGCGGGCGGCGGAGATCCTCTCCGCAGCCCGAAGACGGCTTCGGAAGGGGAACGTTCAGGATGAGTATCGGAACCCGGTTTCGGGCGGCCATCGCGGCCGCCGTGTTGCTGGCTGGCCTCGGCGCATCCGGCGCCGACGCGCAGGAGCGGCGCGTGCGGATGCAGATGCAGTCGAACTTCGCCTCCACGCTCGCCCTGCTCGGGCCGAACGCGCAGTACACCGTCGACCAGATCCGTCGCCTCTCGAACGGTTCGATCGACATGCGTTTCTTCGAGCCTGGCGCGCTGGTGCCGCCCAGCCAGGCCTTCGATTCGGTGGCCTCCGGCGCCATCGACGCCGCCTGGGCGACGCCCGGCTTCTGGACCGGCAAGGACATCGCCTTCGCCGTCTACGCCTCGGTACCCTTCGGCCCGGGCCTCGGCGAGTACCTGGCCTGGATGAAGGAAGGCGGCGGCGAGAAGCTCATGCAGGAGCTCTACGCCAAGTACGGCATCCACTCGATCATGTGCCACCTGATCCCGCCCGAAGCCTCGGGCTGGTTCCGCCAGGAGATCCGCACGCTCGACGACCTGCGTGGGCTGAAGATGCGCTTCTTCGGCCTCGGCGCCGTGGTGATGCAGAAGCTCGGCGTGGCCACGCAGCTGCTTCAGGCGGGCGAGATCTTCCAGGCGCTGCAGCTCGGCACCATCGACGCCACCGAGTTCTCGATGCCCGTGATGGACCTCAGCCTCGGCTTCCACCAGGTGGCGAAGTTCTACTACTTCCCGGGCTGGCACCAGCAGGCGACGGTCGGCGACCTGATGATCAACAAGGCGCGCTGGGACAGCCTGACGCCGCACCAGAAGCTGGCGATCGAGGCGGCCTGCGACCGAACCGTGCTGCGCGGCATGAGCGTCGGCGAATCGGTGCAGCCGACCGCGCTGCGGGAAATCGAGGCCCGGGGCGTGCGGCTGATGACCTGGGGCCCCGAGTTCCTCGCCGCATTCGAAAAGGCCTGGAAGGAGGTCGCGGAGGAGCAGGCGCGGCTGAGCCCCGAGTTCCGCAAGGGCTGGGAATCGCTCTCGGCCTTCCGCGAGAACTACTCCATCTGGCGCGACCGTGGGTACCTGAGGTAGCGCCGGGAGGGCGGGCGGCCCTGCGCCGCCCGCCGCCTGACGCCACGGCCCCGCGGGGCCCGCACCACCTGATCGGGCGCGACCGGCGCCGCACCGCAAACGCCCGACCCGCGCGCCAAGGGCAGGGCTGGAACACGCACCCCATGCAGCGACTTCTTGGCCTCTGCGACGCGGTCGATGCCGTGCTCGCGTCGATCGCCCGCCTGATCGGCTGGCTCTTCCTCGCCCTCGTGGCGATCATCTGCTTCGACATCGTCACCCGAAAGGTTGGCTACCAGCTTCCCGGCTTCGGCTCGACCCCGATCCAGGAGCTGGAATGGCACCTGCACGGCGTGCTGTTCATGGGCTGGCTCGGCTACGCCTATGTGCGCAACGTGCATGTCAGGATCGACGTCTTCACTTCGCACCGCCCGGCCCGCACCCAGGCGATGATCGAGGTGCTGGGCATCCTCGTCTTCGCCATCCCCTACTGCATCGTGGCGACGTATTTCTCGTGGGAGTTCGCGCACACCTCGTGGATCCAGAACGAGAGTTCGGACGCACCGAACGGCCTGCCACATCGCTGGATCATCAAGTTCTGCCTCTTCGCGGGCCTCGTGCTGCTGGATCTCGCCGTCCTCTCGGTGCTGGTCCGGCGGATCGGCGTGCTGCGCGGCATACCGGATGCCTCGCGGGCCACGCCCGCGGCCGTCCACTGAGGAAGCCGCACCATGGAATGGCTCGCCGACCACCTCTCGCTGGTGATGTTCTTCGCCCTTCTGGGCTTCATGTTCCTGGGCTTCCCCGTCGCCTTCGTGCTCGGCGGCGTGGCGCTCGGCTTCGGCGTGATCGGCATCTACTTCGACGTCTTCCGCCCGGCGCAGTTCGGCACGCTGATCCCGCGCATCTGGGGCCAGGCGGTGCAGAACCAGGTGCTGATCGCGGTGCCCATGTTCGTCTTCATGGGAACGATATTGGAACGATCAGGCGTGGCCGACGAGTTGCTGAAGGCGCTGCAGGTGCTGACGCGGCGGATCCCGGGCGGGCTGGCGATGTCGGTGACGCTGATGGGCACCATCATGGCGGCCACCACCGGCATCGTCGGCGCCTCGGTCATCATGCTGACCCTGATCGCCCTGCCCACCATGCTCGAGCGCGGCTACTCGAAGGAGCTCTCGGTCGGCACCATCGCCTCGGCCGGCACCCTCGGCATCCTGATCCCGCCCAGCATCATGCTGGTCATCATGGGCGACCTGATGACCATCTCGGTCGGCACGCTGTTCACCGCGGCGATCATCCCCGGCCTGCTGCTCTCGGTCATCTACGTCGTCTACATCGGCATCCTGGCGGGGCTCAGGCCCGACCTCGCGCCGCCGCTCGAGGCGACGGCGGGGCCGCAGAGCGCGGGCGAGTTCGCCTCGCTCATGTTCCGCAGCTTCATCCCGCCGGCCTTCCTGATCTTCGTCGTGCTCGGCTCGATCTTCGGCGGCTTCGCCACCCCGACCGAGGCCGGCGGCGCGGGCTGCGCCGGCGCGCTGCTGCTGGCCGCGGTGAACGGCCGGCTGAACCTGCGCATGCTGCGCGAGGTGATCGACAGCTCCGCCCTGACCAACGCCCTGGTCTTCTTCATCATCTTCGGCGCGACGCTGTTCTCCTTCGTCTTCCGCGCCCTCGGCGGCGACGACCTGGTGGTCGAGCTGCTGGAGAAGATGGGCATCACCAGCGGCTGGGAGATCATGATCCTGGTCATGGTGCTGGTGTTCATCATGGGGTTCTTCTTCGACTGGCTGGAGATCTGCCTGATCGTCCTGCCGATCTTCGCGCCCATCCTGCGCGAGATCGACTTCACGCCGCACATCGACGACAACAAGCACTTCATGGTGTGGTTCGTGGCGCTGATCGCGATCAACCTGCAGACCGCCTTCCTCACCCCGCCCTTCGGCTTCGCGCTGTTCTACATGAAGGGCGCGGTGCCGCCCTCGGTGACGATGCAGCACATCTACCGCGGCATCATCCCCTTCGTGCTGCTCCAGGTGCTTGCGCTGGTGATCTGCATGATCTGGCCCGACCTGGTGCTCGCCCTGCCGCGCTACTACGGCTTCCTCGACTGAGGGCGCAGGACGCGGTGTCGATCCGCCCCGGTCTCGAAGCCGGCGTCGCGGCGGCACCGCAGGGCGTGCCCTCGCGGGTTCGAAGGGCGCGCTGGCCCTGAGGGCCGCACGGAGAATGCCCGTCGGCCACGGACGTCGCCGATGGGCATGGCTTCGCCGGCCGAGTGGCCTCGCGCGCTCCCCAGCGCGTGATCCGCGAAGGCGGAATAGCCGGAGCGGTCAGTCACGCGCTCAACCAAGGCGACGGCGTGATCCATCGGAATGGATCACGCTGCAGCGGGCCGACCCCCTCGCCGGACCCCGCGCCCCCCCCGGGGCCGGGCCCTTGCCGGTCCGGCTTGCGGCGGGTCGTGCACCCCCCGCGTCGGCGAAGCGTGCGCCTGCGCGCATCCTCGGCATGGGGTCACGTCAAGTCTGGGATCAGGCGGTCCGGCACGGGAAATCGGATCGGATGATTCCATCCGGTCGGATATTGCCCTAGTATCCTGGGGACTTGCGAGCCATTCTCAACTCGATGCCTGCCTGGAGGAATCGGATGGAGCGTGCGGACCGCGCCGCGGGGACCGAGCCGGCCGTGGGAGTGATCCTTCGCCGCTGCGAACGCGCCGTCGTGACAGCGTACCGGGAGCTGCGCGAGGTCGGGGCGGACGACCTTTCCGCCTTCCGTGCCTGCACCGTCCTCTACCGGGTCCACCACCCCGAGGCCTCGATCGCGGAGGCGCGGCGGCTCGTCGCCGAATGGGTGGACCACCACATCATCCGCCGTGCAGAGGGCCCGACCGGGGGGTGCGACTGCGGCTGAGGCCGCTTGCGGTCGGCGCGGCCCCTGCCGCGCGGCCCGGCATCGAGGCTCCGCGCGTGCGGCCCTCACTCGGGCATGGCGGCCCATTCGATTGCGGCGCGCGCCAGGGCGTCGATGGTGTCGATCACCGGAAAGGCGAGGGCCGGCCCCGCCGCGACCGCCAGCGGCAGCTCCGTGCAGCCCAGCACCACCGCTGCCGCGCCGCGCCCGGCCAGGCGCCCCGCCGCCGCCGCCGCCGGCTCGTGCGCCTCGGCGATGCGGTTGGCCTTCACCATGGCGATGGCCGGGGTGACCAGCGCATCCATCTCCGCCGGCTCGGGCAGCAGGCAGCTGTAGCCCCGCGCCTCGAGCCGTTCCTGGTAGAGCCCCATCTCGAGCGTCGCCGCCGTGCCGAGCAGGCCGATGCGGCCCTCGCGCACGCCGACGCGGCGCAGATCCTCCGCCGCCGCATCGACGATGTGCAGGATCGGCAGGTTGGTGGCCGCGCGCATCGCGTCGAACCAGCCATGCGCGGTGTTGCAGGGAATGGCGATGGCATGCGCGCCCGCCGCCGCCAGGCCGCGCAGCCCGCGCAGCAGCGCCGGCAGCGGGTCCGGACCGCCGGCGAGGCGCGCGGCGGTACGGTCGGGCACGCGGGGATCCGACCACAGGATGGCCGGGATATGGTCCTGGTCGCGTAGCGCCGGGGTCAGCAGGGTGAGGCGCAGCATGAATTGCGCGCTCGCCAGGGGGCCCATGCCACCCAGCACGCCAAGCACCCGGTCCACCACGGCGTCGCACCCTCCCTCGCTCGGGCCGGGTGCAGTGTGGCAGAAGCCGGCGGCGCGGGCGACCGCCCTGCCGCGTCAGGCCGGGTCCATGAAGTTCGACATCACGCTCGCCCGATGGATCAGGGCGTGCATGGCCGGGCTCTCATGCCCGCGATCGGCGACCAGCGCCTCCATCGGGCAGAACAGCTCGTGCGGCTGGGCGATCTGCGAGGCGGCGAAGTTGTCGTAGTGCCGGCGCTCGAGGCCGAACAGCACGCGCGCATCGCGCACCGGCAGGATCAGCGGCGTGGTGGGCTCGGCCGTGAGATGGCCGATCAGCTGCCAGCGCGGCGTCGGGTCGTTCTCCTGCGCCGGGCAGAGCATCCAGTCCACCGGGCAGACCGCGACCAGGGAGGACACCGAGGGCGCGAAGCGCGACCTCTTGTCCAGCAGGTTCGTCAACGTCGAGCAGGCCTCGATGCAGAGGATGTCCACGTAGGGATCCTCGGCCGTCGGGCCGAAATGCAGCCACATCCCGTCCGGCAGGGTGCGCATGCGGTTGGAGCCCGGCACCTTCAGGAAGGGGTGGGAGGAGAGGCTCGGGTCTCCCGGCCGCCCCTTCAGCCAGGTGCCTGGCTGTTTGCGGGTCGTGGTGACGCCCGGTGGGCGTTGCGGCCACTTCTTCAACTGATTGTGGACAAGGCGGTCCGTCGGATGTCCGCGATACGGGATCATCTTACCCTCACGGAGGAAAAGTAGGCTGTTTGCACAACCTATGGGAGTATCCTTCACGGAACGATCCGAGTAAGCAAGAGTTTCCGCACGCGCTGTTCCAGTTTCCACGTCGCCTGACGTCACTCTGGATTCACAGGTCGCGTTCCGGAATCCGATCATTTCTCGCGAAGGCGAGTCAAATTCAGGAAAGCAAGCCTCACGTTGTCGCGAGAATCGGGCAGGCCGGCGGAATGAGACTCGTTTTTCAGACGGTGCCCATGGGCGGTGCCGCGCCGGAAGCAACAAAAAAAATTGGCCGTCGCAAGCTTTTGCCAGCGACGGCACGCGTCACCCCCGCAAGGCCGCACATGCCGACGGGATCGACCCGCCCTGATGCGAGCGCGCAGGCCAGCCGCGCACCAGCACCGCCGCCCCGGGAATGGGCCTGCGGGCGGGCCCCGGTGGGGGGGCGGCGAAGGGCGGACCACGCGCGGCAGGGCGCGACGCGGCTTGCCGCTGCGGCCCGGGGGTGGCCGCACACGCACGGAGTTTGGTCGGGGGGGTGGGCGCCCGCCAGGATCAGGGGCAGGCACGGGGAGGCCGAGGCGGCGCCGCGGCGCTGCCGCCCCCGGCGCCGCGGGGGAGGCAGCGCCTGGCGCCAGCGCTCAGCGGCGGGCCAGCGGCACGTAGTCCCGCGTCGCGGCGCCGGTGTAGATCTGCCGCGGGCGGCCGATGCGCTGCGCCGGGT
>CAYNYQ010000085.1:3327-15189 GCA_964401305.1 uncultured Acetobacteraceae bacterium | reverse complement strand
GGGTCCGCCGCCGCCTCCGCCATGCGGGCGCGGAAGGCGGCCTGGGCCTCGGGCGTCGCGGCCTCGAGGTTCTGCTTGTTGGCGATGGTCTGGCTCTGCACGTGCTCGACCGTGACGCCGCGGCGCTGCCGGTCGTAGCGGTCCAGCAGCGCGTCATCGGCGCCGCCCAGCACCACCTGCGCCAGCGTCTCCGCCAGGTTCACCGCGTCGTGGATGCCGCCGTTCAGGCCCATGCCGCCCAGCGGGTTGTTGATGTGCGCGGCATCGCCGGCCAGCAGCACGCGACCCTTGCGGAAGGTCTCGGCGACGCGCTGGTGCACGCGGTAGAGCGTGCGGTGGCGGATCTCGTAGGGGCCGCCGCCGGCGAGGATGCGCGCCATGCGCGCCGCGGCGAAATCGTCTGAGGCGACCTCCTCCTCGCTCACCTCGGGCTTCACCGGGAACATGGCGCGCCAGAGGCCGGGCACGCGCAGCAGGAAGAACCACTCCTCCGGATCGGCGTAGTAGGAGACATCGGCAAGGCCCGGGATGGCGGCGGCGAAGTCGAAGGGTGTCGAGAGCACCAGGAATCGCTCCGGCCAGGTGAAGCCCTGGAACTCGATGCCGGTGGCCCGGCGCACCGCGCTCCGCGCCCCGTCGGCGCCGATGAGCCAAGCGCCGTCGAGCGTGCTGCCGTCGGCCAGGGTCACGCGCACCCGGTCGCCGAGATCCTCGCAGCCCGAGACCGTCGCGCCGAAGCGGAGCGTGAAGCCGGGCGCATCCCGCAGCAGCCCGGCCAGGATGCGGGTCAGCTTGAACTGCTCGCACTGCACGCGGAAGGGGTGGCGCGTGGCGTCGGCGATCAGCCCGAAATCGAGCGCCGCGATCAGCGAATGGTCGCGGTTGCGGTACTGCAGCGTCGGCGCGACCAGTCCCTCCGCGATCATCGGGGCCGCGGCGCCGAGGTCGTCCAGCATGTCGAGCGTCGGCGCATGGAAGGTGGAGGCGCGGAGCTCCATCGGCAGGGCCGGCTCGGCCTCCAGCACCGTCACCGCGATCCCCCGCCGCACCAGCGCGGCCGCGGCCACCATGCCGACGGGCCCCGCGCCGGCGACAAGGACGGGCAGGGTCATCGCGGCGCGCCTCAATCCACGGTGATGCCGGCGCTCCGGATCACCTCGCGCCAGCGGTCGAGTTCGGCGCGGATCAGCGCGGTGTATTCGTCCGGCCCCATGCTGCCGGGCCGCACGCCGATGGCGGCGAAGCGCTCGCGCAAGGCCGGCGCGGCGAGTGCGGCCGTGATCACCTGGCGCCAGCGCGCCACCACGGCGGCAGGGACGCCGGCGGCGGTGGAGAAGCCGAACCAGTTGGTGGACTGCACCGCGGGGAAGCCGGCCTCGGCGAAGCTCGGTACGTCGGGCAGGGCGGGATCGGCCTTCGCCTCGCTGCTGGCCAGCGGCCGCAGCCGGCCGCCGCGGATATTGCCCATGGCCGTAGGCAGGCTTTCCATCAGCGCCGGGATCTGCCCGCCCATCACGTCCGCCATGGCCGGCGCCGAGCCACGATACGGAACATGCGTCAGCGTGATGCCGGCGGCGCGGGCGAAGAGCTGGCCCGTCAGGTGGTTCATCGTGCCGTTGCCGCCCGAGCCGTAGTTCAGCCCGCCCTGCGCCTTCGCCAGGGCGACGAATTCCGCCAGGGTGCGCGCCGGCACCGCCGGTCCGACGCAGAGCACCGAGGGGAAATTGCCGACCAGCGCCACATGGATGAAGTCGCCCAGCGGGTCGTAGGGCACGCTGCGGTAGAGCACGGGCCCGATTCCGTGGGAGGCGGCGTTCGACATCATCACGACGTGCGCATCGCCGCGCGCCTTGGCGACGAGGTCGCTGCCCACCATGCCGCCGGCGCCGGGCCGGTTCTCCACCACGATGGGCTGGCCGAGGCTGCCGCCGATCTGCTCGGCCAGGGCACGGGAGAGGATGTCGGCAGCGCCGCCCGGCGGGAAGTTCACGATCCAGCGGATTGGCCGCTCGGGCCAGGCGCCCTGCGCGCGCGCGACGAGCGGCGCGGCGAGGCCGGCGGCGAGGACCGCGCGGCGCGGCAGGTGGATCATGGGCCTTGCTCCGTCATCGGCGTCGCGGCGCGGGGCGCGCCCGCGGTCAGGGGAACATTGCCACGGCGCGGATCGGGCTCGCCGTCCCGCCGCGGATCTTCAGCGGGAAACCGATGAAGGTGAAGCGCCCGCGGCCGACCAGCTTGTCGAGGTTGGCGAGGCATTCCATGTGCGTGATGCCGCGCTCGGCGCAGGCCATGTGCGCCTGGAAATTCGGCTCGCCCTCCGGCGCCGGGCTGATCGCCTCCACGCCGAACATGCCGATGCCGCGATCCGCCAGCCAGTGCACGCTCTCGAGCGCGAGGCCGGGGAAGTCGTGCAGGTAGCCGGGCTTGCCGAGCAGCCGCTCGTTCGTCGCCATCCAGATCAGCACCGTGTCCTTCGGCCGGATCTCCTGCCCCGACTTCGCCAGCGCCGCCTCCATCTCCGGCACGGTGATGGCGTGCTTCAGCGGCACGTGGCTGAGGTCGAGGCAGATGGCGCTGGTGTAGAAATCCTCGAGCGGCATCTGCTCGACCGAGAGCGCGCCGGGCCGCGGGTCGAAATGCACGGGCGCGTCGACATGCGTGCCGGCGTGGTCGCTCATCGAGAAGTAGAGCGCCTTGCTGGTGAAGGTGGTGTTCCCGGCCACCTTCTTCTCCGAATGGTCGCCCCACACGGTGAAGACCGCCGGCGGGTGGCTCGGATGGGTCTGGGTGCGGTGGAAGAGCTCGCGGGAGAGGTCGACGAATTCGGGCATGGCGGGCCTCGCGGCTTGAGGGTCAGTCCGCGCTGATGTTCGCCGCCTTGACGAGATCGGTCCAGCGCTTGCGGTCGGCGGCGGCATAGGCCGCGACCTCGGCGCGGCTGCCGCCCATCGGCAGCATGCCCTGCTCGGCCAGGCGCTGCTGGAAGCGCGCCCGCGCAACGGCCGCGACGATCTCCGCGTGCAGCCGGGCCAGCGCCGGCTCCGGCGTCGCCACGGGTGCATACACGGCGTACCAGTTCAGCGCCTCGTAGCCGGTGACGCCGGCCTCGGCGATCGTCGGCACCTCGGGCAGGCTCGGCGAGCGGGCGGTGGTGGAGACGCCGAGCGCGCGCAGCCGCCCGGCCTGGATATGGGGCAGGGCGGTGGGCAGCGTATCGGCCATCATCTCGATGCGGCCGCCGAGCAGGTCCTGCGTCGCCAGCGCGGTGCCGCGATAGGGCACGTGCGTCATCTCGATGCCCGCGAGATGGGCGAAGAGCGCGCCGGCGAGATGCGTCGAGGCGCCGATGCCGGCCGAGCCGTAGCGCAGCCCGCCGGGCTTCGCCTTGGCCAGCGCCACGAGCTCCTGGATCGTCGTCGCCGGCACGGAGGGATGCACCACCAGCACCGCCGGCACGCCGCAGACCGCGGCGATGGCGGCGAGATCGGTCATCGGGTCGAAGCCGAGCCGGGTGTTCAGCGCGGGGTTCGTCGCATGCGTCGCCTGGCTGCCCATCAGCAGGGTCAGCCCGTCGGGCCTGGCGCGCACCACGGCATCCGTGCCGATCGCGCCGCCGGCGCCGGCGCGGTTCTCCACCGCGATCGGCTGGCCGAAGGCGAGGCCGAGCTCCTCGACCAGCATGCGGGCGATGAGGTCCGAAGCTCCGCCGGGCGGGAAGGGCGCCACCAGCCGGATCGGCCGCTCCGGCGCCCAGGCTGGCGGCGTCGTGGCGCGCGCCGCGGCGAGGGGCGCGAGGGGGGCAAGCAGCAGCAGGCGGCGGCGGCGCATGGCATCGGTCCCGGCAGGTCGGCCGGACCCTATGCGAGCCGCATGCCAAAAGGACCCGCCGTCGCCGGTTCAGCCCATACGGTAGAAGAACCGCTCCTCAACCACCTTGCCGTCGCGCACGGTGTAGAGGCCGATCTCCTCCATCTGCATGCGCTGGCCCGTCTCCTTGGCGGTGACGTCGAGATGGAAGCGCAGCGCGAACTGGTCGCCGTTCACGTAGGGGCCGTGGGTCTCGCCGCCATGCACCTCGTGGTTGGCGGTCCACCAGTCGCTCTTGGCCTTCACCGCGGCGCGGCCCTCGACGCGCGCCATGGGGCCCTGCATCGCCTCGATGCTGACGATGTCGTCGGACCAGAAGGTGGCGCCGGCCTCCTCGTGCCTGCCTTCGCGGCAGAGTGCGGCGAAGCGGTTGGCGATCTCGGTCACGTCCATCGATCCCTCCTCTGCGTCGGGGGCCGCATCCTGCCACGCCGGCGCGGCGCGCGGCCGTGACGGCTTCGTGTCAGGGGCCGGGCGCGTCGCAGAGATACTGGCGCACCGGGTAGGGCTGGGCCGCGAAGGCCGGGCAGAAGCTGCGGACCACGGGGTCGAGCAGGGTGAAGAGCTCGCGCCGCTCGGCATTCAGCGCCTCGAGCCGGTCGCGCGCGGCCTCCGCCTCCCGCGCGAGCTTCGCGAGGTCGAGCGTGAGCAGCCTGCGGTCGCGCACGATGAAGCTGCCGCCCACCATCACGTGCCGAATCGCCGTGCTGTCCTCGGCGTGGACGAGCTGGTTCACCGTGCCGTTCATCGGCATGTAGTGCGGATGCGCGAGGTCGAGGAAGACGATGTCGGCCTTCATGCCCGGCGCGATGGCGCCGATATCGGTGAAGCCGAGCGCCCGGGCCGAGTTCACCGTCGCGGCGTTCCACACCTCCTCGGCGCTGGCCCAGAGCGCCGGGTCGGGCGTCTGCACGGCGGCGAGCTGGAAGGCGGCGCGCACCGCCTCGTACATGTTCGAGGTGTCGGAGGAGGAGACGCCGTCCGTGCCGATGCCCACGTTCACCCCGAGGTCGAGCGTGCGGCGCAGCCGGAACATGCCGTTGCCGAGGCGCATGTTGCTGCCCGGGTTGTGGGCGACGGAGCCGCCCTTCGCCGCGATGATGCGCAGGTCGTCGTCGGTCAGCCAGATGCCGTGCGCCGCGGTGAAGCGCGGGCCCACCAGGCCGAGCGCGTCCATGTGCGCGATCAGCGTGCGGCCGTAGCGCCTTAGGCCGGCCAGCGCCTGCAGCTTGCTCTCGCCGACATGGCTGTGCAGGCCGACGCCGTGCTCGTCCGCGAGGCGCTGGCAGCCGCACATGAATTCGTCGGCGCAATGCAGCGGGATGGTCGGCGCGACGGCGGGGCGGATGTCCTGCGAGGACCAGCGCCAGCCGCGCAGCACCTCCGCCATCACCGCGAGCGTCGCGTCGAAGGCGGCGGGGCGGATGCCGTCGATGCGCTTCTTCAGGGGGTCGGGCAGCGCATCCATCAGCCCGGGGATGGCGTCGAAGACGGTGCGGTCGGCCACCATGGGCGCGATGACGGCGCGCAGCCCGACCTCGGCATAGGCCTCCGCCGCGGCATCCATGCCCTCGACCGAGGGAAGTGGCGCCTCGGCATAGAGGTCGTAGCACGCGGTGACGCCCTTCAGTGCCATCTCCGCGGCGCAGATCTGCGTCGAGAGCTTCTTGTCCTGCAGGCTGCGGCCGCCGCTGGTCCAGGGGGCGGCGGCGAGCAGGCTCTCCAGCGTCCAGCGATCGGCCTGGCCGCGCGCGAGGCCGCCATGGCCATGGGTATGCGCGTTGACCAGGCCGGGATGGATCAGCATCCCCGTGGCGTCCTCGACGCGCGCCTCTGGCGGCGCGGCGATGCCGCTGCCGACGGCGCGGATGATGCCGTCCGTCACCAGCACATCGGCCGGCTCCGCCCGCCGCTTCGCCGGATCGACCAGCCGCGCGCCCTTGACGAGGATGCTGCCGGGTTCTGTCTTCGCCATCGCTTCGGTCCTTACGCGGCGGGCGGCGCGCCGGTCTGCACGCCGCTCGACCAGGGGAAGAGGATCCGCTCGGCCAGCGCCACGGCCTGGAAGAGCACGATGCCCATGAGCGCCAGGATCAGCACCGCGCCGAACGCAAGGGGGGAGCGGAAGAAGGCCATCGAGGTCTGGATCAGGTAGCCGAGGCCGGCATCGGCGCCGACGAACTCGGCGACCACCGCGCCCACCACCGAGAGTGCCGCGGCCACCTTCAGCCCGCCGAAGACGAAAGGCACGGCATAGGGCAGGCGGATCCGCGCGAGTTCCTGCACGCGCCCGGCGCGGCAGGCGCGGCCGAGCTCGATCAGCTCGGGCGGCGTGGCCAGCAGGCCGGCGACGGTGGCGACGACCAGCGGGAAGAAGGCGACGAGGAAGGTCACGATCACCCGCGGCAGCTCGTTCGCGCCGAGCGCAACCAGCAGGATCGGCGCCAGCGCCACCTTCGGGATCGACTGCGTCACCACCAGCAGCGGGTAGAGCGCGGCCGAGATCGCCGGCGAGGCGGCGATCAGCATCGCCAGCGGCAGCGAGATCAGCACGCTCGCGGCAAAGCCCAGCAGCACCGTCTTCAGCGTGGCCAGCGTGTGGCCCAGCACGGTCGGCCAGACCGCGGCGGTCTCGGTCCAGACCACGCTCGGCGCGGGCAGGATGAATTCGGGAATGGCGAAGCCGCGCACGGCCGCCTCCCACAGCAGCAGCGTGCCGATCACCGCCCCCCAGGCGGGCAGGGCGCCGCGGATGCGGGCCCAGGCCAGGCTACGCCGCCGCGGCGCGGCGCTCGCCGAAGATGCGGTCGCGGATGCGGCGGGCGCAGCGCTGGAACTCATCGGAACCTTCCTGGTCGAAGCTGCGCGGGCGGGGCAGCCCGACCTCCACGATGTCGGCGACGCGGCCCGGGCGCGGCGACATCACCACCACGCGGTCGGCGAGCAGCACCGCCTCCGGGATCGAATGGGTGACGAAGAGCACGGCCATGCGCCGGTCGGACCAGAGGCGCAGCAGCTCGAGGCTCATCTCCTCGCGCGTCAGGGCGTCGAGCGCGCCGAAGGGCTCGTCCATCAGCAGCACGCGCGGCTCCTGCAGCAGGGCGCGGCAGATCGCCACGCGCTGCTGCATGCCGCCCGAAAGCTCGCTGGGCAGCTTCGTCTCGAAGCCCGCGAGGCCGGCTTTCGCCAGGAGGGCGCGCGCCTTGTCGCCCGTCTCCGCCGTGGCGCGGCCCATCAGCCGGAGCGGGAAGGTGACGTTGCGCACCACATCGGCCCAGGGCAGCAGGGTCGGCGCCTGGAACACCATCGCCGTGTCGGCGCGCGGGGCGGTCACGCGCTCGCCGTGCAGCGCCACCTCGCCGGTGCTGGCCGGCACGAGGCCCGCGACCAGCCGCAGCAGCGTGGACTTGCCGCAGCCCGAGGCGCCGACGACGGCGACGAACTCGCCCTCGGCGATCTCCAGGCTGACGTCGCGCAGCGCCTCCACCGCGGCGCCGTCGCGGCCGCGGAAGGTCTTGCCGACATGGCCGAGCCGGATCACGGCGCGCGCCTCAGGGCAGCAGCGAGGTTTCCACGGCCTGGCGCGGGTCCCAGGCGGCATCGAGCTGCAGGCTCTCGGCCACGATCTTCCAGGTGAAGCCGAGGCGCTCGGCGTCGAAGCGGCCGAGGCCGGTGGCGCGCTGGTGGTCGTTGAAGACGAAACCCATGGTGGCACGCAGCGAGCCCTCGCAGTCGTCCTGCGCGACCTCGGGGTTCTTCTGCACGTGGAGCTTGCAGGCCTCGGCCTGGTTGGCGTTGGCCCATTCGAAGCTGCGCTGCGCGCCGCGCAGGAAGCGCCGCACCAGGTCCGGGTTCTGCTGGATGGTCTGGTCGGTGGCGATCAGCGAGGCGGCGTAGATGGCGAAGCCGGTCTCGACGAAGGGCAGCACCACGATCTCCTGCCCCGCGCGCTGCGCTGCCTTGTTCTGGTAGTAGTGGTGGATCGAGTAGAAGGGCGCGGCATCGACCCGCCGGCCGATCAGCATCGCCGCCATGGCGGAGGCGTCGGTGTTCACCCAGGTGATCTTCTCGGGGTCGGTGCCGGCGCGGCGGGCGACCTCGGGGAAGTAGAGGCGGTGGCTGTTGCCGGGCGTGATGGAGATCCGCTTGCCCTCGAGGCCGCGGAAGCCGGTGATGCCGGAGCTCTTCAGCACGAAGAGCGAATGCGGCGAGTGGGTGTAGACCGCCGAGATGGAGCGCACCGGCACGTTCTGCCGCGCGCGGGCGGCGAGCACCGCGCCGAGGTCGGCGACGCCGAACTGCGCCGTGCCCGCGGCGACCTTGGTGACCGTGTCGCCGGAGCCGTAGCCCCGCGCCAGCGAGATCTCGATGCCCTGCTCCTGCCAGAAGCCGCGGGCGGCGCCGGCGAAGTAGGCGGCGTGCTCGCCGGTGGGGATCCAGTCGAGCTGCAGCAGCACGCGGTCCTGTGCGCGGGCGGGCTGGGCGGCCAGGGCCAAGGCGAACACGGCAAGGAAGAGCAGACGCGCCACCGGCGCAGCTTGGAAAGCGCGCGCCACCGGCGCGACGGTGAGCCTACGCACCATCGGAATGATCCTTCTTGGTTGCTTGGCCGAGGCAGCGTTGTCCCGTGCGCGCATGACAGGACGAAACCGGGGCGGAGCGCAAGCCCCCGCGTCGACGGCCCCGGTCGCTCCCGGTGGCTTCAGGCATTCGCCCCGGCGATGGCGGCGATCACCGCCTCGGTCACCTCGGCCGTCGTCGCCGTGCCGCCCAGATCGGGCGGCAGCACCGCGCCGCGCGCCGTCACCGCCTCCACCGCCGCCATCAGCCGCCGCGCGGCACCGGCCTCGCCGAGATGCTCCAGCATCATGCAGCTCGTCCAGAAGGTGCCGAGCGGGTTGGCGATGCCCTTGCCGGTGATGTCGAAGGCGGAGCCGTGGATCGGCTCGAACATGGAGGGTCGCCGGCGGCTCGGGTCGATATTCGCCGTCGCGCCGATACCCAGGCTGCCCGCCAGCGCCGAGGCCAGGTCGGAGAGGATGTCGGCATGCAGGTTGGAGGCGACGACGGTGTCGATGCTGCCCGGTTTCATCACCATGCGCGCCGTCATCGCATCGACCAGCATCTTGTCGACCGTCAGCGCGGGGTACTGCGCGCAGACCTCGGCGCAGACCTCGTCCCACAGCACCATGCCGTGCTTCTGCGCGTTGGACTTGGTGACCACCGTCAGCAGCCGGCGCGGGCGCGCCATCGCCACCTCGCAGGCATGGCGGCAGATGCGCTCGATGCCGGCGCGGGTGAAGACCGCGACATCCATGCCCACCTCGATCGGCAGGCCGCGATGCGCGCGGCCGCCGACGCCGGCATACTCGCCCTCGGAGTTCTCGCGCACGATCACCCAGTCGATCTGCCGGCCGAGATCCTCGCGCAGCGGGCCGCGCACGCCGGGCAGCAGCTTGGTCGGGCGCACATTGGCGTACTGGTCGAAGCCCTGGCAGATCGCCAGCCGCAGCCCCCAGAGCGTCACGTCGTCCGGGATGTCCGGCGCGCCGACGGCGCCGAAGAGGATGGCGTCGAAGCCCTCGAGCTGCCTGAGGCCATCCTCCGGCATCATCCGCCCGGTGGCGCGGTACATCGCGCTGCCCCAGTCGAAGCCGGTGAAGGCCAGCGCGAAGCCGCCATCGGCTGCGGCCACGGCCGCCAGCACGCGCTCGGCGGCGGCGACGACCTCGGGGCCGATGCCATCGCCCCCCATGCTGGCGATGCGGTGCGTGCGCATGATCCTCTCCTCCGTCGCGGCGGCGCGGGGGATCGCAGCCTAGCGCCGGAAGCGCAAGGCCAGGCCGCGCTGCTTCCAGCCGGCCTCGATCGCGTCGATGTCGCAGAGGCCCGAGGGATCCGCCTTGCGCGGCGCCGTCGCCAGGCCCGGCGCCCGCTGCTCGCGCCAGAGGCCGAGGAGGCGGCGCAGCTCCGCGAGCGGCGCGGCGTGGTCGTCGACCCGCAGGTCGAGGTCGGGGAAGTCCTCCGTCGTCACCAGCTTCATCGCGGCGCTCTGCCGGCCGCGCTTGTCGCCGCCCGCCGCCTCCCCGGCATCGAGCGCGGCCATCAGCCGCTCCGGCAGCGGCAGCGTGGCAAGCCGGGCGAAGGCGGCGGCGGTCACCTGTACCACGGCCTCGCCGGCCAGCATGTTGCCGGCGACGGAGAAGCCCTCATGCGTCCCGGCATCGCCGCACCACTCGACGCAATTGGCCCCCGTGAAGGCGGCGGCGCGGCCGTGCCGGTCCACCGCATGCACCTGGCGGATGCCGCGCCCGCGATCGCCGGCAAGCGCGCTCTCGATCGCGTCCACCGGCCCGAGGCCGCGCTGCATCGCGTCGAGGATCGCCGGGCCGAGGTAGCGGTTGGTGAAGCTCTGCGTGCTCACCGCGCCGACGCCGGCGCGCACATGCGGGCAGCTGGCGCCGACGGCGAAGGCGCAGGTGGTGACGGCGACGGCGAAGGCGCCTGTCGCGGGGTCGTGGGCGACGATGGACCAGGTCATGCGGGCCTCGGCTCGGCTGCTGCGGCGGCCATTCTTGCGCGGCACGGCCCGGCTGGCGATGCCGCGGCGTTCGGCCTCGGTTGCGCCGCCGGCCTGGCGGCGGCACTGTCCGCCCGCGATCCGCCGGGGAGCCAGAAGACGCCATGACCGAACGCCGCCTCACCCTCTCGCGCCGGGCCGCGCTTGCCCTCGGCGGCGCCGCCCTCGGCACGCCGGGCCTCGCCCTGGCGCAGGCCGCCTGGCCCGAGCGCACGGTGCGCCTGGTGGTCCCCTTCGGCGCCGGCGGCGCGGTGGACACGCTCTCCCGCACCGTCGCCAATGCCTTCCCCGCCCAGGCCGGCGGCCAGACCATGGTGGTGGAGAACCGGCCCGGCGCGGGCGGCACCATCGCCGGCGCCTTCACCGCCCAGGCGCGGCCGGACGGCTATACGCTGATGATGGCCGATCTCGGCGCCAACGCCATCGGCAAGCTGCTGCAGCCCTCCATCCCCTACGACCCGATGACGGCCTTCACCGCCATCTGCCACATCGCCACGCTGCCGCTGGTGCTGGTGGTGCCGGCGGCGCTGCCCGTCTCGACCGTCGCGGAGTTCTTCGCGCTGGCCAAGCAGCGCGGCGAGATGCCCTATGCGCATCCCGGCATCGGCTATATCGGCCACCTGGCGCAGGAGTTGATGCTGCGCCAGGCCGGGCTGAAGATGACGCCGGTGCCCTATCGCAGCGGCGCCGAGGTGCTGCGCAGCCTGCTGGCGAACGAGACGCAGAGCTCGATCATCACCGTCTCCACCTCCCTGCCGCAGATCCGCGAGGGCAAGCTGAAGCCGCTCGCGGTCTGCGCCACCGAGCCCGTGGCCCTGCTGCCCGGCGTGCCGACCCTGGCGGCGACGCTGCCCGGCTTCCAGGCCTCGGTCTGGCACGGCATCGTCGGGCCGGCGGGCATGCCGGCGGAGGTGGTGGCCGCCGCCAACCGCGCCTTCAACGCCGTCGCGCAGCAGCCCGAGGTGCGGCGCTCGGTCGAGCAGACCCAGGCCGGGGTGGTGGTCGGCGGCTCGGCGGCGCAATTCGCCGCCTTCATCCGGGCCGACTACGATCGCTGGGGGCCGGTGATCCGCGAGGCCGGCATCCGCATCGAGTAGCCGAGGACAGGCCCGCATGACCGATCCTGCCGTGAAGCCCCCAGCCCCCGCCCGGCCCGCGGCGACGGTGCTGCTGCTGCGTGACGCGCCGGAGGGGATGGAGATCTTCATGGTGGTGCGCCACCAGCAGATCGAGTTCGCCTCCGGCGCGCTGGTCTTCCCCGGCGGCCGGGTGGAGGAGGACGACGTCGCGATCGCCGCCGCGGTCGCGCCCGACCTGCCGCATGCGCATTTCCGCATCGCCGGCATCCGCGAGACCTTCGAGGAATGCGGCGTGCTGCTGGCGCATGACGAGGCCGGCCGGCTGGTCGGGGCGGA
>CAYNYQ010000085.1:0-3227 GCA_964401305.1 uncultured Acetobacteraceae bacterium | reverse complement strand
AGGAATGCGGCGTGCTGCTGGCGCATGACGAGGCCGGCCGGCTGGTCGGGGCGGAGCGCCTGCTGGCCATCGAGGCGGCGCACCGCCAGGCGCTCTGCGCCGGGACGAAGCCCTTCGCCGAGGTGCTGGAGGCCGAGCGTCTCTCGCCCATTCCGCAGGCGATGCTGCCCTTCGCGCACTGGATCACGCCCTCGGACCTGCCGAAGCGCTTCGATACGCATTTCTTCCTCGCCGAGGCGCCGCCGGACCAGCTCGCTGTGCATGACGGCGGCGAATCCGTGGACAGCGTCTGGATCCGCCCGGACCAGGCCCTGGCCGAGGCGGAGGCCGGGGCGCGCACGCTGCTCTTCCCGACGCGCAAGAACCTCGAGCGGCTGGCGCGCTTCGGCTCCGTGGCCGAGGCCATGGCGACGACGCGGGAGGCGAGGCTGGTCAGCGTGCAGCCCGAGATCGTCACCGATGCCGAGGGCAAGCGCTGGCTGCGCATCCCGGAGGAGGCCGGCTATGGCGGGCCGCTCTTCCCGATCGGCCTGAGGGCGATGTAAAGGGGCTTGTATCCGGGGCGGGCCGATTCAGCCCTGCGCGCCATCCGGCGCTCCGGCCATCGGACCGCCTTGTGCGTGGCGGACCGATTCAGCCCTCCGCGCCATGCGGCGCTCCGGCCATCGGACCGCGTCAGACCAGGGCGGCCGGCACGCGGTAGAGCCGCGCCGTGCCCTCGAAGGCCTCGACCGTCCAGGCGCCGCCGACGCCCGCGATCATCCAGCGCAGGATGGCGTAGAGGTCGCGGTCCGTCGCCGCCTCGTCCAGCGGCTCGAGCCCGGGCGGCAGCGCCTGGATCTCGACGCCGGAGGGGAAGGCCTCGCCGCTGCGGCCCAGGAAGACGAGCAGATAGGCCATGCCGGAGGGTGCGCGGACGCAGCCCGGCGCGGCCAGGCCGATGCGGTCGAGGTCGAAGCTGCGGCGGAAGAAGTCGCGGAACTCCGGGTAGTGGCCGATCCGCTCCTCGGTCAGCACCACGGTCGGGCGCAGCCCCTCGAGCGCGGGCGGGGCGATGATGGCGACGTCCATGCTCACACCCCCCTGCGGTGCATGAATTCCAGCAGCAGCGCGGCGATCTCGGGGCCGCTGTCCTCCTGCAGGAAATGCCGCCCCGTCACCAGGTGCGGCCCCTCTGCGTGCGGGATCAGCGCCTTGAAGCGCTCGGCGAAGGTGGCGGCGTCGAAGACCTCGTCCTCGCGGCCCCAGACCAGCATGGTGGGCCAGCGGGAGGCGCGCAGCCCGGCCTCCAGCCATGCGAACCGCGCCTTCGCCCGCGCCGTGTCGTCGAGCGGAATCCAGCGCGGCCAGGTCCAGGTCAGCAGCCGGTCGGCGGGATCGGGCAGCGCCTGCTCGTAGGCGGCCTGGGCGCGGTCGCGGAAGCGTGCGCGATCCACCACGGAGAGATACATGCCGCGCCCCGCCAGCGCGCCATGCGTGCCCAGCAGCCAGGGACCGACCAGCGGCGCATGCATCATGCGCCAGGGGAAGATCGCGGCATGGAAGGCCGCGGGCGGCGAGGGCCAGGCCCAGGTGGACATGATCGCCAGCGCCGCGACGCGCTGCGGATCGGTCAGCGCCGCACCGAGGCCCGTCGGCCCGCCCCAGTCGTGGCAGACATAGACCGCATCCTGCAGGTCGAGCTGGCGCACCAGGGCGACCAGGTTGCTGATATGCCCGTCCAGGCTGTGCGCGTGCTCGCTGCGCGGCTTCTCGGATAGGCCGAAGCCGATCATGTCCGGCACGATCACGCGCCGCCCGGCGGCGAGCAGCGGCGGGATCACGTCGCGCCAGAGATAGCCCCAGGCCGGGTTGCCGTGCAGCAGCAGCACCGGCGCGCCGCTGCCCTCGTCGACATAGGCCATGCGCCGGCCGTTCACGCGCGCCGTGCGCGTGGCATGGGGCCAGTCGGCGCGGGCCGCTTCGGGGACGGCGATGCTCATGCGGGTGCCACTCCATCCACCAGGACGAACTCGAACTGCGCCGCCCCGGCGCGCAACGGGATCAGCGCCTGGTATTCGGGCGAGCGATAGCAGCGCTCGGCGGTCTCGAAGTCGGGGAACTCGGCGATGACGACGCGGCGGGTCTCCTCCGGCCCCTCGAAGGTGAGGCAGCGGCCGCCGCGGGCGATGTGCTTCCCGCCGAAGCGCGCCAGCACCCCGGGCGAGGCGTCGGCATAGGCGCGGTAGGCGACCGGATCGTGCACCACGGCGCGGACGATGAAGTAGGCCGGCATCGATCCTCCTTGGCGGGGTCGCCGGCCCGGAGCGTGATTGCGCAGGGCGCAGCGCACGCTGGACCGAAACCGGCGGGTCCGTGCCCGCCGTGCGCGGTCTAGCCGGTGCCCGCCGGGCCGGCGACGCGGCCGCGAGTGATGACCCCTATTCGCCGCCCTCAGCTATTCGCCGCGGTCAGCAGCCGAGTTTCGCGGCGAGGTCCTGGAAGTCCCGCGCCACCACGTCCCAGGCCTGGGCGGGCTCCAGATCCGTGGTCTGGCCGGGCCCGTGCTCGGCGGGGCGGGGCACGAAGGCGGTCTTCAGGCCGCAGCGCCGCGCCGCCGCCAGGTCGCCATTGTGCGCCGCGCCGAGGCAGAGCTCCTCGGGGCGGATGCCCAGCACCTCGGCGGTGCGCAGATAGGCCTCCGGCTGCGGCTTGTAGGCCTGCGCCACCTCGGCGCCGAGGATGGCGTCCCAGGGCAGGCCGGCGCGCTTGGCCATGTCGAGCATCAGCGCGATGTTGCCGTTGGACAGCGGCGCGATGATGTATTTTCGCTTGAGGCGCGTCAGCCCCGCCACCGCCTCCGGCCAGGGGTCGAGCCGGTGCCAGGCGAGGTTCAGGTCGGCCAGCTCCGCCTCGCCGATCCGCGCCGGGTCGAGGCCGTGGTCGCGCAGCACGAGCTCCAGGTTCTCGCGGTGCAGCACGTCGAGCCGCGTGAAGGGCCGGCGGCCGGTGCGGCATTCCTCCATCGCCGGCTGGTAGCGGCGGCGCCAGGCATCGGCGAAGCCGCGCGGGTCGATGTCGCCGCGGCCGTGCCGGGCGAGGAAGGGCGCGGCGTCGCGCGCCACGCCCTCGCGCCAATCCACCACCGTGCCGAAGACGTCGAAGACGATGGCCTTGACCTGGTCCATGCGCGTCACTCCTTCACCGCCCAGCGCTGCTCGAAATCCCAGACCTCGGGGAAGCCCATC
>CAYNYQ010000084.1:0-15376 GCA_964401305.1 uncultured Acetobacteraceae bacterium | reverse complement strand
CGCCGCCTGCCCCCCGGGATCCTGCCGCCCGACTTCATCGCCCGGCACGACCTGGTGAACCGCCTCGTCATGGCCCCGATGAAGGGCCTGACCCCGCCGCACCCCTGGGTGCCGCTGACCGACGAGGAATGGGCCTTCCTCCGCCCCCTGCTGCCCGGCGTGACCAATGGCGGCGCCGGGCGGCCGATGCCGGAGGCGCGGGCGCGGCTCGATGCCATCTTCCGCGCGGTCACGCTGAAGCGGCCGGATGGCACGCGCGCCGCCTGGCGCGACCTGCCGCCCGAATTCGGCAAGGCCGACAGCATCGCCCGCCTGTTCCGCCGCTGGGCGCAGGAGGGGTTGTGGGAGCGGTTGCTGCGCCTGGTTTCCGACCGCTCCGGCCGGCCGACGCCGTTGATCCTTGGCCTCCGCTGGCGGGTATGCTGTGCCTTCCGCCGCGGCTGGCGGCTGATCGGGCTGCGGGCGCTGGTGCTGGCGCGCCGGCTCGGCCTTTATTCCGCCCTGCCGGGTCCTTCGGGCCACCTGCCCGATCCCGATTTGTCCGCGATCTACCACCCGGTGATTCGCGGCGCGGTGCTTCGCCTGGCCGAGGCCCCCGTCTGGCGTCCCCCGGCCCGGGTCTGGTCCATCTTCCGTGGCATGCTGGGCCTGGTCGGCGGCCGCCTCCGGCTGCGTCGCGCGCTGGAGCCCGCGTGAAGGCCCTGCAGGTCCAGGGGGCGCGGCCCCCTGGCGGGGTGTCCAGAGGGGCGGCGCCCCTCTGGCGGAGCGCGAGGCAGCGCCTCGCTGGCCCCCTCGCGCGCCGCCGTGCCACCATGCAGGCCGCCTTCGGAGAGGTCCCCCTTCCATGAGCCCGCTCGACCAGCCAGCCCCGCGCAATTCCGACCTCGACGCCGCCCTGGCCGAGGCGCACGAGGCCTATGCCGCCGCGCGGCCGCGCAGTGCCGCCATCCATGCCCGTGCGCGCACGCTGATGCCCGGCGGCAACACGCGCACGGTGCTGTTCTACACCCCCTTCCCCACCGCCATGGCGCGCGGCGAGGGCTGCCGGCTCTGGGATGCGGATGGGCGCGAGTATCTCGACCTGCTCGGCGAATACACCGCCGGCCTCTTCGGCCATTCCGAGAAGCGGATCCTCGACGCGGTGAAGGATGCGCTCGACCGTGGCATCAACCTGGCCGCCGTGGGCGAGAAGGAGGCCGAGCTCGCCTCGCTGATCGTCGGCCGCTTCCCCTCGATCGAGATGGTGCGCTTCACCAACAGCGGCACGGAGGCCAACCTGCTGGCGCTGGCCGCGGCGCGCGGCTTCACGGGCCGGGTGAAGACCATGGTGATGCGCGGCGGCTACCATGGCGGCGTGCTGACCTTCGCGACCGAGCACAGCCATGTGAACGTGCCGATCCCGCTGGCCTTCACCGACTACAACGACCCCGCCGCCGCGACGCGCGACATCCTGGCCGAGGGCGATGCGCTCGCCGCGGTGCTGGTCGAGCCGATGATGGGCTCGGGCGGCTGCATCCCGGCGACGCGGGAGTTCCTGGCCGCGCTGCGCGACGCCACGCGGCGGACGGGCGCGGTGCTGATCTTCGACGAGGTGATGACCAGCCGCCACGGCGCCGGCGGGTTGCAGGCGCGCCATGGCGTGATCCCGGACATGACGACGCTCGGCAAGTACATGGCGGGGGGGATGAGCTTCGGCGCCTTCGGCGGGCGGCGCGAGGTGATGGAGGTCTTCGACGGCCACAGGCCGGGCACGCTGCCGCATGCCGGCACCTTCAACAACAACGTCTGGTCCATGGCGGCGGGCTGCGTCGCCATGGGCGAGATCTTCGACGCCGCCACGGCCGAGGCGCTGTTCGCCCGGGGCGAGGCGCTGCGCCTGGCGCTGAACGGCGCCTGCGTGCGCGGGGGCGTGGCGATGCAGTTCACCGGCGCGGGGTCCATGGTGAACGTGCATTTCCGCACAGGCCCGATCCTGCGCCCCTACGCCACGACGGAGGCCGAGAACAAGCTGCGCGAGCTCTTCTTCTTCGACATGCTGGGGGTTGGCATCTACCTGGCCCGGCGCGGCATGGCGGCGCTCTCCCTGCCGGTGACGGATGCCGACTGCGCCCGCTACGTGGCGGCGGTGGAGGAGTTCATCGCCGCCCGCCGGCCGCTGCTGGGGCAGGCAGGATGAGGCGGCCGCCACGGGGCGGCGCCGGGCGAGACGCCGCCGCGGCGGCGTGCTAGGCTGCCGCCATGCCCGACCACCAACGATCGAATGCGGGCCCCCGCCGCATCCTGCTGCTGACCGGCGCCTCGCGCGGGATCGGCCATGCGACCGTGAAGCGCTTCTCGGCCGCGGGCTGGCGCGTGATCACCGTCAGCCGCCAGCCCTTCCCGGAGCAATGCCCCTGGGAGATGGGTCCCGAGGACCACATCCAGCTCGACCTCTCCGACCCCGCCCAGACCGAGCAGGCGATCGGCGAGATCAAGTCCCGGCTCGGGCCGGACGGCGCGCTGCTGCACGCGCTGGTGAACAATGCCGCGATCTCGCCGAAAGGGCCGGGCGGGTCGCGCATGGGCACCATCGTCACGCCCTTCGCCGACTGGCAGCGGGTGTTCAACGTGAACTTCTTCGCCCCCATCCTGCTGGCGCGCGGCCTGGTGGAGGAGCTGGCACGTGCGAAGGGCGCGGTGGTGAACGTCACCTCCATCGCCGGCAGCCGGGTGCATCCCTTCGCCGGCGCGGCCTACGCCACGAGCAAGTCGGCGCTGGCCGGGCTGACGCGGGAGATGGCGGCGGACTTCGCACCGCTCGGCGTCAGGGTGAACGCCATCTCGCCGGGGGAGATCGACACCTCCATCCTCTCGCCGGGGACGGAGAAGATCGTGCAGGAGCAGATCCCGATGCGGCGCCTCGGCACGCCGGCCGAGGTGGCGCAGGCGATCTACTTCCTCTGCACCGAGGCCAGCAGCTACGTGAACGGCGCCGAGCTGCACATCAACGGCGGGCAGCACGTCTAGCCCGGCCCGTCAGCCGGCGCCGGCGATGTCCTTGAAGTAGGGCACCACCTCGCCGGTGAGCTTCATGGTCAGCGGGTTGCCGTGCCGGTCGAGCTGCTTGCCGACCGAGAGCCGCACCCAGCCCTCGCTGACGCAGTACTCCTCCACGTTGGTCTTCTCGACCCCCTTGAAGCGCACGCCGATGCCGCGCCTGAGCAGCGCCTCGTCGTAGAACGGGCTGCGCGGGTTGGCCGAGAGCCGGTCGGGCGGCGCATCGGCCGGCGGTGGGGTCGCGTCGTCGGTCATCGGCGCCTCCTACAAGCCGGACCCCGGGATGCCAAGCGCGGCGGCGGCTCAGCGCCCGCCGCTGACATGCAGGTTCGCCCCCGTCACGTAGCGCGCCGCATCCGAGAGCAGCCAGAGCACCGCCTCCGCCACCTCCTCCGCCGTGCCACCGCGGGCGAGCGGCACGGCGGCGGCGAAGCGCGCCACGCGGTCCGGCATGCCGGCGGCGGCGTGCAGCTCGGTATCGATCAGCCCCGGGCTGACGGCATTGACGCGCACCCCCTGCGCCGCGGCCTCCTTCGCCAGGCCGACGGTCAGGCTGTCCATCGCGCCCTTGCTGGCGGCGTAGTGGATCCACTCGCCGCCGCCACCGAGGCCCGCGGCGCGGGAGGAGACGTTCACGATGGCGCCGCCGGCGGCCAGGCGGCCGAGCGCCAGACGGCAGCAGCGCGCGGCGCCGATCACGTTGGTGCGCAGCACCTCCTCCCACACGGCGTCCGGCGTCTCGGCCAGGGTGCCGCGGGGGCCGGTGATGCCGGCATTGTTCACCAGCCCGTCGAGCCGCCCGAAGCGGTGGTCGACCGCGGCGAAGGCGGCCTCGGTCGCGGCCGCATCGGCGACGTCGGCGCGGATCGCCAGCGCCTCGGCGCCGAGGGCGCGGGCGGCGGCCTCGGTCTCGGTGGCGCGGGCGGCATTGCCGGCATAGGTGAAGGCGACATCCCAGCCCGCACCCGCCGCCAGCCGCACCACCGCCGCGCCGATCCCGCGCCCGCCGCCAGTGACCAGCACCACCCTGCGTCCGTCCATCATCGTTTCCTCCGCACCGCGACAAGCCTGCCCCGCCGGCCGGACGCTGTCATCCCCGGGCCTGGATGCGCCGCGGCGCCGGGCATGCTCTGATGGCGCGAGCCCGGGGAGGAAGGGAGATGACGGCACAATCGACAGGCAGCGTGCATCGCTGGCCGGCGCAGCAGCGCGTGCGGCACGGCGCCGCGGTGGCGGCGGCGCTGCCGGCGGAGCTCTCGGATTGCAGCCGCGTGGTGCTGGCGACCACGCGCTCGCTCGCCGGCAGCCGGATCGCGGCGGCGGCACGCGCGGCGATCGGCGCGAAGCTGGTGGCCGAGACCAGTGCCATGCGGGCGCATTCGCCGATCGAGGACGTGCTCGCCCTCGCCGCGCTGCTGCGCGAGCACGCGGCGGAGCGCGTCGTCGCGCTCGGCGGCGGCAGCGTGATCGACGGCGCGAAGGTCGCCTGCTTCGCCGTCTGGCACGGCATCGAGGCAAAGCCGGCGCTGATCGCCGCCGCCACCTCGCGCAGCGCCGAGCCCGGCGGCTGGCCCGAGGCCGCGCCGCGCCCGCGCCTGGTCGCCGTGCCGACCACGCTCTCGGCCGCCGAGTTCGCGCCGCATGCCGGCGTCACCGACCTCGAGGCCGGGCGGAAGATGCGCTTCGTCGAGGCGATGCAGGTGCCGATCGCCGTCGTGCTCGACCCCGCGGCGACGCTGGAGACGCCGGCGGAACTGCTGCTCTCCTCCGGCATCCGCGCCGTGGATCATGCCGTCGAGCGCTGGTGCAGCCCGGCCGCGCAGCCCTTCTCGGACGCCGTCTCGCTGCAGGCGATGCAGCTCCTGGCCCGCAGCCTGCCGGCGATCCGGCGCGAGCCGGAGGATCTCGCCGCGCGCGGGCTCGCGCAGCAGGCGATGTGGCTCTCGGTCATGGGCGGCTGGGCCGGGGTGCCGACCGGCGCGAGCCACGGCATCGGCTACATCCTGGGCGGCGCGCGCGGCGTGCCGCACGGCATCACCTCCTGCCTCTCGCTGCCGGCGGTGCTGCAATGGAACGCGCCGGTGAATGCCGGGCGCCAGGCGGAGGTCGCGCAGATCTTCGGCGCCGCGGAGGGGCATGTCGCGGTGCGCGAATTCGTGCGCGGGCTCGGGCTGCCGGTGCGCCTCAGCGATGTCGGCATCGCCGAGGGCGAGATCGCCGGCCTCGCCGCGCGCTGGGACGGCGGCGCACCGATCTCGCAGAATCCCCGCCCCGTGCGCAGCGTGGCCGAGCTCGAGGAGATCATGCGGCTGGCGGCCTGACCGGCGGCATGCGGAAGGGCTTGCGCCGGAGCCGCAACCGGCGCGAGCATCGGGTCATCGGCGGCAACGACCCGTCGTAGCGCAGGAGGAAACAACCGATGGATTTCGGCTACTTCGCCATGCCCTCCCACCCGCCGGAGCGCGGCCTGAAGGAGGGGCACGACTACGACCTCAGCGTGCTGCGCGACCTCGATCGCCTGGGCTTCACCGAGGCCTGGATCGGCGAGCACCACACCGCGCCCTGGGAGCCCCATCCCGCCCCCGACCTGCTGATCGCGCAGGCGCTGCTGCAGACCAAGCAGCTGCGCATCGGGCCGGGCGGCTTCCTGCTGCCCTACCACCACCCGGCGGAGCTCGCGAACCGCGTGGCCATGCTCGACCACCTCAGCGACGGCCGGCTGCTCTTCGGCGTCGCGGCCAGCGGCCTACCCTCCGACTGGGCGATGTTCAACGTCGACGGCATGTCGGGCGCGAATCGCGACATGACGCGCGAGGCGCTCGACATCATCCTGAAGCTCTGGACTTCCGACGCGCCCTTCCACCACGAGGGGAAATTCTGGAAGGTCGACAGGCCGGACACGATGTTCGGCTTCCTCAAGCCGCACCTCAAGCCGCTGCAGAGCCCGCATCCGCCGATCGGCGTCGCCGGCCTATCGAAGAACTCCGACACGCTGAAGCTGGCCGGCGAGCGCGGCTTCCTGCCGCTGTCGCTGAACCTGAACCCGGCCTATGTCGGCAGCCACTGGGACGCGGTGGAGGCCGGCGCGCGCCGCACCGGCCGCACGCCCTGGCGCGGCGACTGGCGCCTGGTGCGCGAGGTCTTCGTTGCCGAGACCGACGAGGAGGCCTGGCGGCTCTCGGTCGGCGCCATGATGGGGCGCATGATGCGGGAGTACTTCCTGCCGCTGCTGTCGAACTTCGGCTTCCTCGAATACCTCAAGCACAGCCCCGAGGTCGCCGACAGCGAGGTGACGGCGGAATACTGCGCGCGGCACAACTGGATCATCGGCAGCCCGAAGACCGTCGTCGAGAAGCTCGAGAAGGTCTACGACGAGTGCGGTGGCTTCGGGCAGATCCTGGTCTTCGGCTTCGACTACAAGGAGAACCCGGAGGCCTGGCGGACCTCGCTCGGCATGCTGCAGACCGAGGTGCTGCCGAAGGTCAAGCACCTGCTGCCGCCCAGGCCCGCCGCGGCGCTGGCGGCGGCGCAGTAGCGGCACGCCCCTGCTTCGCGGCGCCGCTCAGGCCGCCGCGAAGCGCTCCACCGCGAAGGGCGCGAGGTCGATGTTGGGCGCCGGCCCCAGCATCGCCCGCGCCAGCCGCGCCCCGGTCGGCGCCGCGCCGGTCAGGCCGAGATGCCCATGGCCGAAGGCGCACCAGAGCCCGGGCCAGCGCGCGACGGGGCCGATCACCGGCAGGCTGTCGGGCAGGCAGGGGCGATGGCCCATCCAGAAGCCCTGCGCGCCCTCGGTGCGGGCCTGCGGGAAGACGCGGCGCAGGTCCTCGAGCAGCAGCGCGGCGCGGCGCGGCGTCGGCGGCGCCTCCAGCCCGCCGAACTCCACCGTGCCGGCGATGCGCAAGCCCCCCTCCATGGGCGAGATGAAGGCCTTGCGGTCGGCCGGCACCACGGGCCGCCGCAGCGCAACGCCGGCATCGGGCAGCATCACGTGGTAGCCGCGCTGCGTCTCGAGCGGCACGCGGATGCCGAGCGGCGCGAGCAGCCGCGCGGACCAGGCACCGGCCGCCAGCACGACGCGGTCCGCCGCGATGGTCTCGGTCGCGGTGCGCACGCCGGTCACGGCGCCATCGGCAGTTACCAGCGCATCCACGCCCTCCCGGCGGATCGTGCCGCCGAGCCGCTCCACGCCGCGCGCAACGACCTGCGCATGGCGCAGCGGATTGACGCAGCTGCCCTGCGCCGGGATGAAGACGCCGAGAGTGTAGTCGCCGCCAAGATCCGGCTCCAGCGCGCGGATCGCCGCGGTGCCCTCCAGGAACTCCAGCACCATGCCGTGCTGCTGGCGCAGCGCCCAGCCCGCGGCGTCCTTCGCGTACTGCGCGCGGTCGCGGTAGAGGTAGAGCTGGCCGGTCTCGCGGATCAGGTCGGTGGCGCCCTCCTCGGCGAGGATCAGGCGGTGCTGCTCCATCGCGTCGTAGAGCAGCGTGGCCAGCGCCTCGGCGATGGCGGCGACGCGCCGCGGCCGGGCGCTGGCGACGAAGCGCAGCAGCCATGGTGCGGCGCGAAGGGCGTAGCGCGGCGGGATGTGCAGCGCGCCGGCGGGGTCGAGCAGCATGCCCGGCACCTGCTTCAGCACGCCCGGCATGGCCAGCGGCGCGACCGAGCCCGCGCTGATCGCCCCGGCATTGCCCGAGGAGGCGCCGCTGCCGGGCGCATCGCGGTCCAGCACCGTCACCTCGGCGCCGCCGCGCGCCAGGTGCCAGGCCGTGCAGAGGCCGACGATGCCGGCGCCCACGACCACGACCTTCATGCCGTCACTCCGGCCGGACGCCGGCGCGCTGCGCGACCTCCGCCCACTTCGCAGACTCGGCGGCGAAGAAGGCGCGCGCCTCCTCGGGCGAGGAGGTCGGCACCGGCTCGATCCCGCGCTCGACCAGCGCGGCGTTGAAGCCCTCGGCCTTCACGTTCGCCACGTCGGCGCCGATGCGCTGCAGGATCGCCTCCGGCGTGCCGGCGGGCGCCACCAGCGCCGACCAGGTGGAGCCGACAAGCTGCGGGAAGCCGAGCTCCGGCATGGTCGCCACCGCGGGCGCGGCGGCGCTGCGGGCACGGTGGGTGAAGCCGAGCGCGCGCAGCTTCCCGCCCGGGCCGATATGCGGCAGGCCGGCGGGCACGGTGTCGAAGCTCATCTGCACCTGGCCGGCGATGAGGTCGGCGATGCCCGGCGCGCTGCCGCGATAGGGCACGTGGGTGATCTCGATGCCGGTGCCGACGCGGAACAGCTCCCCCATCAGGTGGGTGGAGGTGCCGTTGCCGAAGCTCGCATAGTTCAGCCGCCCCGGCTGCGCCTTCGCCAGCGCCACGAGATCCGCCACGCCCTGCACCGGCATGGCGGCGTTGACGAGCAGCAGGAAGGGCTGCTCCGAGGTGCGGGCGATCGGCGCGAAGTCGCGCGCCGGGTCGTAGGGCAGGCTGCGCAACGTGACGCGCGCGATCGCCATCTCGGAGGAGGCGCCGAGCAGCAGCGTGTAGCCGTCCGGCGCCGCCTTCGCGACCGCGTCGGCGCCGAGCGTGCCGCTGGCGCCGCCGCGGTTCTCCACCACCACGGACTGGCCCCAGGCGCGCGAGAGGCGCTCGGCCAGCAGCCGCGCCACGATGTCCGTGCTGCCGCCCGGCGGATAGGCGACCACCAGGCGCACCGCCCGCGCCGGCCAGGCCGGCTGCGCGCCGGCCCCGATCGCCGGCAGCGCCAGCGCGCCGCCGAGTACCATCCGCCGCCGCCCGATCGTCATGGCCATGCCTCCCCTGCCCTTCCCCATGCTTCCCGGCTGGAGTGGAATGCGCAAGACGCCATGGAGGGACGCATGCCCGGCCTGCACGACAGCCTCACCGTCATCGACGGGCTGATCTTCTACTCGGACGGCGATGCGCGGGACCTGCTGGCCGGCGGCTATGCCGCGGCCAATGTCACGGTGAAGGACCCGATGGCCGGCTTCGAGGAGGGCTTCGACGCCATGGCCCGCTGGCTCGCGCTGGCCGCACGGCCCGAGGGCCCCTGGGCGCTGGTGGAGCGCGCCGCCGACATCCCGGCGGCGAAGGCGGCGGGCAAGGTCGGGCTGGTCATGGGCTGGCAGGAGACGAAGCTGCTTGGCAACCGGGTCGAGCGCGTCGCGGCCTTCCACCGGCTCGGGCTCAGGGCCTGCCAGCTCACCTACAACGAGGCCTCGGCGGTCGGCGATGGCTGCCTCGAGCCGCGCAATGGCGGACTGACCCGCTTCGGCCACGAGGTGGTGGCCGAGTTCAACCGCGTCGGCATCGCCATCGACCTGAGCCATGTCGGCGAGCGCACCTGCCTCGATGCGGCGATGGCCAGCCGCAGGCCGGTGCTGCTGACGCACGCCAATGCCCGCGCGGTGCACGAGCGCGTGCGCAACAAGTCGGACGAGGTGCTGCGCGCCGTCGCCGCCACGGGCGGGCTCTGCGGCGCCTCCATCCACGGCTTCATGAACTGGGACGGCGACCCGGCGCATCCGCCGAGCCTCGAGGGCTTCGTTGCGCAGGTGCGCCACATGGTGAACCTGGTCGGGATTGAGCACGTCTCCTTCGGCACCGACTTCGCCGCCGTCGGCGACCCGCGGGCGGCCGACTTCTTCCTGGAGATGAGCGCGACCCGCTATGCCAGCGGCACCGGCGACTATGTGCGGGCCTTCGGCAACAGCCTGGAGAAGCGCTTCCCCGACGCGCTGAACAACCCGCGGTTCATGGCGCGCAAGACCGAGGCGCTGCTGGCGGCCGGCTTCGGCGAGGCGGCGGTGGCGCGCATCATGGGCGGCAACCTGCTGCGCGTGCTTGGGGAGATCTGGGGCGGTTGACGCGCGCGCGGGGCTGGCGGAGTGTCCGGGCCAGGAGGAACCGCGCCATGCGCATCGTCCCGAACAATGCCGGGCTCGGCGCCCGGGTGGAGGCCGTCGACCTCGGCGCGCCGCTGCAACCGGGCGAATTCCGCACCCTGCTGCGCGCGCTCGGCCAGTACGGCGTGCTCTGCTTCCCGGGCCAGGATCTCGACGCCCTCGCCCTCTCCGCCTTCGCCGGCCGCTTCGGCGAGCTCGAGGTGAACGTCGCCAACCTCTTCCATGCGCCGGGCCACCCGGAGATCATGATCCTCTCCAACATGAAGGACGCGGCGGGCCGGCCGGTCGGGCTGCACGATGCCGGCCAGGGCTGGCACACCGACATGTCCTATTCGCGGGAGATCGCGCTGGCCAACGTGCTGCACGCGAAGACCGTGCCGATGCGCGGTGGCCGGCCGCTCGGCGACACGCAGTTCCGCAACATGCACGCCGCCTACGACGACCTGCCGGCGGAGGTGCGGCAGCGGCTGGAGGGCCGCGTCGCCATCCACGACTTCGAGAAGTTCTGGGAGGTGATGCGCATGCGGCCCGGCAGCATCCGCAAGCCGCTGACGCCCGAGCAGCGCGCCAAGAAGCCGCCGGTGGCGCAGCCGATCTTCCGCACCCACCCGATCACCGGGCGGCGCGTGCTCTACTGCAACCCGGGCTACGCGATGTGGATCGAGGGGCTGGAACGCGCCGAGAGCGACGCGCTGCTGGCCTTCCTCTTCGCCCACCAGGCGCAGGAGAAATACCTCTACAGCCATGGCTGGACGCCGGGCGACGTGCTGATGTGGGACAATATCGGCACGGTGCACAACGCCGTCGCCGACTACGGCCCGACGGAGCATCGCTACATCCTGCGCGCGCAGGTGATGGCGAGCCTCGACTACGCGACCCTGGCGGCGTGAGGGCGAAGGGATGAAGCTCGCGACCTTCCGCACCCCGGGCGACATGGCGGCGCATCTCGGCGGCGTCGTCGGCGACGCCATCGTGCCGCTGCACCCCGCCCTCTCCGCCGCGCAGCACGCGGCCGGCGAGGCCGATACTGCGAAGCAGCAGATCCCGGCGACCATGCTCGGCCTGCTCGAGGCCGGGGAGGCGGCGCTGGTCGCCGCGGCCCGCGCGCTGGCCTTCGCCGCGCGGCCGGAGAGCGCGGCGCTGCGCCGCCCCCTCGCCTCCGTGACGCTGGAGGCGCCGCTCAGGCCCGGCAAGATCCTCGGCGTCGGGCGCAACTACGCCGACCATGCGAAGGAGGTCGGCGGGCCGGCGCTGACCGCGCCGCGCATCTTCCTCAAGCCCACGTCTTCCGTCTGCGGGCCGGGGACGCAGGTGCGCATCCCCGCGGCCGCGCTGAAGCCGGACTGGGAGGTGGAGCTCGGCGTCGTCATCGGCCGCGCGGCGCGCGACGTGCCGGAGACGCGCGCCCTGGAGTACGTCGCCGGCTACACCGTGCTGAACGACCTGACCGACCGCGCGCTGCAATTCGACCACCCGATCGGCATGACCAGCTTCGGCAAGGGGCTCGACGAGTTCTGCCCGATGGGCCCGTGCCTGGTCACCGCCGACGAGGTGGGCGAGCCCTGGCAGCTCTCCCTGCGCTGTTTCCTGAACGGCGAGCTCGTGCAGGAGGGGAACACGCATGACCTGATCTTCTCCGTCGCCGCGCTGATCGCCTGGCTCAGCCGCTTCGTCACGCTGCGGCCGGGCGACGTTATCGCCACCGGCACGCCGGCCGGGGTCGGGCATTTCCGCGACCCGCCGCGCTACCTGAGGCCCGGCGACCGGCTGCGCATGGAGATCGAGAAGGTGGGCGTGCTGGAACACGGCATCGCCTGAGGACGGCCGGGGGGGAAACACAGGCATGAACAGGATCGCATCGCTCGCCGCCGCGGCGCTGCTGGCGCTGGCGGGCGCGGCGCAGGCGCAGCCGCGGGCGCCGGGCACGGACTACCCGAGCCGGCCCGTGCGCGTGATCGTCGCCTTCGCGCCGGGCGGCAATGCCGACATGAATGCGCGCATCATCTCGGGCGCACTCTCCACCCGGCTGGGGCAGCAATTCGTAGTCGAGAACCGCCCCTCCGGCGGCGGCACTGTGGCCTTCGAGACGGTCGCGCAGACGGCGCCGGACGGCTACACGCTGCTGGTCGGCGCGCTCGGCTCGCATGTGCTGAACATCGGCCTCTACGGCGAGAGGCTGCGGGTGAACCCGCTGACCGGCGTCGACCACATCACCATCAGCAGCCATTCGCCGATCGCGGTCGCCGTGCATCCCTCGCTCGGCGTGCGGACGCTGGCAACGTTCCGCGACCTGCTCCGGGCCAATCCCGGCAAGTACGATTTCGGCTCCTCGGGCAATGGCTCGACCGGGCACATCGCGGGCGTGCTGCTGACGCAGTTGCTCGGCGTCGAGGCGCAGCACGTGCCCTATCGCGGCTCCGCCGCCGCCTTCCAGGACCTGCGCGCGGGCCGCACCGCCTTCCAGGCCGACACGATCAGCTTCCTCGCCCCGCACATCCGCGAGGGCGTCGTCATCGGCCTGGCGATCGCCACGCCGGAGCGCTCGCCCATGGCGCCCGACCTGCCGACCGCGGCCGAGGCGGGGCTGCCGGCATACCAGGTGACGACCTGGACGCCATGGTCCGCGACGCTCGGCACGCCGATGCCGATCCGGCAGTTCCTCTACGGGCAGATCGCCGAGGCGCTGAAACTGCCCGATGTGCGCGAGCGCATCCTCAACCTCGGCAACACCATCCCCGAGGGCATGGATCCGGTGCGCACCCGCGCCTTCATCGCCGCCGAGGTGGAGCGCTGGACGCCGGTGGTGAAGGCCTCCGGCGCGCGCGTCGACTGAGCCGACAGGACAGGGAAGGCCACCATGGCAAGGAATGTCACCACCGGCACGCCGGTGCCCGCCGGGACGATCCGCGCGCAGATCCTCGGCATCCTCACCGCCTGGGGCATGCCCGCGGACATGGCGGAAACCACGGCGGGCGTGATGGTCGAGACCGACCTGCTCGGCGTCGACAGCCACGGCCTCTCCATGCTGATGACCTACGAGGAGGGCGTGCGCGCCGGCCGCATCCGGCTGGATGCGCGGCCGCGCGTGGTGCGCGACACCGGCCCGACCGCGCTGGTCGATGCCGGGAACGGGCTCGGCCACCCGGTCTCAGCCATGGGCATGAACCTCGCCGTAGACAAGGCGCTGCAGCACGGCGTCGGCGTCGTCGGCGTGGTGAACAGCCACCATTTCGGCGCGGCGGGGGCCTATGCGCGCATGGCCTCGGCGCGCGGCGTGATCGGCATGGTCACCAGCAGCACGCGCGGCGTGACCATGGTGCCGACGCGCGGCGCGATGCCCGTGCTCGGCACCAACCCGCTCGCCTTCGCCGCGCCGGCGCGGCGCAACAACCCCTTCGTGCTCGACATGGCGACCACCACCGTCGCTGCGGGCAAGGTGAAGGTACACCACCTGAACGACGCGACGCTGCCCGAGGGCTGGGTGGTGAACGAGAAGGGCGGGAGCGTCACCGACCCGCACGAGGCCAATGCCTTCGTCTTCCAGAGGAAGGAGGGCGGCATCACCCCGGTCGGCGGCGCCGAGGATACCGGCGGCGCCAAGGGCTATGGCCTGGCGATGCTGGTGCACATCCTGGGCGGCGCGCTGGTGGGATCGAGCTTCTCGCCGATCCGGAACCGCGATCCGCGCGCCGACCTGCCGCACAATATCGGGCACTTCTTCCTGGCGCTGGACCCGAAGGCCTTCCGCGAGGAGGGCGCCTTCGAGGGCGACCTCGACGACGTGATCGACATCCTGCACGCGACGCCGCCCGCGGACCCGGCGATGCCCGTGCTGGTGGCGGGCGAGCCCGAGGACATGATGAAGGCCAAGCGCCTGGCCGAGGGCGTGCCCGTGCCGGCGACGCTGGACGCGCTGATCCGCGGCATCTGCGAGCGTTGCGGCGCGCCCTACCTGCTGCGGCCGAACGGCTGACGCGGGCCGCCTGGCAGGCGATCGACCCGCCCGGCATCCCGGGCGGGCCGCGCGGCGCCTACTCCCGCACGTCGGCGCGGTAGACCTTGCTGACGATCTTCCACCCCTCGCTCGTGCGGTTCAGCACCAGGTAGTCGGTGAAGTAGCGCGGCGGGATCTGGCAGGCGACCTTCACGAAGGCGGTCTCCGGCCCGCTGATGTCCAGCAGCAGGATCCGGTCGTCGCGCGCGAGGCCGAGCTTCTGCGCGCTGTCGCGCTTCTTCACCCACTCGAACCACTGCTCGCGCGGCAGATCGACGACGCCGCCGTCCTTCTCCGAGTACAGGTGGCTCACGGGGTGGAAGGCCGCGGCCAGCTTCTCGACATTGCCCTCGTAGAGGCCGTCGAAATAGGTCTGGATCACCTGCTCGATCTCGGCGACGGCGCTGGCCTGGCTCGGGCGTCCGCTGGCGTCGGGCATCTCTGCCTCCTCGGTTCGGGTTGGCGGCGCATCCTGGCACAACGCGAGGGCCCCGGTCACCCGCCCCCTTTCGCGCCGCGGCGCGGCCGGGGATACTCCTGCGCCAGCCCGGCGGGAGACCCGAGACCCATGGCCGATCCGCGACTCAAGGCCGCCTTCGATGCGGGGCGCTTCGTCGTCGCCCCCGGCATCTTCGACATGATCAGCGCCCGCATCGCCGACGGCATGGGGTTCGACTGCCTCTACGCCACCGGCTTCGGCACGGTCGCCTCCCACCTCGGCGTCGCCGATGCCGGGATCGCCACCTACACGGACATGGTCGGCCGGGTCGGGCAGATGGCGCGCGGCGTGGCGACGCCGGTGATCGCCGATGCCGATACCGGCTATGGCGGCCTGCTGAACGTGCGCCACACGGTCATGGGCTACGAGGCGGCGGGCGTCTCCGGCATCCAGTTCGAGGACCAGGAGATGCCGAAGAAGTGCGGCCACACGCCCGGCCGACGCGTCATCCCGGCCGAGGAGATGGTGCTGAAGATCCGGGTGGCGGCGGAGGCACGGCGCGATCCGAGTTTCCTCATCGTCGCCCGCACCGATGCCCGCACCACCCTCGGCCTCGAGGAGGCGATCCGCCGCGGCCACCTCTTCGCCGAGGCCGGCGCCGACATCGTCTTCATCGAGAGCCCGGAGAGCGAGGCGGAGATGGCGGCGATCGGCCGGGCCGGCATCGGCCGCCCGCTGCTGGCCAACATGGTGGAGGGCGGGCGCACGCCGATCCTGCCCGCCGCGCGGCTGCAGGCGCTGGGCTACGCCATCGCCATCTACCCCGCCATCGGCTTCCTCGCCGCCGCCGCGGCGCTGGAGCGCGCCTATGGGCATCTGCGCCAGCACGGGGATTCCACCGCGCTCGGCGAATCCTACGGCTTCCGGCGCATGACCGAGCTGATGGGCTTCCCCGAGGTCTGGGATTTCGAGCAGCGCTGGGCGGTGAAGGAGTGA
>CAYNYQ010000083.1:0-15579 GCA_964401305.1 uncultured Acetobacteraceae bacterium | reverse complement strand
TGCCTGCTCGCCTTCGCCCATACCGAGCGGCAGTCGCGCTACGACCTCTTCGACGTGGCGACGACGGCACGGAAGGATGGCAGCGGCTGGGTGCTCGATGGCCGCAAGGGCATGGTGCTGCACGGCGACACGGCGGACAAGCTGGTGGTCTCGGCCCGCAGCGCCGGCGGCCAGCGCGACGCCCGGGGCGTCGGCGTCTTCCTGGTGGACGCCAAGGCGCCCGGCGTCAGCCTCCGCGGCTACCGCACCGTGGATGGCCAGCGCGCGGCCGAGGTCGAGCTCTCCGGCGCCCGGGCCGAGGCGGTGCTGGGCGACCCCGAGGGCGGCATGCCCGTCATCGACCGCGTGGTGGACGAGGCGATCGCCGCCCTGGCCGCCGAGGCGGTGGGCGCGATGGACGTCGCGCACGGCATGACACTCGACTACATGAAGACCCGCAAGCAGTTCGACCGGCCGATCGGCAGCTTCCAGGCGCTGCAGCACCGCGCCGCCGACATGCTGGTGGCGCTCGAGCAGGCGCGCTCCATGGCCTACTTCGCGGCGCTCGCGGCGAACGAGGAGGATGCCGGGCTGCGCCGCCGGCAGATGGCCTCGGTGAAGGTGCAGATCGGCCGCTCGATCCGCTTTGTCGGACAGCAGACGATCCAGCTGCATGGCGGCATCGCGATGACCATGGAGTATGCCGCCGGCCACTACTTCAAGCGGCTGACGGTGAACGACGCCACCTTCGGCGACGCCGACCACTGGGTGCGCGTGCTGGCCGATGCGGGCGGCCTGGTCGAGGCCGCCTGAACCCCCACAAATCCTGCCGACTTGGGCGCGATGCCGGGTCCGCCGGCATCGCGCTTTTCGTTTGCAGAGACCCCTTGCTTGCGCTTTCCTGCGCCACGCTTCGCAGCCGCAGCATGATCGGGGAGTGGGTTCCATGGCGGGCATTCGCATCGGGCGTCGGCCGCTGCTGGCGGGGGCCGCCCTGCTCGCCGCCCCGGGCCTCGCCCGCGCCCAGGGAACGCCGTTGGGCGAGCCGATCCGCATCGGCGAGATCAACAGCTACAGCGCCCAGCCCGCCTTCCTCATCCCCTACCGCAATGCCTGGATGCTGGCGGTGGAGCGGGTGAATGCCGCCGGCGGCATCGGCGGGCGCCCCATCGAGACCATCTTCCGCGACGATGGCGGCAAGCCCGAGGACGCGGTGCGGCTCGCGGGCGAGCTCATCAATGCCGAGCGCGTGCACCTGCTGGCAGGCGGCTTCCTCTCGCATGTCGGCCTGGCGATCGCCGACTACGCCAACCAGAACCGCCGCCTCTACGTCGCCAGCGAGCCGCTGACGGATGCGCTGGTCTGGTCGCGCGGCAACCCCTTCACCTTCCGCCTGCGGCCCAGCACCTACATGCAGTGCGCGATGCTGGTGGAGGAGGCGGCGAAGCTGCCGGCGAAGCGCTGGGCGACGGTCGCGCCGAACTACGAATACGGCCAGTCCGCCGTGCGCTGGTTCAAGGAGTTGCTCACCCGCGCCAAGCCCGACGTGCAGTTCGTCGCCGAGCAGTTCCCCGCCCTCGGCCGAATCGATGCCGGCGCCACCGTGCAGGCGCTGGCGGCGGCGAACCCGGAGGCGATCTTCAACGTCACCTTCGGCGCCGACCTGACCAACTTCGTCCGCCAGGGCTCGACCCGCGGCCTGTTCGAGCGGCGGCGCGTCGTCTCCCTGCTGACCGGGGAGCCGGAATACCTCGAGCCGCTGGGCGACGAGGCGCCGGAGAACTGGATCGTCACCGGCTACCCCTGGGACCAGATCAACACGCCTGCGCACACCGCCTTCCGCGACGCCTATCGCGCGCGCTGGAACGCCCACCCCTATCTCGGCAGCGTCGTCGGCTTCGACACCGTCACCGCCATCGCCACCATGCTGCGCAAGGTCGGCGGCACCGAGACCGGGGGCATGGTCCAGGGCATGAAGGGCCTCGTGTTCGACGCCATCTTCGGCCAGGCCGAGTTCCGCGCCATCGACCACCAGTCGACCGTCGGCGCCTATGTCGGCCGCACGGCGCTGCGCAACGGGCGCGGCGTCATGGTGGACTGGCGCTATGCCGATGGGCGGAACTATCTGCCGCCCGACGACGTGGTGCGCGCGCTGCGCCCGGCGACCGCCTGACGCTCGCCGCCGCTTGGTCGAGAACCTGATCCTCCAGGCCCTGTCGGGCCTGGCGAGTGCCTCCTCGCTCTTCCTCGTCGCCTCGGGCCTCACGGTCATCTTCGGCGTCAGCCGGATCGTGAACTTCGCGCATGGCTCGCTCTACATGCTGGGCGCCTACCTGGCCTGGACGCTGGTGACGACCCTGCCGCGCGGGCATCTCGGCTTCTGGGGCGGGGTGCTGGGCGCGGCGCTGGCCGTCGCGCTGATCGGCACCTTGATCGAGGTGCTGCTGCTGCGCCGGATCTACCGCGCGCCGGAGCTTTTCCAGCTTCTGGCGACCTTCGGCGTGGTGCTGATCGTGCAGGATCTCGCGCTGGCCATCTGGGGGCCGCAGGACCTGCTCGGGCCGCGCGCACCGGGTCTCCGGGGCAGCGTCGTGCTGTTCGGCGATGCGCGCTTCCCGCTCTACGAGCTCTTCCTGATCGCCGTCGGGCCGGTGGTGCTCGGGCTGCTGCTGCTGCTCTTCCACCGCACGCGCTGGGGCACGCTGGTGCGCGCGGCGACGCAGGACCGCGAGATGGTGGGCGCGCTCGGCGTGAACCAGCGCATGCTGTTCACCTCCGTGTTCTTCCTGGGCAGCCTGCTCGCCGGCCTCGCCGGCGCCCTGCAGCTGCCGCGGGAGAGCGTGAACCTGCACATGGATCTCGCCGTCATCGCCGAGGTCTTCGTGGTGGTGGTGGTAGGCGGCCTCGGCAGCCTGCTCGGCGCGGCGCTGGCCGCGCTGCTGATCGGGGAGCTGCACGCCTTCGGCATCCTGGTCTTCCCGAAGATCACGCTGGTGCTGGTCTTCCTGGTGATGGCGGTGGTGCTGGTGATCCGCCCGCACGGGCTGTTGGGCCGGCCGCCCGAGCCCGCTCGCGGCGCCGCCGCCGCGCCCGAGCCGCCGATCGGCCCGGCGCCACGGTCGCTTCTGGGGATCGGCGCCGCGGCGCTGGCCGTGGCGCTGCTGTTGCCGCTTGCGGCCGGGGACTACACCCTCTCCGTGCTGGCGGAGATGGCGGTCTTCGTGCTCTTCGCCACCAGCCTGCACCTGATCATGGGGCCGGGCGGCATGGCGAGCTTCGGCCACGCCGCCTATTTCGGCCTCGGCGCCTATGCCGCAGCCCTTGCGGTGAAGTGGCTGGCCGCGCCCATGGCGGTCGGGCTGCTGCTCGCGCCGCTCGGTGCCGGGCTCTTCGGCCTGCTGTTCGGCTGGTTCTGCGTGCGGCTCTCCGGCGTCTACTCCGCCATGCTGACCCTTGCGTTTGCGCAGATCGCCTGGTCCGTCGCCTTCCAGTGGGTGGAGGTGACGGGCGGCGACAACGGTATCCTCGGCGTCTGGCCCGGCATCGGGAAGCTGCCCTTCACCTACCTCACGCTCGCGCTGTGCATCGGCGCGACCCTGCTGCTGCGGCGCATCGTGCACGCGCCCTTCGGCTATGCGCTGCGCGCCCAGCGCGACAGCCCGCTGCGCGCCGAGGCGATCGGCATCGACGCCTTCCGCATCCGCTGGTTGGCCTTCGGCCTGGCGGCGGTGGCGGCGGGCATCGCCGGCGGCCTCTTCGCCTATGCCAAGGGCAGCGTCTTCCCCACCTTCATGGCAATCCCCCGCAGCGTCGACGCGCTGCTGATGGTGCTGCTGGGCGGCGTGCAGACGCTGAGCGGACCCATCGTCGGCGCGCTCGCCTTCACCGGCCTGCAGGAGCAGCTGGTGCGGCTGACCGAGCTCTGGCGCTTGGTGCTGGGCAGCGTGATCGTCGCGCTGGTGCTGTTCTTCCCGCAGGGGCTGGCGGGCGCGGCGCGGGGCTGGTGGGAGGCGCGGCATGACCCCCGTGCTTGAGGTCGAGGGCCTGCGCAAAAGCTTCGGCGGCGTGCAGGCGGTGGCCGGCGTCGGCTTCGCGGTCGCGGCCGGGGAGATGCTGGCGCTGATCGGCCCGAACGGCGCCGGCAAGTCAACCTGCTTCAACATGCTGAACGGCCAGCTTCGCCCCGATGCGGGGCGCGTGCGCCTCAAGGGCCAGGACATCACCGGCCTGCCGCCGCGGCGGGTCTGGCGCCTCGGTGTGGGGCGCACCTTCCAGATCACCGCGACCTTCGGCTCCATGACGGTGCGGGAGAACGTGCAGATGGCGCTGCTCTCCCACCAGAACCGCCTGATGGGGCTGTGGCGGCCCGTCGCGGCGCAGGAACGCGCGGCGGCCGAGGCGCTGCTGGCGCGGCTCGGCATGGCCGGGCAGGCGGATCGCCCCTGCGGCATCCTCGCCTATGGCGACCTCAAGCGGGTCGAGCTCGCCGTGGCGCTGGCCAACGATCCCGCCCTGCTGCTGATGGACGAGCCGACCGCCGGCATGGCGCCGGCCGAGCGCGTCTCCCTCATGGCGCTGACCGCAGGCATCGCGCGCGAGCGCGGCATCGCCGTGCTCTTCACCGAGCACGACATGGACGTGGTCTTCGCCCATGCCGACCGCATCCTGGTGCTCGACCGCGGCCGCCTGATCGCCGAGGGGCCGCCCGCCGCGGTGCGCGCCGACCCGCGCGTGCGGGAGGTCTATCTCGGCTCCGGCGCGGTTCACGGGGTCGGCTGATGCTGGCGGTCGAGGGCCTCTCCGCGCATTACGGCCGCGCGCATATCCTCGCCGATGTCGCGCTCGAGGTGGCGCGCGGCGAGGTGATGGTGCTGCTCGGCCGCAACGGCGCCGGCAAGAGCACCACGATGAAGGCGATCATGGGCCTGGTGCGGCCGAGCGCGGGGCGCGTGCTCTTCGAGGGGCAGGACATCGCGGGCCGCGAGCCCTTCGAGATCGCCCGCCTCGGCCTCGGCTACGTGCCGGAGGAGCGGCGGATCTTCACCGAGCTGACCGTGCTGGAGAACCTGGAGGTGGGCCGCCGCGCCGCCCCGCCCGGGCAGGCGCCGTGGACGCCGGCGCGGCTCTTCGCCCTCTTCCCCTCCCTGGCCGCAATGCGCGACCGCCCCGGCGGGCGCATGAGCGGCGGCGAGCAGCAGATGCTGACCATCGCCCGCACGCTGATGGGCAATCCGCGCCTGGTGCTGCTCGACGAGCCGAGCGAAGGCCTGGCGCCCGTCGTGGTCGAGCGCATGGCCGAGGCGATCCGCGCCCTGAAGGCGGAGGGCCTCTCCATCCTGCTCTCCGAGCAGAACCTGCATTTCGCGCGCCTGGTCAGCGACCGCGCGACCATCATCGAGAAGGGCCGCATCCGCTGGTCCGGCACGCTGCCGGCGCTGATGCAGGCGCCCGAGGTGCGCGAGCAGTACCTCTCGGTCTGAGGCCCCGCGCGCCGCGTTCGCCCATGGCGCGAGCGCCGCGCCAGGCCCGCTGCCGCCGCCTTGGCCATTCCGCGCCGGCGGCGGCGCATCGGCGGCCGGCCGGGCGATTGCCGGCGCCGCGCGCCCGGGCCTAAATCACCTTCCCTTCAAGGATCGGAAGCGAGGCATGGCGCGATCCGTCATCGTGCTCGGCGCGGGGATGGTCGGCGTCTCCGTCGCGCTGCATCTCCGCCGCCGCGGGTTCGAGGTGGTGCTGCTGGACCGCCAGGGGCCGGGGGAGGGCGCCTCCTTCGGCAATGGCGGGCTGATCCAGCGCGAGGCGGTGCTGCCGCATCCCTTCCCGCGCGGCTTCGGCGAGCTGCGCCGCATCGCCGCCAACCGCAGCATCGACGTCTCCTTCCACCCGCTGGCGCTGCCGGGCTTCGCCTCGCCGCTGCTGCAGTACTGGTGGCATTCCGAGCCCACGCGCTACCGCCACGCCGTCGAGGCGCATGCCGCGCTGATCGAGACCTGCCTCGACGAGCACCTGGCCTTCGCCCGCGGCACGCCGGCCATGGCGCTGCTGCGCCCGATCGGCTGGATGCGGCTCTATTCCTCGCCGGCGCTGCTCGACTCGGCGCTGGCGCTGGCCGAGGCGGCGCGGCGCGAGCACGACGTGAACTTCGTGGCGCTCGACGGGCCCGGCCTCGCCGCCGCCGAGCCGCACCTCCTCGTCGCGCGCGCCGGCGCCATCCACTGGACCGACCCGCTCTCGGTCAGCGACCCGCATGCGCTCACCCTCGCCTATGCCGGGATGTTCACGGCGGAGGGCGGGCGCTTCGTGCTGGGCGACGCGACGACGCTCGCCCGCGCCGGCGCCGGCTGGCGCGTGCAGTCCGAGGCGGGGCCGGTCGAGGCCGCCGAGGTGGTGGTCGCGCTCGGCGCCCATGCGGTGGAGGTCACGCGGCGCCTCGGCTACGCGCCGCCGCTCTTCGGCAAGCGCGGCTACCACATGCACTACCGCGCGCAGGGCAATGCCGTGCTGGGCCGGCCCGTGCTCGATACCGAGAGCGGCTTCCTGCTCGCGCCGATGCGCGCCGGCATCCGCCTGACCACCGGCGCCGAATTCGCCCGCACCGACGCGCCGCCGACGCCGGTGCAGCTCGAGCGCGCCGAGCCTGTCGCCCGCACCCTCTTCCCGCTGGCCGAGCGCGTCGAGGGCGCGCCCTGGATGGGCGTGCGCCCCTGCATGCCGGACATGCTGCCGGTGATCGGCCCGCTGCCGGGCCAGGACGGCGCCTGGTGCGCCTTCGGCCATGCCCATCAGGGCCTGACCCTGGGCCCCACCACGGGCCGGCTGCTGGGCGAGATGATGACCGGCGAGGCGCCCTTCCTCCGCCCCGATCCCTACCGGCCCGACCGCTTCCGCTGAAACCTGCGGTTGTGCCGGCGGCCGCCGCTGGGGCACCCTGCCGGCATGGCGCAGGCGCAGGACCGGGATTGCATGGCGCAGGGCGCAGGGCAGGGGCGGCGCGGGGTCCGGCTGCTCGTGCTTGCCCTCGCGCTGCTGCTCGGCCTTGCCGGCGTCGCGCGGGCCGCGCCTGAGCGCATCCTCGCCTTCGACGTGGTGGCGACGCTCGGCGCCGACGGCATGCTGGAGGTGACGGAGTCGATCCTCGTCGAGACCGACGGCACGCGCCGCGGCCTCCTCCGCGACATCCCGCTGCGCAGCACCATCCCCCCCGGGCTGCAGCGCTGGGACCAGCTCCGCGTGCTTGGCGTCGCGCGCAACGGCGCTGCGGAGCCCTATGCGCGGGAGCCGCTGACCAACGGCCTCCGCCTGCGCATCGGCCAGGCCGCCGTGGTGCTGCCCGCGGGCCCGCACCGCTTCGACATCACCTACCGGATCGGGCCCCGGCTGCGGCAGCGCGGGGAGGAGGACGAGCTCTTCTGGAACGTCACCGGGCAGGGCTGGCCGCTGCCGATCGAGCGCGCCTCCTTCGCCCTCGCCCTGCCGCCGGGCGTCTCGGTCGGCGCCTTCGTCGCCTTCACCGGCGCGCGCGGCGAGACCGGGCAGGAGGTCGCGGTGCTCGAGCATTCGCGGCGCCTGCTGCACCTCGTCACCACGCGGCCGCTGGCGCCGGGGGAGGGGTTCTCGCTGGCCGCCGCCTGGCCCGCGGGCGCGATCGAGCGGCCCGGGCCCGGCGCGCGCCTCGGCCGGCTCCGGCGCGACAATCCGGGGCTCGTGCTGGGCACGCTGCTGACGCTGGGTGCGATCGGCTTCTTCGTCCTCGCCTGGGTCCGCGTCGGGCGCGACCCGCCTGCCGGGCCCATCGCGCCGCGGCCGGAGCCGCCCCCGGGCCTCTCGCCGGTTGCCGCCGGCGTCGTGCAGCACCGCGGCTTCGTGCCGCCCTTCGAGCCCGGGCGGGCCCTGGCGGTGGCGCTGACCAGCCTGGCGGTGAAGCGCCGCATCCACATCCACCCCGAGGCCCGCGGCTATACGCTGGAGAAGACCGCCGCCACCGAACCCGCCCTGCCGCCGGGCGAGGCCGCGGTGCTGGCCGCGCTGTTCCCCGAGGACGCGGCGGAGCGGCTGCATGTCGGCCTCGGCTACGAGAAGCGGCTCGGCGCCGCGCGGGGCGCGCTGCTGCGGACCTATGACGAGGAGCATCGCCGCACCCTGTTCCGCGCCAACACGAAGCCGCTGCTGCAGGGCGGCGCCATCGCCGCCCTCGCGCTGCTGGTGCTGCTGCTCGGCGACGCGCCGGGGGAGGAGGGCAGGATCGTGGTCGGCTTCTTCCTGCTCTTCGCGCTCGTCGCCAGCGTGCCCTTCGTCTTCCTGCTGAACACGGTGCTGCGGCGCGCCGAGGCGGCCGGCGGCGGGGCGCGGGGCCTGCGGCGGGTGGCGCCGCTGCTGCCGCTCTTGCCGCTGGCGCTGCTGATCCCCGGGCTGATGCTGGTGCTGAGCACGGAGTTCGTCGCGCCGGTCGCGGCGCTGATGGCCGTGCTGCCCTTCGGCGCCACGCTGCTGTTCTGGCACCTGCTGCGCGCGCCGACCCGCCTCGGCCGGGACCTGCTGGATGCGGTCGAGGGCTATCGCCGCTTCCTGCTGGGGGAGGGGCAGCCTCCAGCGGTGCCGCCCGAGGCGATGCAGGCGCAGTTCGAGCGGCACCTGCCCTATGCCATGGCGCTCGACCTGGAGGCCGAATGGACGGGCCGCTTCGCCGCCCCGGTGAGTGCGGCGGCCACCGCGCCCGCGGCGGAGCGCCCGGACCGGGAGCCGGTGGAGCGCTGGCGCGAACGCCTGCCGGCAGGCTTCGGCGCCGCGGCGGCGGCGTCCTCGTCCGCCCCGGCGGCCAGCGCCGGCAGCGGCAGTGCGATCTCCGAGGGCAGCGCCGGCGGCGGGTCGGGTGGCGGCGGCGGCGGGCTCTGGTAGGCCCCGCGCCGCCGCCGCCCGCCGCCTCAGGGCTGCATGTGGCTGCCGCCGCTGACCGTCATGTTCTCGCCGGTGATGTAGACGGCGGCGTTGGAGACGAGGAAGCAGACCAGCGGCGCCACCTCGTGCGGCTCGGCGTAGCGGTTGAGCGGGATGCGCGACATGGTCTGCGCGGCGAACTTGTCGCTGCGGATCACCTCCGTCATCGGCGTCACCACCGTGCCGAAGCCCACCGAGTTGCAGCGGATGCCGTAGCGCGCCCATTCCCGCGCGCCGGTCATGGTCATGCCGAACAGGCCGGCCTTGGCCGCCGAGTAGTTCACCTGGCCGATCGAGCCGCGCTTGCCCGCGGTGGAGGCGATGTTGACGATGCCGCCCGTGGTGCCAGCGGGCTGCGGCATGCTCTCCTTGGCGCGGTCGATCATGTGCCGCCCCACTGCCTGCATCATCAGGTAGCAGCCGGTCAGGTTGACATCGATCACCGCCTGCCACTGCTGCATGGTCATCTTGGCGAACATGGCCGGGCGCGTGATGCCGGCATTGTTCACCAGGCCATGCACGGCGCCGAAGCGCTTGACCGCCTGCTCGACGCAGGTCTCGCCGAAGCCCTCCTCGGCCACGTTGCCCTGCAGCGCCAGGATGCGGTCCTGGTCGAGCGCGCCGGCGGTGGCGGCCAGCGTCTCCGGGTTGCGCTCGACCATGACGACATTGCCGCCGAGGCCGAGGAACATCTCGGTCAGCGCGCGGCCGATGCCCTGGCCGGCGCCGGTGACGACGACCGTGCGGCCGGTCATGTCCATGGGGTTGATCGTTGCGGCCATCGCGGTTTCCTCCCGAGGCGTGGAACGTGGCCGTGCAGTCTGCGCGGGCGCGGCGCGGGTGGCCAGGGGGCGGGCAAGGGGCGGGGCGCCGGTATCGGGCCAGGGCGGCGCCGCGAAGACCTGGGCGGCCCCGCGGCCGCGTATCCGGCGGGGGCCCCGCGAACCGCGGGCGCGGCGGCGAGTTTCCCGCCGGTGCCCCGCGGTCTACCCTCGTCCCGAGCACCCGAAGGACCGCCATGCCCGCCGCCTCTCCCCCGCGCGTCGCGGTCTTCGACGCCTACGGAACGCTGCTCGACGTGCATGCCGCGGTGGGGCGCCATGCCGCGCGCATCGGGCCCGCGGCGGCCGCCGTCTCGGCGCTGTGGCGGGCGAAGCAGCTCGAGTACAGCTGGATCCTCTCCGCCGCCGGCGACTACGAACCCTTCCTCGCGCTGACCGCGCGCGCGCTGGACCACGCCATGGCGGTGCACGGGCTGCGCGACGCGGCGCTGCGGGACGAGCTGCTGGCCGCCTATCGCCGGCTCGACGCCTATCCGGACGCGGCGCCGATGCTGGCGGCGCTGCGCCGCGGCGGCCTCGGCACCGCCATCCTCTCGAACGGCTCGCCCGAGATGCTGGAGGATGCGGTCGCCGCAGGCGGGCTCGCCCCGCTGCTCGATGCCGTGCTCTCGGTGCATCCGCTCGGCCGCTACAAGCCGGCGCCGGCGATCTATGCCCTGGCGACGGCACGCTTCGCCTGCGCGCCGGAGGAGGTCGCCTTCGTCTCCTCCAACGCCTGGGATGCCTATGGCGCGGGGCGCTTCGGCTTCCGCGTGTTCTGGGTGAACCGCGCCGGCGCGCCGGTGGAATACGGGCTTGCCGAGGCCGCGACGATCCTGCCCGACCTCGCCGCGCTGCCGGCGCTGCTGGGCGCGGCGTGATTCCCGCCGCATGACGCCCCGCCGCGCGGCCCGCCGCATCTCCCCCGCTGCGTTGCGCGCCGCATGACCCCCGCCGCGTGGCTCGCCGCATGACTCCCGCCGCGCGGCTTGCCGCGACGATCGACCTCATCGCCGCGCTCGACTGCGAGCCGCGCCGCCCCGCCGACGCCATCGCGCACGAGTTCTTCCGCGCCCGGCGCTTCATCGGCGCCGGCGACCGCCGCGCCGTCTCGGAGCGCGCCTGGGGCGTGGTGCGCCAGCGGCTGCGCTTGGACTGGTGGCTCGGCCGTCTCGGCGCCGCGCCGACGCCGCGGCTGCTGGCCGCCGCACAGGCCCTGCTGGTCGAGCGCCTGCGCCTCTCGGCCCTCGGCGGCCTGTTCAGCGGCGGCGAGCGCTACGGGCCGCCGCCGCTCTCGGGCGAGGAGCAGGCCGTGCTGCGCGCGCTGGCCGAGCAGCCGGCGCTGGTCGTGCCGGCCATGCCCGAGGGGGTGCGGCTGAACCTGCCGGGCTGGGCGCTGCCCGGCCTCGCCGCCCGCTTCGGCGCCGACCTCCCCGCCGAGGCCGCGGCCATGGAGGCCGAGGCGCCGCTCGACCTCCGCGCCAATCGCCTGAAGACGACGCGGGAGGCGGCCATCGCCGCGCTCGCCGCCGAGGGGATCGAGGCGACGCCGACGCCGCTCTCGCCCTGGGGCCTGCGCATCCCCTCGCGCCGCCCCGTCACCGGCACCGCGGCCTGGCGCGACGGGATGGTCGAGGTGCAGGACGAGGGCAGCCAGCTGGTCGCCGCGCTGGCCGATGCGCGGCCCGGGATGCGGGTCTGCGACCTCTGCGCCGGCGCCGGCGGCAAGACCCTGGCAATGGCGGCGACGATGGACAACCGCGGCCGCATCACCGCCTGCGACGTGAACGCGCCGCGGCTCGAGGGCGCGGCCCGGCGCTTCCGCCGCGCCGGCGTCGGCAATGCCGAGCGGCACCTGCTGGAGCCCGGCGACAAATGGGCCAAGCGCCGCGCCGGGCAGTTCGACCGCGTGCTGGTCGACGCACCCTGCACGGGCAGCGGCACCTGGCGTCGCAACCCGGACGCGCGGACCCGCACCGGCGCCGAGGACCTCGCGGCGCTCGTCGCCAAGCAGGGTGAAATTCTGTTCATGTCGGCGGAACTCGTGCGGCCTGGCGGGTTGCTGGTCTACGCTACCTGCTCGTTGCTGCCGGAGGAGGATGAGGGCCAGGTGACCGCCTTCCTCGCACGCCGCCCGGATTACGCACCCGTACCCCTGGCCGAGGCCTGGGCCGCGGCGGGCCTTCCCGCGGCGCCACCACCGATGCCCGCGGCGCAGGATTCGTCGCTTCTCCTGAGCCCGGCCCGCCACGGCACGGATGGCTTCTTCGCCGCCGTGCTCCGCCGCAGCCCGCCCCGCGGCTGAACCAGCCCATGCCGCGCCCGCCGCCATGGCCTCGCCTGCCGAAAGGAGGCGCCGCATGATCGCCGTCCGCCGCGCCCGCCCCTCGGATGCCGCCGCCATCGGCGCGGTCCACGTGGCCACCTGGCGCAGCGCCTATGCGGGCCTGTTGCCCGAGGCCTTCCTCGCCGAGCTCTCCGTCATCCGCCACGCCAGCGGCTACCAGAAGGCGATCGCCGACCGCCGCGACGGGCATGCCATCTTCGTCGCCGTCGCCTCCGGCACCGATGCGCCGCCCGGGCAGGATACCCGGGAAGGCGGGGTGGTGGTGGGCTTCGTCTCCGGCGGCCGCTCGCGCCGCCCGGGCCTCGGGCAGGGCGAGGTGGAGACGCTCTACGTGCTCGACGACTACCGCGAGCGCGGCGTCGGTCGGCGGCTGATGCGGGCGATGGCGGCGCACCTGGCCGCAGTCGGCTGCCGCTCGGCCATGCTCTGGGTGCTGGAGGCCAATCCGACGCGCTGGTTCTACCAGCGCCTGGGCGGGAGGCCGGTGGCGCGGGAGACGATCCGCTTCGCCGGCCTGGTGCTGGACCAGCTCGCCTTCGCCTGGGACCCGATCGATACGCTGCTGGCGGCGACGGCGCCGGCGCGGGAGGGGTAGGGCGGGCGACGAACGCACCGCTTGCCCCGAAGCGCTTGCCAGCAACGCTTGCTCGGGGGGCCGGCGATGGTGCAAGCCCCCGCCATGACCGAGCCCGCCCGCCAGCACGACCGCATCCTCATCCTCGACTTCGGCAGCCAGGTGACGCAGCTGATCGCGCGCCGCCTGCGCGAATCCGGCGTCTACTGCGAGGTCTGGCCCTTCCACCACGCCCCCGAGGCGCGGATCCGCGGCTTCGCGCCGAAGGGCATCATCCTCTCCGGCGGGCCGGCCAGCGTGACCGAGGGCGAGAGCCCGCGCGCGCCGGACGCCGTCTTCGGCATGGGCCTGCCGGTGCTGGGCATCTGCTACGGCCAGCAGACCCTGGCGGCGCAGCTCGGCGGCACGGTGGCGGGCTCCGACCACCGCGAATTCGGCCGCGCCTTCGTCGACGTCACCGGCGAATGCGCCATCACCCAGGGCGTCTGGGCCAAGGGCGCGCGGGAGCAGGTTTGGATGTCGCATGGCGACCGCATCACCGCGCTGCCGCCGGGCTTCCGCAGCGTGGCCAGCAGCGAGGGCGCGCCCTTCGCTGTCATCGCCGACGATGCGCGCCACTTCTACGGCACCATGTTCCACCCCGAGGTCGTGCACACCCCGCACGGCGCGGCGCTGCTGCGCAACTTCACGCATGGCGTCTGCGGCTGCACCGGCGACTGGACCATGGCCGGCTTCCGCGAGGAGCAGGTGGCGCGCATCCGCGCCCAGGTGGGCAAGGGCAGGGTGGTCTGCGGCCTCTCGGGCGGCGTCGACAGCTCGGTGGCCGCGGTGCTGATCCACGAGGCGATCGGCGACCAGCTCACCTGCATCTTCGTCGACCACGGGCTGATGCGCGCCGGCGAGGCGGAGGAGGTCGTGAAGACCTTCCGTGACCGCTTCAACATCCGCCTCGTGCACCGCGATGCGTCGGACCTCTTCCTCGGCCAGCTCTCGGGCGTGACGGACCCCGAGGCCAAGCGCAAGACCATCGGGCGGCTCTTCATCGAGGTCTTCGAGGCGGAGCAGGCGACGCTCGGCGGCGCCGATTTCCTCGCCCAGGGCACGCTCTACCCCGACGTGATCGAGAGCGTCTCGGCCACCGGCGGGCCCAGCGTGACCATCAAGAGCCACCACAATGTGGGCGGGCTGCCCGCGCACATGAGGATGCAGCTGGTCGAGCCGCTGCGCGACCTCTTCAAGGACGAGGTGCGCGCGCTCGGGCGCGAGCTCGGCATCCCCGAGGCGATCGTCGGCCGGCATCCCTTCCCGGGGCCCGGCCTCGCCATCCGCATCCCCGGCGAGGTGACGCGCGAGAAGGCCGACCTGCTGCGCAAGGTGGACAGCATCTACCTCGAGGAGATCCGCGCCGCCGGCCTGTATGACGCGATCTGGCAGGCCTTCGCCGTGCTGCTGCCGGTGCGCAGCGTCGGCGTGATGGGCGATGGCCGCACCTACGACATGGCCTGCGCGCTCCGCGCCGTGACCAGCACGGACGGGATGACGGCCGATGTATATCCCTTCGACATGGGCTTCCTCGCGCGCGTCGCCAACCGCATCGTCAACGAGGTGCGCGGGGTGAACCGCGTGACCTACGACATCACCTCCAAGCCGCCCGGCACGATCGAGTGGGAGTGAGCGCGCCATGCAGCCCACCATCCACGGCATCAAGAATTGCGACACCATGAAGAAGGCCCGCGCCTGGCTGGAGGAGCACGGCGTGGCGCATGCCTTCCACGACTACAAGACGGCCGGCATCGACCGCGCGATGCTGGAGGGCTGGGCCCGCCGCGCCGGGTGGGAGGCGTTGCTGAACCGCGCCGGCACCACCTTCCGCAAGCTGCCCGAGGCGGAGAAGGAGGGGCTGACCGAGGCGCGCGCCATCGCCCTCATGCTCGCCCAGCCCGGGATGATCAGGCGGCCCGTGCTGACCGCGGGGGACCGCCTGATCATCGGCTTCTCGCCGGCGCGCTACGCCGAGGCCTTCGGCCGCGGCTGAGCGCGCGCGCTCAGAGGAACCACTGGCCGGTCGCCTCGTAGTTCGCCAGCACCTGCGCGGCCAACGCCTCCCAGTCCACCGGCGCCGCCGCGGCGGCGGGCGCCGGGGTCCACGCCGGCTCCGGCTCGGGCGCGCCGAGCGGGCGGTACTCGACCTCGCGCACCGTCACCGAGGTGTCCCAGCCGCGGTTCAGCACGCCGATGGTGTTGTTCATGCCGCCGGCGTCGAAGTCCTTCGGCACGTTCTCGGTGACGCTGCCCTTGGTCTCGCCATCGACCTTGAAGGTGATGCGCCCCGGCTCCCACACCACGGTGTAGTCGTGGAAGGCGCCGGTCTCGACGCCGTCGAGCATCACCGTGGTGTAGGCGTCGCGGCCGCCGGCATTCCAGTGCACGGCGCCGTACTGGCGGCCGGACCCGTCATGGGCGAGCTCGCCGATGTCGATCTCCTGGCCCGGCCAGCGGTCGTCGCCGGGCCAGAGCACGATGGCCGCACCGGGCTGCGTGCCGTCGAACTTCGCCTCGATGGTGTAGGTGCCGTAGCCATGGCCCGAGTCGCGGCTGCCGTTCCACTCCATCATGGCCGCGTCGCCGCGCAGCGTGACCTGGCCGGGCACCGAGGTGTCCGCGTTCCAGTCCTTGCCGAGCGCGCCGGTGCCGTTCTCGAAGCTCTCGTACAGCGGGCGGTCGGTCTCGGTCGTCGTGGTCGCCATGGGTCTCTCCTGTCTGGCGGTTCCTGGGCGCCGCGCATGCGCCAGCGCGCGCCGGGACGGCGGGCGGATGGGCAATGCGCGGCGGGTGGCCCGGACGGCGCGCGTCCGGGCGCGGGCGCGCGGCGGGGCCGCGCGTCGCGATGCGGCAGTCCCGGCGGGACCGCGCGTTCAGGCATC
>CAYNYQ010000082.1:0-15613 GCA_964401305.1 uncultured Acetobacteraceae bacterium | reverse complement strand
AATCTCGTCAACTCATTTCAAGAGGTCATGGATAACGACACTAAACGCAACATCGTCGTGCGGAGGTCGCGACGGTGCCGGGCCGGCCGCGCAGGCTGCGCTGGCGGGCGGCGACGCGGGCCTCGGAGGCCGCCTGCTCCGGCGGCGGCGCGGCGGGCGGCGGCTCGGGCGGTGGCGGCGCCTCGACGGGCGTCGGCTTCGGGGCACGGAACAGGCCACCCATGCGCGACTTCTCCTGGATCTCTGGTGCCTCGCCCGCGGCGGCGGGAGAGGCGGAGGGCTTGGCGGCGCCGGGGCGCCTGCGGTCTCGCCCGCCCGAAAAGGAGCGGGCCCGCCCTTCCGGGGAAGGGGGGCCCGCAGTGCAGGATCGGGAGGGAGTGCCTCGGGCGCACTGCGCCCCTTGGCAGGACAGGACTTAGCCCCGGGCGGCCACCCGAGTCAAGAAAAATTTCCTATATCCGACACGCCCGCCTCCACCTGCCGCCGCAGTGCCCGATAGAGCCCGTGCGGCGTCAGCGCGGCGGGGGCCACGGCACCGAGCACGGCGCGGCAGACGGCGACGCAGGTGAAGGGCTCCAGCCCCGGCAGCAGGCCGCCCGCCGGCGGCGCCGGCCGGAAGGGGCCGAGCGGCGTCAGGCCGGCGCGGCGGTAGAAGCCCGGCAGGTCGAAGCCCGCGGGCAGGTCGAGCCGCGCCGCGACCAAGCGGCGCGAGAGCGGGTCGAGCACGAGCCAGCCGCCGGCATCCTCCAGCGCCGCGAAGCAGTGGCGGAAGCCGGGCCGCAGCAGGCGCTGCCAGGGCAGGTCGGCGCGGCCACCGAAGACGATCCAGGCGCGCTGCTCCGCCGCCGCTGCCTCGCGCGGCAGGGCGCCGTGCCGGCGCGCGGCGGCAGGCGACCCGCGGCCCGTGGCCGCCATCAGCGGCGGTCCGGGAAGGGCAGGATGGTGGCGCCCCCGCCGGGCGGCGCCACCTCCGGCCCGGCGACGATGCCCTTGGCCCGCAGCGGCCATTCCAGCCGCCCCATGGCCTCGCGCCAGAGCCGCCAGTCGCCCTGCTCGCCGAGGTGGCGGGGGTCCGGCGCCTCGCCGCGCTCGCCCCAGATGCGCATGATGCGGGCGTGCTGGAGGTCGATCCGGCGCTGGCGGTACAGGCGGTCGAGGCACTTCACCACGTCGTCCGGCTCGCAGGGGCGCGTGACGAGGCCCTTGCCGGCGGAGATGCGGGCGCCATCGCGCCGGGCGGCGAGGGCGGCCATGGTCCAGAACCATGCCTCGTCGGCGGTGCGGAAGGGCTCGGCGGCGGCAGTGGTGCCGCGGATCGGGGCGTGGCCGGGGCGAGGGGCGCTGGACATGGGGGGTCCTTCCTGGGGCCTTGGGGGGGCACGTTGCCCGGTTCGATGGCGAACGAGAACGTTCCATGAACATACGCAAGCCCTCGATATCCCGCAAGCCGAAATAAGGAAATCAAACCTATTGCTTTGCGACAGGGAACCTAGGATATCTTGCCCAGCGAGATTCGCCCCCACCCGGCGAGCCGCGCCACCGGTCCCGCCGCCGCACCGGACACCCTCGTCACCAGACCACAGAGCGTGAAGCCCCATCCCCATGCGCCATGAAGACGTCTGGCGGGCACTCGACGCCCTGGCGGCGGAGAACGGTCTCTCCGCCTCGGGCCTCGCCCGCCGCGCCGGCCTCGACCCCACCGCCTTCAACCCGTCCAAGCGCGTCGGCGCCGATGGCCGCGCCCGCTGGCCCTCCACCGAGAGCGTCGCCAAGGTGCTGGCCGCCACCGGCGCCGGCGTCGAGCAGTTCGCCGCGCTTGTCACCGGCGCGCCGACCCTCTCGCGCGGCGGCGCGCGGGCGGCGGCGGCGCGGCGCATCCCGCTGATCGGCCTCGCCCAGGCCGGGGCGGAGGGCTATTTCGACGATGGCGGCTACCCGGTGGGCGGCGGCTGGGACGAGATCTCCGTCCCCGAGGTCGGCGACCCCAACGCCTATGCGCTCGAGATCCACGGCGATTCGATGACGCCGGTGTTCCGCGACGGCGACCTGGTCATCGTCTCGCCCGCCGCCCCGGTGCGGCGCGGCGACCGCGTGGTGGTGCGCACCCAGCAGGGCGAGGTGATGGCGAAGGAGCTGAAGCGGCAATCGGCCCGGCGGGTCGAGCTGCGCAGCCTGAACCCGCTGCACCCCGATTTCGCCTTCGACCTGGCCGAGCTCGCCTGGATGCACCGCATCGTCTGGGCCAGCCAGTAGCGGTGCGGCGGGCGCTCAGGCCCGTGCCGCCCAGGCGGCAAGGTCCTGGGCGGCGAGCATCAGCAGCGCCAGGCCCTGCACGCGCCGCCGCGGCGGCCACCAGCTGGCGATGATGCGCCGCGCTGCGGCCTCCTCCGGTCCGGCCAGCGCGGCGGCGAGCGTCGTCTCGGGTGCGCTCAGGCAGGGGCAGCCCTGGGGCTTGAGGCAGGGCCGGGTGCCGCCCTGGCCGGCCTCCCGCAGCAGGCAGGCGACGAAGGCGCCGAGTCGCGCGGCGGCGCAGCGGCGCAGCCCGACGGCGTCGCAGAGGGCGAGCAGCTCGCCCTCGTCCCAGCTGGCGCCGTTGCGCAGGTCCTCCTGCCCGGCGCGGCAGGCGGCGACCAGCAACCGCGCCGCGGGCGGCAGGTGGCAGAGCAGGGGGCGGGTCGGCAGCGGCGAGGTGGGCATGGCGGGCCTTTCGCGGGACCGCGCCAGTCTATGCGAATGAGAGTGATTCGCAACTCTTTCCCGGCCGCCATCGCGCCGGGCCGTCACGCCGCCGGCCGCCGCCCCGCCGCCTCGGCCACCGCCTGCCGCGCCGCCGGCGGCAGCAGCTCCCGCAGCCGCTCGAGATCGTGCTCCGCCCGCAGCGCCAGGTAGAGCGGCGCCCCGGCCGCCGGGTCCTCGCCGACCGGCACCGGCGTCAGCCCGATATCGCCATAGACCCGCAGCAGCCCCGGCCCGACCCGCCAGAAGGCGGCATCCACCCCGGCCCGCTCGCACATGTCGCGGAAGCGCCAGATCGCCGAGATCCGGTCGCGCGGGTCGCCGGCGGGGTCGCCGAGCGCCAGCCAGACGCCGTCGCGCTTGAGGAAGGCCATTCCCGCCGTCCCCGCCTCGCCCATCACGGCGCCATCCGCCTCGGCCGGCGCCAGGGCGCCGAGGGAGGCGAGGCGTGCGCGCGTTGTCGCATGCCAGGGCAGCGGCTCGATCCGCGCCGGCCGCAGCAGCCGCACCATGGCGACCAGCAGCAGCACTCCGGTCAGCCCCACGGTGAAGCGCAGCGAATTCGGCGCCACGGGGGAGAGCACCACGCCCCACCAGCTGGTATCCGCCACCCGCCCGCCATAGGCGACGAGGGCCAGCGTGATGCCGCAGATGGCGACCGCGATCAGCGGCAGCAGCTCACGCGCCGGCAGCGGCTCCTGCCGCAGCCGGGCGTCGCGGTAGAAGGCCGTCCGCATCGACCCCAGCAGCGGCACCACCAGCAGGAAGGCGCCCCAGAGCCACCAGGCCTCGCCGCGCAGCCAGGCGATGCCGGCGCCGTTGACCAGCAGCACCAGAGTCGCCCACCAGGCGAGGGTGAGGCGCCTGAGCAGCCCATAGGCCATCACCAGCAGCAGCGAGCCCACCACCGAGGCCGCGAAATGCGAGGCCAGCGCCGCCCGGTGCCCGGCCCATGCCTCGAGCGCCGAGCCCTGCACCGGCAGCGAGCCCAGGAAGATCAGCAGCGCGCCGGCCAGCGCGACGAGCGAGGCGATGGCCGGCACCTCCAGCGTCTCCGACCCCTTGCCGAGCGCGGCCAGCCGCCCGAGGGCGGCGCGCCGCTGGCCGAGCTCGAAGCCGGCGAAGAGCGTGCCCGCGATGAAGAGCGGGATGATGTAGTAGTAGAGGCGGAAGACCAGCAGCGCGCCCACCACCTCGGCCGCCGGCAGGTAGGGCTGCAGCCCGAGCAGGATGGCGCCGTCGAAGACGCCGAGCCCCCCGGGCACATGCGCCAGGATCCCCGCCGCATAGGCCGCGAGGTAGATGCCGACGAAGCGCACGAAGGTCAGCCCCTCGGCGGCCGGCAGCAGGGCGTAGAAGATCGCCGCCGTCACCGCGACATCGGCCGTGGCCAGCAGGGTCTGCATCAGCGCCATGCGCGGCCCGGGCATGTCGATCTCGTGCCCGAGGATGCGGATGTGGCGGACGAAGCGGCTGAGCACGACATAGGCGAGGACGGCGCCCCAGAAGGGGATCGCCAGGGCCTGCAGCACCCAGCGCGGCAGATGGGTGCCGAACCAGGGCACCACCTCGGGCTCCACCATCAGCACGAGGCCGCCGAGCGCCAGCCCGCCGAGGCCGAAGGTGAGCGAGGTGAAGCCCACCACCTTGGCGATCTCGAGCGGCGTCAGCCCCCAGGCGGAGTAGAGCCGGTAGCGCACCGCGGCGCCGGAGACGGCGGCGAAGCCCAGGTTGTGCGCCAGCGAGTAGCCGCAGAAGGAGGCGAGCAGCGACCGCGTCCAGGAAACCGGATGCCCGGCATAGGTCGAGCCGAGCTTGTCGTAGATCGCCAGCACGGCATAGGCGAGGATGGTCCAGCCCGCCGCCAGCCAGAGCGCCGAGGGCGGGATCGCCGCCATGGCGGCGCGGATGTCGGCCACCGCGAGGCCGCGGAACTCCCGCTGCACCACGTAGAGCGCGCCGACCAGCAGCGCGACGCCGAAGACCGCCGGCCCGTGCCGGCGCAGCCAGCCGAAGCGGGAGGGGCGGCCGGAAGCGGCCGGCACTAGGCCACGGCCTCCCGGGCGAGGGCGGATTCGACGAGGCCGATCGTGCCCGGGATGCCGTAGAGCGCCACGAAGCCGCCGAAGCGCGGGCCCTCGTTCTGGCCGAGCAGCACCTGGTAGAGGCAGCCGAACCAGTCGCGCAGGCTGGCGAAGGGGTGGCGCTTGCCGATCTCGAAGACCGCGTTCTGGATCTGCTCGGCATCCGAGGCCGCATCGAGGGCGCGGAGCACCTGCAGCAGGTCCTCGAGCGCCGCGCGCTCCATCGGCGTCGGCGCGCGGTGCTTCTTCTCCGGCGCCACGAAGTCCCGGTAGTAGGCGACCGCGCCCTCGGCGAGGCGGGCCAGCATCGGGTGGCTCTCCGCCGTCACGCCGGGGACGTAGCGGTTGATGAAGCCCCAGAGGATCTCCGGCCCCTCGGCATTCACCACGCTGGCCAGGTTGAGCAGCATGGCGAAGGAGATCGGCGAGCCGGGGTCGTTGCTGCTGCCGTCATGGATGTGGAAGGCCGGGTTCGCCGGATCGGGCGCGGCCTTCAGCTTCTCGAGGTTGGCCAGGTACTCGTCCGCGGCGCGGGGGATGACGTCGAAATGCAGCCGCTTGGCCCGCGGCGGCGCCTGGTACATGAACTGCGCCAGGGATTCGGGCGGCGCGTAGCGCAGCCATTCCTCGATGGTCAGGCCATTGCCCTTCGACTTGCTGATCTTCTGCCCGTGCTCGTCGAGGAAGAGCTCGTAGGTGAAGCTGGCCGGCGGCTCGGCCCCCAGCACCCGGCAGATCGCCGAGGAAAGCTTCACGGACTCGATCAGGTCCTTGCCCGACATCTCGTAGTCGACGCCGAGGGCAAACCAGCGCAGCGCCCAGTCCGCCTTCCACTGCGCCTTGGCGTGCCCGCCGGTGATGCGCGTGCCGTGCCGCCGGCCGGTCTCCGGATCGGTCCAGACCAGCAGGTCCTCGGCCGGCCGCACCTCCTCCATCGGCACCTGCATGACCACCCCCGTCTCCGGGTGGATGGGCAGGAAGGGCGAATAGGTGGCGCGGCGCTCGGGGCCGAGGGTCGGCAGGATCACCGCGCGCACCTTCTCGTGCAGCTCGGCCATGCGCAGCAGCGCCGCGTCGAAGCGGCCGCCCCTGTAGTAGTCCGTGCTGGACGCGAACTCGTAGCGGAAGCCGAAGGCGTCGAGGAAGGCGCGGAGGCGCGCGTTGTTGTGCGCGCCGAAGCTCTCATGCGTGCCGAAGGGGTCGGGGATGGCGGTCAGCGACCGGCCCAGGTGCCGCGCCAGCATCTCCTTGTTGGGTACGTTGTCCGGGACCTTGCGCAACCCGTCCATGTCGTCGCTGAAGGCGACGAGGCGCGAGGAGAGGCCGGTCATGCGCTCGAAGGCCCGGCGCACCCAGGTGGTGCGGGCGACCTCGCCGAACGTGCCGATATGCGGCAGGCCGGAGGGGCCGTAGCCGGTCTCGAACAGCGCCTCCGTTTTCCCGCTCTTCTCCAGGCGGTCGGCGACCTTGGCGGCTTCCTCGAAGGGCCAGGCCTTGACGGTGCGGAGGGCGGGATCGGCGGTCATGGTCCGGCAGATGGCAGGGGGGTGGCGCGGGGTCAACGCGCGGCCGTGCCGTCCCGATCCGGGCCCCGCATGGCGGCCCGGCGCGGGCGGCGGTGGTTTCGCGCCGCCGCCTGCGCTAGACCCCGCGGCGGCCCGCCGCTCCCGGCGGGCCTGGACCACGCGAACAAGGACAGGGTGTCATGCGGGTCGGCGTCATCGGCGCGACGGGTGCGGTGGGCAAGGAGCTGGTCGAGGTCCTGGGCAAGCGGCGCTTCCCGGTCTCGAAACTTCATCTCTTCGCCTCGACGCGCAGCGCCGGCACGACCCTGCCCACGCCCTGGGGCCCTACCACGATCGAGGCCTTCACGCCCGAGGCCGCGCGCAACCTCGACCTCGCCCTGCTCGCCGTCTCCGGCGACTTCGCCAAGGCGCATGCCCGCAACCTTGCCGCCGAAGGCGTCGCGGTGGTGGACAACTCCTCCGCCCTCCGGCTGGAGGAGGACGTGCCCCTCGTCGTCCCCGAGGTGAACGCGGCGGCGATCGGCCGGCACCGGCTGATCGCCAACCCCAACTGCACCACCGCCATCCTGGTGGTGGCGCTGGAGCCGCTGCGCCAGGCCTTCGGCCTGAAGCGGGTGATCGTCTCGACCTACCAGGCCGCCAGCGGCGCCGGCGCCGAGGGCATGCAGGAGCTGGAGCGCGAGACGCGCCGGGTGCTGCTGGAGGGTGGCGCGGCGGGCCACGAGGTCTTCGCCCATCCGCTGCCCTTCAACGTCATCCCGCACATCGATGCCTTCCAGCCCAACGGCTACACGCGGGAGGAGATGAAGGTCGCCTGGGAGAGCCGGAAGATCATGGGCATGCCGGATCTTCTCATCTCCTGCACCGCGGTCCGCATCCCGACCTTCCGCGTCCATGCCGAGGCCGTGACCATCGAGACCGAGCGCCCGGTCACGCCCGAGGCGGCGCGGGAGGTGCTGGCCGCCGCCCCCGGCGTGACGCTGGTCGATGACGTCGCCAACAGGCGCTATCCCATGCCGCTGACCGCGACCGGCCAGGACGATGTCGAGGCTGGCCGCATCCGCGCCAACCCGGTCTTCGGCGACCGCGGCCTCGACCTCTTCCTCTGCGGCGACCAGCTGCTGAAGGGCGCGGCGCTGAACGCGGTGCAGATCGCCGAGCGCATGGGCCTCAAGGGGTAGAACCCGGGGCGGGAGGGCGGTGCGGAACATCCGTTCCCGTCGCCCTCCCGGACGCCTATCCTGGCCGCGATGTCCCTACCCTCCCGTGGCCCCGGCACCGCGCCGCGCCTGTTGCTGCCCGAGGCGCCGGCCCTGGTCGCCGGCCATGGCCGCGGCGCGCTGCTGACGCCGGATGGCGAGCTGCTGACCCTGCCGGCCGCCGAGCTCGCCCGGGCGCTGCGCGACCTGCCGCCGCCGATCCTGGTGCATGCCCCGGCCACGGCGCGCCGGCTCGACCTGCCGCCCTTCGAGGCCGCCTTCGACCTGCTCGAGCTCTTCGCCTTCTGCCTGCCCGCGCGCCTGGCCGCGCCGACGCCGCGCGGCCTCGCCATGGCGCTCGAGGTCGAGCCGCCCGCCGACCTCGCCGCCGCCGCCGCCCTGCTGCCGGACCTCGCCACCGCCATCCTGCGGCATCTCGCCGCCGGCCGCGCCACGCCCCTGAACAAGGAGGCCGGGTCGCTGGCGGCGCAGCTGCGCCAGGCCGCCGCCTGGCCCTGGGCGGCGGCGGTGCTCGCCGCCCTCGGCCAGCCCGAGGCGCGCGCCGCCACCACCGGCTACCGCGCCTGGCGCGCCCTGCCGGACTGGGAGGATCCCGGCCCGGCGCAGCCCCCCGCCAGCCACCCGGTCGAGCCCGCCGAGGCCCGCGCGCGCCTGGCGCAGATCCTGGGCGAGGGGGCGGAGCAGCGGCCGCAGCAGGCCGACTATGCCTCGGCCGCCGCCGCCGCCTTCGCCCCGCGCACGGCGCCCGGCAGCCCGCAGGTGGTGCTGGCCGAGGCCGGCACCGGCACCGGCAAGACGCTGGGCTACATCGCCGCGGCCTCGCTCTGGGCCGAGCGCAACGGCGCCCCGGTCTGGCTCTCCACCTTCACCCGCAACCTGCAGCGGCAGATCGACCAGGAGCTGTTCCGCCTCTACCCCGACCCGGAGGAGCGCCGCCGCCGCGTGGTGCTGCGCAAGGGGCGGGAGAACTACCTGTGCCTCCTCAATCTCGAGGAGATGCTGGGCCAGGCCGGCCACCCCGCCCTCGCCGTGCCGCTGGCGCTGGTCGCGCGCTGGGCGCTGGCGACCCGCGACGGCGACCTGATGGGCGGCGACTTCCCGGGCTGGATCACCGAGCTCTTCGGCCCCGCCGCCATCTGGCCGCTGGCCGACCGCCGCGGCGAGTGCATCCGCTCCGCCTGCCCGCGCTACAAGCAGTGCTTCGTCGAGCACTCGATCCGCCGCGCCCGCACCGCGACGCTGGTGGTGGCGAACCATGCCCTGGTCATGGTCCAGGCCGCGCTAGGCGGCGGCGAGGCCCAAGGGGAGGTCCAGGGCGAGGACATGCGCCCGCTGCGCTACGTCTTCGACGAGGGGCACCACCTCTTCGATGCCGCCGATGCCGCCTTCTCCGCCGCCCTGACCGGGGCCGAGACGGCGGAGCTCCGGCGCTGGCTGCTCGGCGCCGAGGGCGGCCGCAGCCGGGCACGCGGCCTGCGCGCCCGCATCGAGGAGCTGGCCGGCGACATCCCCGAGCTGCTGGCGCCGATGGAGGCCGCGCTTTCCGCCGCCCGCGCCCTGCCCGGCCTCGGTTGGCCCACCCGCCTGGCCGAGGAGCCGCCGCCGCTGGCCGAGGGCGAGGCCCGGCCGGACCGCCTGCGCAACCCGACCGAGGCCTTCCTGCGCGTCGCCCGCCGCCAGGTCCTCGCCCGCGCGCCGGAGGGCGACGAAGGGCTCTACGGCCTGGAATGCGACCTGCACCCCCTGGCCGAGGGGCTCGCCGAGGCGGCCGAGGCGCTGGAGCGGGCGCTCATTCGCATCGCGGAGCCGCTGGGCCTGCTGCGCGACCGGCTCGATGCCAGGCTCGAGGGCGAGGAGGCGGGCGAGCTGGAGGTCGGCGACCGCATCCGCCTCGAGACCGCCGCGCGGGGCATCGAGCGGCGCGCCCTGATGCCGCTGGCGGCCTGGCAGGCCATGCTGCGCACGCTGCGCGCCCCGCCCCCGGCGCCGGGCGAGCGCCGGACCCATGTCGACTGGCTCGCACTCGCCCGCCGCGAGGGGCGGGAGGTCGATGCCGGGCTGCACCGCCACTGGCTGGACCCGACCCAGCCCTTCGCCATGGCCGTCGCGGCGCCGGCGCATGGGCTGCTGGTGACCTCGGCCACGCTGCGCGACGCCGGCCTCGCCGCCGAGCCCGAGGCCGCCTGGGCCGCCGCCGAGGCGCGGACCGGCGCCAGTCACCTCGCCACGCCTGCGATCCGCGCCGCGGTGCCGAGCCCCTTCGACTACGCGGAGCGCACCCGCGCCTTCGTCGTGCAGGACGTCGACAAGGCCCGCACGCCGCAGGTCGCCGCCGCCATGGGGGCGCTGTTCCAGGCCGCCGGCGGCGGGGCTCTCGGCCTCTTCACCGCCATCCGGCGCCTGCGCGAGAGCTTCCACCGCATGGCCCCCGCGCTGGAGGCGGCCGGCATCCCGCTCTATGCCCAGCACGTCGACGCGATGGACAATGCGACGCTGGTCGATGTCTTCCGCGCCGAGGAGGATGCCTGCCTGCTCGGCACCGATGCCATGCGCGACGGGGTGGACGTGCCGGGGCGGTCCCTGCGCCTGCTGGTCTTCGACCGCGTGCCCTGGCCGCGCCCCTCCATCCTGCACCGCGAGCGGCGGATCCACCTCTCCGGCGGCGATCCCAAGGCCTGGGACGACGCCATCGCCCGCCACAAGCTGCGCCAGGCCTTTGGCCGGCTGATCCGCCGCGCCGACGACAAGGGCGTGTTCGTGCTGCTCGACCGCTCCTGCCCCTCGCGCCTGCTGGCCGGGCTGCCGGAGGGGGTGGTGCCGCAGCGCGTGGGCCTCGCCGAGGCGGTGGCGCGCACGCGCGATTTCCTCGCCCAAGCCTGAGCCTTGCGCCAGAGTGCCGCCAGAGAGCGCCTGCCGCGCCGCCCGAAGGACGCCCCGATGACCATCAACCGCTTCAACCCGCAGGAGGCGCTGATCTGCGCCATGGTGCTGATGGGCGCCGCGGACCGCACCATGACCGATGCCGAGCTCGCGGCGATGTCGCGCCTGGTGCAGGAGCTGCCGGCCTTCGCCGATTTCCGCGCCAGCGAGATCAGCGCCGTGACCGAGGTCTGCCTGCGCCTGCTGGAGCGCACCGACGGCCTCGACCGCGCCACCGCCATGATCCGCGAGGCGCTGCCGATGCGCCTGCGCGAGACCGCCTATCTGCTGGCCTGCGAGGTCGCCGCCGCGGACGGCGAGGCGACGCAGGAGGAGCTGGAATTCCTCTCGGAGTTCCGCGTCGCGCTCGACATCGACCGGCTGATCGCCGGCGCCATCGAGCGCGCGGCCAAGGCGCGCTACCAGGTGATCTGAGGTGCCCCCGCCAGGCCGCTGTTGACGACGGCCGGCGCGGCGCCCCATCTCGGCCCCGCCATGTCCCCCACCATCGCCATCCTCGGCCGGCCCAATGTCGGCAAGTCCACGCTGTTCAACCGCCTGGCGGGCCGCAAGCTCGCGATCGTGGACGACACCCCCGGCGTCACCCGCGACCGCAAGGAGGCCGAGGCGCGCATCGCCGGGCGCGAGGTGCGCCTCGTCGATACCGCCGGCCTCGAGGAGGCCGACCCCGAGACCATCCCGGGCCGCATGCGCGCGAGCAGCGAGGCGGCGCTGCGCGAGGCCGACCTCGCGCTCTTCGTCGTCGACGTGCGCACCGGGCTGACCGCGACCGACCGCGCCTTCGCCCGCTGGCTGCGCCGTCAGCCCGTCCCGGTGATCCTGGTGGCGAACAAGGCCGAGGGCCGGCAGGGCGTGAACGCGGCGATGGAGGCCTTCGAGCTCGGCCTCGGCGACCCCGTGCCGGTCTCGGCCGAGCATGGCGACGGCATGGGCGGGCTGCACGAGGCGGTGGCGGAGCTGCTGCCCGAGCCGCCCGAGGAAGCGGACGCCGAGGACCCCGATCGCCCGCTGCGCCTGGCCATCGTCGGCCGGCCCAATGCCGGCAAGTCCACCCTGCTGAACGCGCTGCTCGGCGAGGAGCGGATGATCACCGGCCCCGAGCCCGGGCTGACCCGCGACGCTGTCGCCGTCGAATGGACCGATGGCACCGGCGGGCGCGTGCGGCTGGTGGACACGGCGGGCCTCAGGAAGCGCGCGCGCGTCACCCAGAAGCTCGAGCAGATGTCGACCGCCTCCTCCATCGCCGCCCTGAAGGAGTGCGAGGTGGCGATCCTGGTCGTCGACGCGCTGCTCGGGATGGACGAGCAGGACCTGCGCATCGCCCGCCTCGCCGAGCGCGAGGGTCGCGGCGTGGTGATCGCCTTCAACAAGTGGGACGCGGTGGAGGATCGCGCCGCGGCGCGCCGCGGGCTCGCCGACGTGCTGACGGCGAGCCTCGCGCAGCTGCGCGGCATCGCGGTGGTGCCGCTCTCGGCGGAGACGGGACGCGGCGTCGAGGCGCTGATGCCGGCGGTGCGCGAGGCGCATGCGCTGTGGAACCGGCGCGTGCCGACGGGCGAGCTGAACCGCTGGTTCGAGGGCGCGCTGGCCAAGCACCCGCCGCCGCTGGTCGAGGGCCGGCGCATCAAGCTGCGCTACGCCACCATGCCGAAGGCCCGCCCGCCCACCATCGCGGTCTTCGGCACGCGCGCCGAGCAGCTGCCCGAGGACTGGCGCCGCTACCTGGTGAACAGCTTCCGCGAGGCCTTTTCGATGCCGGGCGTGCCGATCCGCCTCAACCTGCGCGGCACGACGAACCCCTATGCGGAGCAGGAGGCGTGATCACGAACCGCTGAACGGCTTCGCGTTGACTTCACGCGGGCGTTGTGTGCCTCTGGGCCGGGCCAACCGCCTTGGCCCGCCTTGCCGTGCCTCTCCGGGTTGAACCCCCGGGCGCCCTCAAGCCGATCCAGCCCGGTTGATCCCGCGCGAGCGATCGGCGTCCGCGCATTGCTGAGGAGGGTGCTTCGCATGGCGATCGGCACCGTGAAGTGGTTCAACGCAACGAAGGGCTTCGGCTTCATCGTCCCGCAGGACGGCGGCAAGGACGTCTTCGTGCACATCACCGCCGTGCAGAAGGCCGGCCTGTCCGGCCTCGAGGAGAACCAGAAGGTCAGCTTCGACGTGGTGATGGAGCGCGGCAAGCCCGCCGCTGCCAACCTCAGGCTCGCCTGACCTGCCCAGGCGGGGCCGCGCGGCGTGCGCGGTCCCGTCCGGGGACGCAGCCTCTCACGCCGTTTCCTGGCGCCATACCTTCTCGGCGCCGCAGGCACGCAGGATCTCCTCCGCCTTCGCCTGGCGCTCCGGCGTATCGGCCGACACCATCACGATGACGCCGCCACGGTCTGCGGCCTGCTGCTGCTCCGTCTCGCCGCCCGGCGTCGCGCCGCTGCCGGCCGCCTCGCCGGCCGCGATCGTCGCGCCGCCCGCCGCGGCTGCCGCCGCCACCGCAGGCAGGGCCGCGCCGCCGGTGGCGATCACCGCCCCCGCCGCCGCCATGCCGAGGCCCGCCGCGGCAGTGCTCGTGCCGAGCGTGCGCAGGTTGCGCGCATCATCCTCGGCCATCGGCGTCTCGCGGCTGCTGTAGCTCGAATCATCCTCCCGGCCCGGCACGCGGATCGAGATCTGCGAGCGGTCGAAGACGCTGCCGGCGAGGCGCATCACCGCCTCCTCCATCCGCTCCTGCCCGTGGAACGCGCCGCAGACCTGCGGGGCGCGCGGGGTCTCCGGGGTGCTGCCGGTCCAGCCGGCGCTGTCGACTTCGATGGCCATGGTCCGTGGCTCCGCTATACCTCCGGGCGAAAACGCCCGCCCGTGCGGCCCGTTCCGTGGAGAGCAGCGCCCGATGTTCGATCTGCCCGCGCTCGAGGAAGCCGTCGCCCTGGTCCACGCCGCCTTCCCGCCGACGCCGCAATACGCATGGCCGCTGCTGGCCGCGCGCACCGGCGCCGAGGTCTGGGTCAAGCACGAGAACCACACGCCGACCGGCGCCTTCAAGGTACGCGGCGGCGTCACCTACATGCGCGCGCTCCGGCGCGACCGGCCGGAGGTCAAGGGCGTCATCTCGGCAACGCGCGGCAACCACGGGCAGAGCCTGGCCTGGGCAGGTGCGCGGGCCGGGGTGCCGGTGACCATCGTCGTCCCGCACGGCAACAGCACCGAGAAGAACGCCGCGATGCGCGCGCAGGGCGCCACGCTGGTCGAGCACGGCGAGGATTTCGACGCCGCGCGTGTCGAGGCGGCGCGGCTGGCCGAGGCGCGGGGCCTGGAATTCGCCCCCTCCTTCGCGCCGGACCTGGTGCTCGGCGTCGCCACCTATGCGCTCGAGCTGTTCCGTGCCGCACCGCCGCTGGATGCGCTCTACGTGCCGATCGGCCTGGGCTCGGGCATCTGCGGCTGCATCCTGGCGCGCGACCTGCTGGGCCTTCGCACCGAGATCGTCGGCGTGCAGAGCACCGAAGCGCCGGCCTATGCGCTCTCCGTCATGATGGGCCGGGTCGTCACCACGCCGAGCGCGGATACGCTCGCCGACGGCATGGCGACGCGCATCCCCGACCCGGCGGCGCTGGCGATCATCCGCCAGGGCGCCGCGCGCATCATCACGGTCAGCGACGACATGATCGCGGAGGCGATCCGCGCCTACTGGCAGGACACCCACAACCTGGCCGAGGGCGCCGGCGCCGCGCCGCTCGCCGCGCTGCTCAGCGAGCGCGAGGCGATGGCAGGGCGCCGTGTCGGCCTCGTGCTCTGCGGCGGCAACATCGACCTCGCGCTGTTCCGCCGCTGGGTGCTCGGGGCCGGATGAGGCGGCTCAGAAATTCTCCACCCAGGGCCTGACCTCGATCTCCCAGCTCCAGCTGCTGCGGTGCTGGTTGATCAGGTGCAGGGCGGTCGCGGCGATCGCGTCCGGGTCGAGCATGCTGTCCTCGGCCGTCTCCGGCCGGCGCGCGCTGCGGATGCCGCCATCGATGACGATGTGCACTACATGCACGCCCTTCGGGTGCAGCTCCCGCGCCATGGCCTGCGCCAGGCCGCGCAGCGCGAACTTGCCCATCGCGAAGGGCGCGCTCTTCGGATAGCCCTTCACGCCGGCGCTGGCGCCGGTCAGCAGGATGGTGCCGCGCCCGGCCTTCTCCATCCGCCGCGCCGCCTGCTGCGCGACGAGGAAGGCGCCGAAGGCGCAGACCTGCAGGCTCTTCTGCACCTCGGCCGGGTCGAGCTCGGCGATCGGGCCGCGGGTGCGGTAGGAGGGGTTGTAGACCACCACCTCGGCCTCCGGCGTCGCGGCGAAGAGCGCCTCCACCTGCGCCGCATCGGCGGCGTCGCAGGCCCGCGCGGTGGCGCCGGTCTCGGCGCAGAGCGCGGCGAGCTTCTGCGTGTTGCGGGCGGCGAGCGTCAGCCCGTAGCCCTCGCGCGCAAGGAGGCGGGCGAGGGAGGCGGAGAAGCCATCCCCCGCGCCGACGATCAGGGCATGCGGCATGCGGTCACTCCTCAATCGGTGTTTGTCGGGCCCTTGCGTGCCGGGCGGGTGCCCCGGGCCGCGGCCCCTGCCGGTTCCGGCCTTCCCGGCCCGGGCCCGGCCCGTCGCGGCGATTCCTTTTCGGCCGGCGACAGGCTAAGCCATCCGCCCCGACCCCGGCAGGCCGGCGCGGCCATGGCCGGTGGATGGGGGCCATCCGCCCGCCGCATGGCCCCTTGAGCCTCGCCCGGAGACCCTCCGGCGTTACGGGCGCCCCCTGGAAGGAAGCAGCGATGCCCGAGCACGTCGACCCCGAGGACCGGCGGGTCACCGACGATTTCTACGCCGCCGGGCGGACGGCCTTCGCCGACGGGGCGTCCTGCCTGGAGAACCCCTATCCCAATACCGGGCATCTCGGCCGGGCCTGGTTCGCCGGCTGGCTGGACGCGCTGGCCGATGCGCTCGTCGGCGGCGACCGCTCGGGCCGGGCCTATCCGCTGCTGCTGCGGCGCGACGAGGCGGAGTTCTTCTGACCCGCCGGCCGGCGCGGCGCCGTCAGCCCAGCGTCTCGAGCAGTTCGCAGAGCACGGCGCAGCGCGGCGCGAGGTC
>CAYNYQ010000081.1:14537-15991 GCA_964401305.1 uncultured Acetobacteraceae bacterium | reverse complement strand
CCGCGCAGCGCGAGCGCCAGGTTGTCGGCGTTGAGGTTTCGCATCGAAATGGAGGGGGGCGGCGGCGCTGCTGGCGGCGGCGGGGCTTGCCGTCGCGCTCGGCCTGCTGCCGCGGGGGCGGCGGTGATGCTGCCCCTGGCGACCCGGGCAGGGGCGGCCGGCCAGGTGGCGCTGGCGCTGGCCGCCTCGGGCCTCGTCGTGGCGGCGGCGCTGGCGGTGCCCAGCCCGGCGGTGCTCGCGGCGCTGGGGCTGCTGCCGCTGGCCGGCATCATCGCCTTCCGCCAGCCCTTCCTGCTCTGCCTGCTGTTCATCCTCTTCACCTTCTTCCGCCTGCACGAGGCTTTCCCGCAGCTCGGCCCGCTGCGGCTGCCGAACCTGCTGGCGCTGAGCTCGCTCGGCGTGCTGGGCGCGCTGGTGGCGCTGCGCCGCCTCCGCCTTGCCTGGACGCCGGAGCTGCGGCTCTTCGCCTGGTTCTTCGCGCTGATCACGCTGGGCTGCCTGACCGCCACGGGGCGCGACCTGGCGATCCAGTCCTGGACCGACAATTTCGCCAAGATCGGCATCATGGTCTTCGCCATCGCCAGCCTGGCGCGCACGCCCGGCGACTTCGCGCTGGCGGCGCGCTGCTTCGTGGTGGCCGGCGCGTTGGTGGCGGACGTCGCGCTGTTCAACGCCGCCAACGGCATCGGGCTGGTCGAGGGCACGCGCGTCACCATCGGGCGCGACATCGGCTCCGTGCTCGGCGACCCGAACGACCTCTCGCTGGTGCTGCTCTTCCCGCTCTCCTTCGCGGTGGCGCTGGTGGTGACGCCGCGCACCGGCCTGTTCGCGCGCCTGCTCGGCGGCGGCGGCGCGGCGATGATGGTGCTGGCGATCCTGGCGACGCAGAGCCGCGGCGGGCTGCTCGGCATCGTCGCCGTGCTCGGCGCCTTCGCGGCGCGGCGCATCCGCTCGCGCGCGGTGCTGCTGGGCGGCGGGGCGGTGGCGCTGCTGGGGCTCTTCGCCGTGGCCGGCATCAGCGGCCGTGCCTCGGGCGGTGCCGCGGAGGCGGGCGCCGTGGACGAGAGCGCGATGGGCCGGCTCGAGGCCTGGAAGGCGGCGGTGCGCATGGCGGTGGACCGGCCGCTGACCGGCGTCGGGCTGAAGAACTACTCGGCCAACTTCTTCTTCTACAGCGACTACTGGGAGGGCTTCGCCAAGGCGGTGCACAGCACCTGGTTCTCGGTGCTGTCGGAAGGCGGCTGGATCGCCTTCTTCCTGTTCGTCGCCATGGTGGTGAAGACGGTGCGCGGCGCGCTGCGCGCGGCCGAGGCGCTGGCGCCGGCCCGCGCCGGCGCAGGCTACGAGCCCGCGAGCTACGCCATGGCGCAGGCGCTGGTGGCGGGCATGGCCGGCTTCGTGGTCTCCGGCACCTTCCTCACCCAGGGCTTCACCTGGCCGATCTACATCATGCT
>CAYNYQ010000081.1:4335-14437 GCA_964401305.1 uncultured Acetobacteraceae bacterium | reverse complement strand
TCAGTCGGCAATCGCGGCGTAGACCAGGTCGCGCAGCAGCGCGCGATAGGGGCCGCGCTGCCCGGGCGCCTGCATCATGAAGACCACGACAAGGCCCTCGGCGGGATCGACCCAGAAGGTGGTCCCCGCCATGCCGTGCCAGAAGAAATTCCCCACCGAGCCCGGCGTCGGCGCCATGCCGCGCGCCGTGCGCACGCAGAAGCCGAGGCCGAAGCCATGCCCGGGCGGCACCAGGTCGGCCGGCGCCGGGATGTCGCCGAGATGGTCGCCGGTCATCAGCTCCACCGTCTTGCGGCTGAGCAGCCGTGCCTCGCGCAGGCGGCCGCCGTTCAGCAGCATCTGGCCGAAGCGCACGTAGTCGGCGGCGGTGCCGACCATGGCGCCGCCGCCGGATTCGAAGGCGGGCGGCTCCTGCACCGCCAGCAGCACCACGTCGGCGCCGCTGTCGGGGTCCTTGGCGAAGCCCCCGGCCAGGCGGGCATGCTGCGAAGCCGGCACGTGGAACCCGGTATCGGCCATGCCGAGCGTGCCGGTGACGCGCTCGGCCAGGAACTGCCCGAGGGTCTGGCCCGACACCACCTCGATCAGCCGGCCGAGCACATCGGTGGAGCGGCCGTATTCCCAGCGCGTGCCGGGCTGGTGCAGCAGCGGCAGCGAGGCGAGCGTCGCCACCTGGTCGGCATTGGTCTGCTTGAGCCGCGCGATCCGCGCCTCGGCATAGGCCTTGTGCACGGGGCCGTTGCCGCGGAACTCGTAGGTGAGGCCCGAGGTGTGGCGCAGCAGGTCCTGGATGGTGATCGGCCGCGCCGCCTTCTCCCGCCCGCCATCGGCGGTGGCGACCTGCACGGCGCCGAGGGCCGGGATGTAGGCGGCGATCGGGTCTTCCAGCAGCAGCCGGCCCTCCTCCATCAGCATGGCGACGCCGACGGAGACCATGGGCTTGGTCATGGAGTAGATGCGGAAGATCGCATCCGTGCGCATCGGATCGGCGGCGGCGGGGTCGCGCCGGCCGAAGGCCTGGTGCCAGGCGATGCGGCCATGCCGGGCGACGAGGCAGACCGCGCCGGGGATGTTGCCGGCGGCGATGCGCGCCTCCAGCACCTGGCCGAGGGTGGCGAGGCGGGCGGCGGAGAGGCCGACCTCCTCGGGCGCGCAGGTGGGAAGCGCGCTCATTCGGCGGCTGCCGCGGCGTGGTCGAGTTGCACGGAGTTCCTCCCGTAGCGGTCGCGATAGGGCTGGGTGTCGATCTCCTCGAGCGCGATCTCGCCCGAGAGCACCTTCTGCTTCCAGGCCTGGTGCTCCGGCTCGCGGGCGTGGAACTCCGGCATCACCTCGCGGGCGAAGAGCTCGAGGCTCTCGCAGATATGCGCATGGGTGTTGTTGCCGGCCTGGTTGAGCAGGATGACCTGGTCGATGTTCGAGGTCTCGAACTTGCGGAGCTTGCGGCGGATGGTCTCCGGGCTGCCGATCAGGCCGCCGCGCAGCGCGCGGTCGACGCTCTCGCGGTTCTCGCTCTTCCAGCGCTCGTACTCGGCCCAGAGGCTGACCGTGCCGGGCGGCGCGCGTTCGCGCCCCGAGCTCGCGCCGTAGTAGCGCAGGCAGAACTGGAAGAAGGTGACGCCATCGGCCCGCCGCCGCGCCTCCTCGTCGGTCTCGGCACACATGAAGTAGGTGACGATGGCGATGTTGGGGTTGGTGGCGTGGTCGCAGAGCAGGTCGCGGCGCTTCACGAAGCTGTTGTAGTAGGCGTGCACCCAGGCATGCGCCGCCTCCGCGCTGAGGAACTGGAAGCCGAGCGCGCCCATGCCGCGCCGGCCGCAATACTCGATGGTCTCGAGCTGCGAGCAGGCGACCCAGAGCGGCGGGTGCGGCCGCTGCAGCGGCTTGGGCAGCACGTTGCGCAGGGGGAAGTCGAAGTACCGGCCGTGATACTCCCACCCCTCCTCGCGCATCATCGGCAGGATGCAGCGCACCGCGTCCTCCCAGACCGCGCGCTTCTCCGCCAGGGTGCGGCCGAAGGGCTCGAGCTCGGTCACCGAGGCGCCCTCGCCGATGCCGAACTCGACCCGCCCGTTGCTCAGCAGGTCGAGGCAGGCGACGCGCTCGGCGACGCGCGCGGGGTGGTTGGTGGTGAGCTGGATGATGCCGTGGCCGAGGCGGATGGTCCGCGTCCGCTGGCTGGCGGCGGCGAGGAAGACCTCCGGCGCCGGGGAGTGGGAGTATTCCTCGAGGAAGTGATGCTCCACCTCCCAGGCGTAGTCGTAGCCGAGGCGGTCGGCGAGCTCGAGCTGGGCGAGGGCGTTGTGGTAGAGGTCGCGCTCGGCGGTCGGGCCCCAGGGACGGGGCAATTGCAGCTCGTAGAAGATGCCGAACTTCATCTGGTTCCTCCCGCCGCGGCCATGGCTTCCCCGGCAGGCTGTTCCGCCCTGCCGCCCCGCGTCAAGGCGGGCGTCGCCTGCCCTGGCAGCGGCGCCCGCCTTGAAGGGGGGGGCAGGAACAGGTCGAACCCGGGGCCGGGACATCGCTTCAGGCCATGCCAGGAGCGGATGGAGGATGCGAGGATGGATCCGGGCCATGACGATGGGCGCGCGCCGCGGCCGGGGCGGCGGATCGCCCTGATCGCCCTCGGCGGCTTCGCCGCGGGCGTGCTCGCGACGGCGATCGTGCTCTGGCTCACGGCGGGTTTCTTCGGCGACATGCCGATCCATGGCGCGCCGCTGATCGCCGCACTCCTCGGCGGCGGCGGCACCATGGCGATCGCGGCCGGGTTGATGGCCACGCTCTTCCACAGCAGCCGCAGCCGCTGGGACGACGAGATCCGATAGGCGCGCCCCGCTCAGCCGCCGCGCGGCAACTCCGCCTCGACGATCGCGGCGAAGAGGCTGGCCCCGATCGGCGCCGCATCGTCGTTGAAGTCGTAGTCCGGGTGGTGCAGCGGCACGCCGCCCCTTCCGTCCGGCGCCTTCTGGCCGAGCTTGATCATGCAGCCGGGCCGCTTCTCCAGCATGTAGGAGAAGTCCTCGGCGCCCATCTGCGGCGGCGCGTCGCGGCGGATGCGGGCGGGCTCGACCACCCGCTGGGCGGCGGCGGCGGCGCGGGCCGCGGCCTCCGTGTCGTTGACCATCGGCGGGTAGCCGTGGCGGAAGGTCACCTCCGCCGTCGCGCCATGCGCCGCGGCGGTGTTCTCCGCCACCTGGCGCACCAGCGCCTCCATCATGGCGCGGGTCTCGGCCTTCAGCGTGCGGATGGTGCCGTTGAGCATCGCCGTCTCGGGGATGACGTTGCCGGCGCTGCCGGCATGGAACTGGCAGATCGAGACCACCGCGCTGTCCAGCGGATCGGTCCGCCGCGCCACCAGGGACTGCAGCGCCACGACGATGTGGCTGCCGATGAGCACCGGGTCGATCGCCCCCTGCGGCCGCGCCGCATGGCCGCCGAGGCCCTGGATGGTGATGGTCACGCCATCCGCCGCCGCCAGCTGCGGCCCGCCGGTGATCGCCACCTCGCCCAGCGGCAGCATGGGCGCGTTGTGGATGGCGAAGACCTGGTCGCAGGGGAAGCGCTCGAACAGCCCCTGCTCCACCATCACCCGGCCGCCGCCGCCGCCCTCCTCGGCGGGCTGGAAGATGAAGTGCACGGTGCCGTCGAAATTCCGCGTCTCCGCCAGGTACTTGGCGGTGCCGAGCAGCATCGCCGTGTGGCCGTCATGGCCGCAGGCATGCATCCGCCCCTCGGCCGTGCTGCGGTGCGGCCGGTCGGTCGGGCGCTCGGTCATCGGCAGGCAGTCCATGTCGGCGCGCAGCCCGATGGCGCGGCCGGAGCCGCCGTTGCGCAACACGCCCACCACGCCGGTGCCGGCGATGCCGCGATGCACCTCGATGCCCCAGTCGGCCAGCAGGGCGGCGACGATGCCGCTGGTGCGTTCCTCCTGGAAGCCGAGCTCGGGATGGGCGTGGAAGTCGCGGCGCCAGGCGGTCATCTCGGCGGTGAAGTCGGCGATGCGGTTGAGCACGGGCATGGTGGCGGGGTCCTGGCCGGAGGAGCCCGGGATGTTGCGCCGCCGATGCCCGATGTCGAGGGGTCCTCCCCCCACCGCCGGGATCTGCTCTAGGCTCGCCGGATGCGCGACCCCCTGCTGCTGGCCCTCGACCAGGGCACGACCTCCACCCGGGCGATCCTCTTCGGCCCCGACCTCGTGCCTCGCGCCAGCGCGAGCCGGGAGCTGCCCCAGCACTTCCCGGCGCCCGGCTGGGTCGAGCACGATCCGGAGGACCTCTGGCAGGGCAGCCTCGCCACCCTGCGCGCGGCGATGGCCGAGGCGGGGGCGGCGCCGGCCGACATCGCCGGCATCGGCATCACCAACCAGCGCGAGACGGTGGTGCTGTGGGAGCGCGCGACGGGCCGGCCCGTGCACCGCGCCATCGTCTGGCAGGACCGCCGCACGGCGGAGGCCTGCGCGCGGCTGCGGGCGGAAGGCGCGGAGCCGCTGATCACCGCCCGCACCGGGCTGCTGGCCGATCCGTATTTCTCGGCGACCAAGCTCGCCTGGCTGCTGGACAACCTCCCCGGCGCGCGGGCGCAGGCCGAGCGCGGGGAGCTCTGCTTCGGCACGGTGGACAGCTTCCTGCTGCACCGGCTGACGGCAGGGCGCGTGCATGCCACCGATGCGACCAACGCCGCGCGCACCATGCTCTTCGACATCCGCCGCGGTGCCTGGGACGAGGACCTGCTGCGCCTCTTCGACATCCCCGCCGCCATCCTGCCGGAGGTGCGGGACTGCGCGGCGGAATTCGGCCTGACCGAGCCCGGGCTGCTCGGCGCGCCCGTCGCGGTGCGCGGCATCGCCGGGGACCAGCAGGCGGCGACGCTGGGCCAGGCCTGCTTCGCGCCGGGGATGCTGAAATCCACCTACGGCACCGGCTGCTTCGCGCTGCTGAACACCGGCGCCGAGCCGGTCCAGTCGCGCAACCGGCTGCTGACCACCATCGCCTGGCAGCTCGGCGGCGCGCGCACCTATGCGCTGGAGGGCGCGATCTTCGTCGCCGGCGCGGCGGTGCAATGGCTGCGCGACGGGCTCGGCATCATCCGCAGCGCGGCCGAGACCGGGGTGCTGGCCGAGGCCGCCGATCCGGCCCAGGCGGTGCACCTGGTGCCGGCCTTCGTCGGGCTCGGCGCGCCCTGGTGGGATGCGGAGGCGCGCGGGGCGATCTTCGGCCTCACGCGCGCCACCGGCCGGGCGGAGCTGGCGCGCGCCGCGCTCGAGAGCGTGGCGTTCCAGACCAAGGACCTGCTCGATGCCATGGAGGCCGACATGGCGGGCCAGGTCGGCGCCGGCGCGGCGCGCGTGCTGCGCGTCGATGGCGGCATGACGGCCAGCGACTGGACCATGCAGTTCCTGGCGGACCTGCTGGGCGCCCCGGTGGACCGGCCGGTGATGCAGGAGACGACGGCGCTCGGCGCCGCCTATCTCGCCGGCATGCAGGCCGGGCTGCTGCCGCCGCCCGGCGCCGCGGCGGCGCATTGGCGGCTGGACCGCCGCTTCCTGCCGCGCATGGCGCGCGAGGAGGCGATGCGGCGCCATGCCGCCTGGCTGGATGCGGTGCGGCGCACGCGCAGCGGCGCGGCGTGAGGGCTCAGCGCGGCGGCCATCGGCAGGCGGCCGCGGCGCCCGGCAGCCTGTGCCGGTTGCGCGCGACCAGCCGGTAGACCCGGTCACGCAGCCCGCGCGGCAACCAGGCGAGGCCGCCGGTCCAGCGCCACCCGGGCAGTGCCGCCATGGCCGCCAGCACGCCGTCCGACCGCATGCGCACGCGGCCCCCGAGCAGCACTGCCAGCGTGTCCGGGTCCGCGGCGTCGATGCCGAGGGCGGCGGCCAGCGCCCGGCCCTCCGGCGCCTGCAGGGCGACGAAGCGGAAGCGCCCCGCCCTGTCGCGCGCCGCGACGAAGCCCGCCCAGGCGGCGCAGAGGCCGCAGCCGCCATCGTAGAGGACGACCCCCTCCGCCCCGCCGGCGGCGAGGGGCTGCGCGGCCCCGCTCAATCCGCGTATTGGCCGGCCGCCTGGATGATCGGCCGCCACTTGGCGATCTCGGCCTGCCAGAAGCGGCGATGCGCCTCGGGCGTCGCGCGGTCCTGCGCCACCGGCGCGGTGCCGAGCTCGGCGAAGCGGGAGACCAGCCGCTCCTCCTTCAAGGCCGCCTGCAGCGCCGTCGACAGGCGCTGGATCACCGGCGCGGGCGTGCCCTTCGGCACGTAGACCCCGTGCCAGACGGAGACCTCGAAGTCGGGCAGCCCGGCCTCGGCGCTGGTCGGCACCGCGGGCAGGGCGGCGACGCGCTCCCCGGTGGTGACGTTGAACACCTTGATGGCGCCGGACCGGATCTGCTCGGTGGTGTTGGTGGTCTGGTCGCACATCAGGTCGACGCGCCCGGTGAGCAGTTCCTGCATCGCCGGCCCGGTCCCGCGGAAGGGCACGGTGGTCATCGCCGCGCCCACCGCCTTCATCAGCAGCAGGCCGCAGAGATGGCTGGCCGCGCCGATGCCGGCATTGGCGTAGTTGAGGTCGTCGCGCTCGCGGCGGATGACGGCGATCGCCTCCTGCAGGGTGTTCGCAGGGAAGTCCTTGCGCGCCATCAGCGTCATCGGCACTTCCGTGACCAGGCCGATGGTCTCGAAGCCGCCCACCGGATCGTAGCCAAGCCGGCGGTAGAGCGTCGGCGTGGTCGCCATGCCGATGTGGTGCAGCAGCAGGGTGTAGCCGTCCGGCCGCGCCTGGGCGGTGCGCTGCGCGCCGATGGTGCCGCCGGCGCCGCCCACATTCTCCACCACCACGGTCTGGCCGAGGTTGCGGCCCATCGCCTCGGCCACCAGGCGGGTGACGGTGTCGGTGGGCCCGCCGGCGGCGAAGGGCACGATCACGGTGACGGTGCGGGTCGGGTATTGCTGCGCCCGCCCGACCGAGACGAGCGGCAGGGCGCCCGTCAGGCCGAGCGCGATGCGACGCGTGATCCCTGCCATCGCGATGTCCTTTCCGTGATTCTGGCCCGTGTGCCCGGCATCGCCGCGACCGGGGTGGCGGGGCAGGTCGGACGGAGGAAGGGCGCTGTCAAGGTCACGAGCCCGTGCCACGGGCCGGCGGGTGCCGCCCCTCAGCCCGACGCCGCGCCCATCAGGGCGAGCCCTTCCGCGACGGAGACGAACTCGCCCCCCGCGGCGATCGCCGCCGCGCCGAACCGGTCCTCGAAGAGTCGCCGCACCGCCGGCACGAGCGAGGTGCCACCGGTGAGGAAGACGCGGTCGATCGCCGTGTCGGGCAGGCCGGCATCGGCCAGCGCCGCCGCAATGGTCGCGTCGATGCGCGCCAGCTCGGGCGCGATCCAGGTCTCGAACTCGGCGCGCCGGATCGTCGCCTGCACGGCGAAGTCGGCGTGGCGGAACGCGAGCACCGCCGCCTCCTGCCGCGACAGCGCCGCCTTCACGCCGGCGACAGCGCGGTAGAGCGCGTAGCCCGCCTCGTCCTCGATGAGCCGCGCCAGGTGGTGCAGCTGCTCGGGCGCCGCGGCCGTGCGGGCGACCGCGGCGATGTCGCGCAGCGCGCGCGGTGCCCGCATCAGCGAAAGCAGGTGCCAGCGCGCGAAGCTGCCGTACCAGGCAGGCGGGACCGGCAGGTCGGTGCCGGTCACCCGGTAGGTGCCGCCCTTGCCCAGCAGCGGCGAGACCACGCGGTCGATGATGCGGTAGTCGAAGGCATCGCCGGCGATGCCGATGCCGGCATGGCCGAGCGGCTCCACGCGGCGCGGCGGCCCGGGCAGGAAGCGCAGCACGGAGAAGTCGCTGGTGCCGCCGCCGAAATCGGCGACGAGCACGGTGGTCGGCCGATCGAGCCCCTGCGCGAAGCGCTGCCCGGCCGCCGCGGGCTCCAGCGCCACGCTGCAGTCGGCGAAGCCCGCCGCGGCGAGCGCCGCCTGCAGCCGCCGCTCGCCGAGCGCGTCGTCGGCCGACTCGCCGACGAAGTGCACGGGCCGGCCTACGACGATGCTGGCCGCCGCCAGCTCCGCTGCGAAGGGCGCCAGCAGGGCGCGCAGGAAGGCGGCGATCAGCGCCTCCAGCGTCCAGGCGCGGCCGAAGATGCGCGTTTCGCTGAAGCTGCGCTGCGCGAGGTAGCTCTTCAGCGAGAGCAGCAGGCGGCTGTCCAGCGGATCGTCGAGATAGGCGTCGATGGCGGCGGGGCCGGCGGCATGGCGGATGCCACCGCCGGCGTCCCGCCAGAAGCAGAGGACGGAGCGGAAGACCTCCTCCGTCGCGTGGCGCAGCACCGTGACCGAGCCATCCGCCCGGCGGACGGCGACGACGCTGTTGGTGGTGCCGAAATCGATGCCGATGACAGGCCGCATGGCCGCCTTGAACCGCAGGCGGCCCGCCCGGGCAAGTCGGGTTCAGCCGCGCCCGCCCACCGTGACGCCGGCCAGCCGCTCGATCACCTTCACCACCGCCGAGCCGTCCTCCTTCCCGAAGCCGGCCGCGCGCGCCATCTGGTAGTATTGCTGCGTCACGTTCGCCAGGATCATCGGCACGCCGAGCGCCTTGGCCAGCGCCGTCTCCACCTCCTGGTCCTTGTAGGAGATGTCGGTGGTGCCGGAGGGCGAGAAGTCGCGCGCCACCATGCGCGTGCCGGACCGCTCCACCGCCACGGAGGCGCCGGTGCTGACACGCAGGACATCGATCACCTGCTGCGCGTCGAGCCCCGCCTTGGCGCCCAGCACCATGCCCTCGGCGATGGCGACCACCTGGACCTGCAGCAGCATGTTGTTGATCAGCTTCATCGCCAGGCCGCTGCCGAGCCCGCCCATGTGGAAGACGTTGCCGCCCATGGCGCGGAAGAGGTCCTCGCAGGCGGCGAAGGTCTCGCGCGGGCCGCCGCAGATGACGGAAAGCGTCCCCGCCGCGGCGCCCGTGGTGCCGCCCGAGACCGGCGCATCCAAGAGCGCGATGCCCTGCGCCGCGAGATCGGCGCCGACCCGCTGCAGCGCGGGCACGTCCACCGTGCTCATGCAGATCACGATATGGCCGGGCGATGCGCCGCGGGCGAAGCCGCCGATCACCTCCTGCATCTGCGGCGTGGTCTCGACCATGCAGATCAGGCGCGTGCATTGCCGCGCCATCTGCTCGGGCGAGGGCGCGACCTCGGCGCCGGCCTCGCTCAGCGCCTGCACCTTCCGCGCGTCGATGTCGTGCACCACCACCGCGTGGCCGGCCTTCAGCAGGTTGCGCGCCATCGGCCCGCCCATCGCGCCCAGGCCGACGAAGCCCACCTTGCCCGCCATCTCACAGCCCTCCCGTCACGTCGATCGTCAGCCCGGTCACGAAATCCGCGTCCGCCGAGGCGAGGAAGCAGATCACCCGGGCCTGGTCCTCGGCCAGGCCCATGCGCCGCAGCGGCGTGCGGGCGATGTCGGCCTCCCGCTCCTCCGGCGGCTTCTGGTGCCAGCGTGGCCCGATGCGCTCGGTCAGGGTCGTCGCCGGCGCGATGGCGTTCACGGTGATGCCGTGCCGCCCCTGCTCCATGGCCAGCTTCTTCGTGAAGGCGACGATGCCGCCCTTGGCCGTGGCATAGGCGGAGCTGCTGGCCTCGCTCAGGCCCCGCCCGGCGATGGAGGCGAGGTTGACGATCTTGCCCCCGCCCTGGCGCTGCATGATCGGCAGCACGGCATGGGTGAAGAGGAAGGTGCCGGTCAGGTTGAAGTGCAGCAGCGCCTGCCACTCGGCAAGCGTCAGGCGATCCGTGGTCGCAGCCGGATCGGCGATGATGGTGCTGCCGCCGACCGCGTTCACCAGGATGTCGATGCGGCCGAAGCGCCGTGCCACCTCGGCCACCACGGCGTTGGCCTGCGCCTCGTCCAGCGCATCGGCGGGGAAGGCGTGGGCGCGCTCGCCGAGCGCGGCGACGGCGGCATCCAGCCTGTCCTGGTTGTTGTCCACCAGCGCCACAGCGGCGCCCTCACGCGCCATGATCCCCGCCGTGGCGCGGCCGATGCCGCTGGCCGCCGCGGTGATCAGCGCGACCTTGCCCTCGAAGCGCATGGCGTTCCTCCCAGGCCCTTGCCG
>CAYNYQ010000081.1:0-4235 GCA_964401305.1 uncultured Acetobacteraceae bacterium | reverse complement strand
GAGGCGCGGATGATCGGGATCCAGAGCGCGAGCTGCTCGTCCCAGAAGCGGCCGAACGCCTCGCCGCCGAGCCGGCGCGGATCGACGCCGACCTCGACCAGGCGGCGCTGCAGGGCGGGCTCCGCCAGCGCCGCCATCGTCGCCTGCTCCAGCCGGGCGCGGATCGGCGCCGGCACGGCGGCGGACGCGAAGACTCCGTGCCAGTTGTAGCTCTCGAAGCCCGGCAGCCCGGCCTCGCTCGCGGTCGGCACCTCGGGCAGGGCCGGGCTGCGCTCCCGCGTGGTGACGGCCAGCGCGCGCAGCCGCCCGCCGCGCACGCCGGGCAGCACGCCGGCGATGGTGTCGACCATCATGTCGGTGGTGCCGGCCATCAGGTCCTGCAGCGCCGGGCCGGAGCCGCGATAGGGCACGTGCGTCGCCTCGGCGCCGATGCGACTGAGCAGCAGGTGCGCCGAGAGATGCGTGATGGTGCCGTTGCCGGAGGAGGCATAGCTGCGCTTGCCCGGCTCGCGCCGCAGCAGCGCGATCAGCTCGGCCAAGCTGTTCGCCGGCACGTTCGGATTCACCAGAACGACGTTCGGCACGAGGCCGATCAGCGCCACCGGGGCGAAGGCGCGGCGCACGTCGAAGCTGAGGTTGCGGTAGAGCCCGGCATTCAGCACGCCGGAGGAGAGGGTGTGGAAGGTGATGGTGTAGCCATCCGGCGGCGCCGCCAGCGAGGCCTCGGAGCCGATGACGCCGCCCGAGCCGCCGCGGTTCTCCACCACCACGGTCTGGCCGAGCTGCTCGCCCATGGCCTGGGCCGCCAGCCGGGCGACCACGTCCGCCGCGCCGCCGGCGGCGAAGGGCACGATCATGCGGACCGGGCGGCTGGGCCAGGCGTCCTGGGCCCGGGCCAGCGCCGGCGCGGCGAGGGCGATGGCGGCGGTGCGCAGGATGGCGCGGCGGTGCATGGACAGCCTCCCTTGGATTGCCCGACCCTATAGGCCGTCCATTGCGAAGGGGAGAAGCCTGCCATGCCGGGGGAGGTGACGGAGGCGCTGCGCGCCCGCATCCGCGAGGAACTGCCCGAGGTCGCGGCCATCCGCGACGCCGATCTCGCCGCGCGCGTGGTGGAGGCCTGGGCGCTGGCCATCGCGCGGTCCTCCTACGGCTCCATCCGCGAGATCCCGCCCTCGGGCAATCCGGGGCAGATGGTGATGACGCGCGGCGACCAGACCGACCACATCCGCGGCGTCACGCGCCTGGCCATGCGCATGGCCGAGGAGATGGCGGCGATGAACCCGGACATGATCATCGACCACGACATCGTCGTCGCCGGCGGGCTCTGCCACGATGTCGGCAAGCCCTGGGAATACGACCCGGAGAACCGTCGGCGCTGGGAGGCCGCGCCGCGCGCCACCGGCCTGCCCTCGATCCGCCACCCCGCCTATGGCGTGCATCTCTGCCTGACGGTGGGGCTGCCGGAAGCGGTCGCGCACATCGCCGGCGCGCATAGCGGGGAGGGCGAGCTGGTGGTGCGCAGCCTGGAAGGCACCATCGTGCATCTCGCCGACATCGGCTACTGGACCATGGCGCTGGCCGGCGGGCTGATCCGGCCGGAGACGGTTTCGCAGAAGTACCGGCGTCCGATCTCGTTGTAGCGACGGGTTGCGCGCCCCTCCCGATCCGACGACACTTCCGGCCAAGAGCCGGTCCGAGGGAGGACACGACACCATGCGCCCCAACCGCCTGCGCCAGAAGCTGAACGCCGGGGAGCCGACGATCGGCACGCATATCCTCTCCTGCTGGCCGACGCTGGTGGAGCTGATCGGCGACGCCGGGAACTACGACTATGTCGAGTTCACCGCGGAATACGCGCCCTTCACCATGCACGACCTCGACAATCTCGGCCGGGCCTTCGAGCTGAAGAACCTCGCCGGCATGATCAAGATCGAGCAGAAGCAGTACACGCACCAGGCCATGCGGGCGATCGGCTCAGGCTTCCAGAGCGTGCTCTTCGCCGATATCCGCACCGTCGAGGACGCCGAAGCCTGCGTCGCCGCGGTGCGCGCCGAGACGCCGGGCACGGGCGGCCGGCTCGGCGTCGGCATGCGGCGCGATGTCGGCACCGTGCTGCAGGGCGGCTCGCCGGCCTATGTCGACGCGCTGAACGAGGTGGTGATCGCCATCATGGTCGAGAAGCGCGAATGCGTGGAGAACCTGGAGGCGATCCTCTCGGTCCCGGGCATCGACATGGTGCAGTTCGGCTCGTCCGACTACTCGATGAGCCTCGGCCTGACGGGTCAGCGGTCGCACCCGGACGTGGTCAGGGCGGAGCGCCACACGATCGAGATGGCGCTGAAGATGGGCAAGAACCCGCGCGTGGAGCTGGCCGACATTTCCGGCGCGAAGCCCTACCTGGAGATGGGGGTGCAGCACTTCTGCATCGGCTGGGACGTGCGGATCCTGTACCAGTGGTGGCAGCAGAACGGCGCCGGCATGCGGGCCATGCTGGAGGGGGGCGCGGCCGCGGCGGCGCCGAAGCCGGCGAAGACCGGGACATACTAGGGGCCTGGGGGCGGGGCCTCCCGTGGCCGCGCGGCGTGGCGGCCGCCCGCTTGATCCCCACCCCGCCCCGGCGGACACTCCCGGCCACACGCCTGGAGGAAGCCATGTCCCACCACCCCGGGGGCCGCGCATGAGCGCCGCCCTGGCCGAGTCCACCGCCCCTGCCATCGATGCCGAGGCCTACCGCGCGAAGCACCGCGCCTGGCTCGCCGCCAACCTTCCCGCCCGCTGGCGCGCCGACAACCCGGACTACCAGGGCCCGACCCTCGAGGAGGCGAAGGCATGGGAGGCGGAGCTGCACCGCCAGGGCCTTTGGGGCGTTGCCTGGCCCAGCGCCTATGGCGGGCACGGGCTGACCCTGCGCGAGCACATGATCGCCAACCAGGAGATCGGCCGCCTGCCGATGCCGGAGAGCTTCAACTCCATCGGCAAGGAGCTGGCCGGCCCGATCATCCTCGCCATCGCGACCGAGGAGCAGAAGAAGCGCTACATCCCCGCCATCCTCGAGATGCGGGAGATCTGGTGCCAGGGCTTCTCCGAGCCCGAGGCGGGATCCGACCTCGCCGGCCTGCGCACGCGTGCGGTGAAGGATGGCGCCGCCTGGCGCGTCACCGGGCAGAAGATCTGGACCTCCGGCGCGCACCGCGCCCAGCGCTGCCTGCTGCTGGCCCGCACCGGCACGATGGAGAGCCGCCATCGCGGCCTCTCGCTCTTCGCGCTGAAGCTCGACCAGCCCGGCGTCACCATCAAGCCGATCCGGCAGATGGACGGCCATGCCGAGTTCAACGAGGTGTTCTTCGACAACGCGCTCGTCGAGCCCGAGGACGCGCTTGGCGAGCAGGAGAAGGGCTGGGCCGCCGCCGTGCGCGTGCTGGAGGTGGAGCGCGGCACCAACCGCATGTACCGCGCCTGGCGCCTCGAGGAGGAGCTGCGCCATCTGCTTACCGTCTGCCGCGCCGACCCCGTGCTCGCCCGCGTCGTCGAGAACCCGCACATCGTCCAGCGCATCGCCCAGGTGCAGGTGGACATCGAGGTGCACAAGCGCATGATCGAGGGCGTGGTGGAGGATCTCTGCGTCGGCGCCGGCATCGGCGGGCGCGGCAGCCTGATCAAGCAGCACTGGTCGGAATACCACCAGCGCCAGGCCGCGCTCTCGATGGAGATCCTGGACCAGGCCGGCTACCCGCCCAGCCCCGCGGTGGCGCGGGCGCAGCAGCGCTTCCGCCAGATCTACCTGCGCGCGCGGGCCGAGACGATCTACGCCGGCACCACGCAGATCCAGCTCGGCATCATCGCCGACCGCATCCTGAAGCTGCCGCGCGAGGGCTGAGAGCATGAGCGACGATCCCATCCGCGAGATCGCGGAGACCGCCGCCCGCGCCGCCGCCCTGGCCGCGGCGATGGAGCCCGCCGCGGCGGCGCGGCGCCTCGGCGAGGACGGGCTGCTCGGCGTGCTCGCCCCCGAGCAGGTCGGCGGGCTCGGCCTGCCGCTGGCCGCCGCCGGCGCCGTGGTCGCGGCGACCGAGGCCGCCCTGGTGCCGCTGCCGGTGGCCGAGGCCATGCTGGGTGCGCGGCTGCTGGCCGGGCCGCAGCCCGAGGTCGCCGCCGCCATCGCCGGCGGCGAGGCGGTCCTGGCCGTGGCCGGGGCGGGTGCCCTGGCGCTGGCGGGCGGCCGGGCCAGCGGC
>CAYNYQ010000080.1:0-16192 GCA_964401305.1 uncultured Acetobacteraceae bacterium | reverse complement strand
GACGTGCTGCGGGCGCAGGGCGACGGCGCCGGGGCGCTCGCCGCCTACCGCGCCGCCATGGCGATCCGCGAGCGCCTGGCCGCCGCCGACCCCGCCAACGCCGAGTGGCAGCGCGACCTCTCCGTCAGCCACATCAAGATCGGCGACGTGCTGCGGGCGCAGGGCGACGGCGCCGGGGCGCTCGCCGCCTACCGCGCCGCCATGGCGATCCGCGAGCGCCTGGCCGCCGCCGACCCCGCCAACGCCGAGTGGCAGCGCGACCTCATCGTCTCCTGCGCCAAGCTCGCCGAAGCGGATCCCGCGCGCGCGGCGGCGTGGTGGGGGCAGGCCCTTGCCGTCGCGCGCGCGCTGGAAGCCTCGGGCCGGCTGGCGCCCGTCGATGCCTGGATGCCGGAGGCGATCGCGCGCCGGCTGCGGCAGGCGGGGGCCGCGCCGGACTGACGGTACGCTAAGAAGATTTTCCTTGCTCATCCGCGCCACTCTCCGGCACCTTGCCGCGTTTGGTGCGAAGGGCAGCGCGGCATGCGGCATGGGCGGGACAGGCAGGCGGAGGGGGCGGGGATGGACGCGCTGTGCTCCCGCGTCGCCCGGTCCCTGCCCCGCCGTGCCGGAGCTGCCGCCGCGCCAATCCTGTGGTGCCGGACCAGCCTGCACGCCCGCCATCGCACCGCCGCCGGGATTTGTCCGCGTCCTGCACCCGCGGCCCGCCCGAGGCATTTGACCGAAACCTGCGCGCACTGCGTTTCCGCGCACCGGTCGTGCCGCGGGCGAGCGCATGGCGGTCCAGGGGGCCCGGCCCCCTGGCGGGGTGTCGAGAGGGGCGGCGCCCCTCTCGCGGGGCTCCGGGGCAGCGCCCCGGCCGCTCGCGCCGCCCCGCCATGCGCCGCGTGGCCCTCCCCATCGCCGCGCCCGCGCGCCACATAGCCCGTGCCATGAGCCGCCCCAACCGCCCCATCTACCTCGACAACCACGCCACCACGCCGGTCGATCCGCGCGTGCTCGCCGCCATGCGCCCCTGGTGGGAGGAGAATTTCGCCAACCCCGCCAGCGTCGAGCACGCCATGGGCCGCGCCGCCGAGGAGGCGGTGGAGGCCGCCCGCGCCGAGATCGCCGAGCGCATCGGCGCCGAGGCGCGCGAGATCGTGCTCACCTCGGGTGCGACCGAGGCCAACAACCTCGCCATCAAGGGCGCCGCCCGCTTCGCCCACGCGAAGGGCGAGGAACGCCGCCGCATCATCACCCTGGCGACCGAGCACAAATGCGTCCTCGAGAGCGTGCGCGACCTGGCCGCCGAGGGCTTCGAGCCGGTGGTGCTGCCCGTCGAGCCCTCCGGCCTGCTCGACCCCGGGCGCCTGCAGGCCGCGCTCGCCGAGGCGCCGACGCTGCTCGTCTCCGTCATGGCGGTGAACAACGAGATCGGCGTGATCCAGGACCTCGCCGCCATCGGCGCCATGGCGAAGGAGGCCGGCGCGCTGTTCCACACCGACGCGGCGCAGGCGGCCGGGCGCATCCCGCTCGACGTCGCGGACATCCAGGCCGACCTGCTCTCCCTCTCCGGCCACAAGATCTACGGCCCGAAGGGCATCGGCGCGCTCTATGTCCGCCGGCGGCCGCGGGTGCGCCTCGCGCCGCTCTTCTCGGGCGGCGGGCAGGAGCGGGGGCTGCGCTCGGGCACGCTGCCGGCGCCGCTGGTGGTGGGCCTCGGCGAGGCGGCGCGCCTCGCCGCGATCGAGGGGCTGCTCGATGCCGGGCGCATCCGCGACCAGCGCGACCGCTTCCTCGCCGCGCTGCGTGCCGCGGTGCCGGGGGTGCGGCTGAACGCCGATGCGGAGCACCGCGTGCCCGGCAACCTCAACCTCACCTTTCCGGGAGAGATCGACGCGCAGGCGATCATGGCAGCGGCGCCCGGGGTCTGCGTCTCGACCGGCTCGGCCTGCTCCTCGGCCGCGATCGAGCCGAGCTATGTGCTGCGCGCCATTGGCCTGCCGGAGGCGGAGGCCCGGGCGACCTTGCGGATCGGGATCGGGCGCTTTACCTCGCCCTTCGACGTGGACCTGGCTGCGGCCGCGCTGGCCGCCGCCTGGCGCCGCGCCGCGTCGGAACCCCGCGGCACGGCGGAATAGGGCAGAGCTGCAGCATGCCGAAGATGACCTTCATCGAGCGCGACGGCACGCGCCGCGAGGTGGATGCGCCGCTCGGCCTCTCCGTGCTGGAGATCGCGCACAAGCACGGCGTCGACATCGAGGGCGCCTGCGAAGGCAGCCTCGCCTGCTCGACCTGCCACGTCATCGTGGACCAGGGCTGGTTCCAGAAGCTCACCGCCCCGACCGAGGACGAGGAGGACATGCTCGACCTCGCCTTCGACCTGCAGGAGACGAGCCGGCTCGGCTGCCAGATCATCATGACCGAGGCGCTGGACGGGCTGGTGGTGACGCTGCCCGCCGGCACGCGGAACGCGCTGGGATGACCTCGCGCTGGGAAACCGAATTCGGCGCCGAGGGCGGGCTGTTCCGCCGCCTGCGCGCCGCCTGCGCCGCGGAGTGGCAGTCCTACACCTGGCATCCCTTCTGCCAGCGCCTGTCGGACGGCACGCTGCCGCTGCCGGCCTTCCGCACCTACCTGATCCAGGACTACCTGTTCCTCATCCACTTCGCCCGCGCCAAGGCTCTGGCCGTCTTCAAGGCCGAGAGCATCGAGGCGATGCGCGACAAGACCGAGGCGATCCGCGCCATCCTCTCCGAGACGCTGATGCACCTGAAGTACTGCGCCGAATGGGGCATCCCCGAGGCCGAGGTGCGCGCAACGCCCGAGAGCGCGGAGACGGTGAGCTACACGCGCTACGTCATCGACCGCGGGCTGGCCGGCGACATCCTCGATCTCGAGGTCGCGCTGGCGCCCTGCACGGTCGGCTATGGCGAGGTCGCGCTGCGCATCATGGCCGACCCGCGCCGGCGCGCGGAGGACAATGCCTACCAGTCCTGGATCGAGACCTATGCCGATCCCGGCTACCAGGCGCTCGCCAAGGCGGCCGCGGCGCGGATCGACGCGCTCGGCGAGAGCCATGGCGGCCATGCGCGCTTCGCCACGCTCTCGGCAACCTTCGCCGAAGCGGCGCGGCTCGAGGCGCGGTTCTGGCAGCAGGGGCTGGACGCCGCCGGCCGGAACGCCTGATGCGCGCGGCGGCCATGAGGATCCTTGCCGCCCCCCTCATGGCGCAGCCATGAGGATTCTCGTTGCGATGTCCGGCGGCGTGGACAGCAGCGTCGTCGCCGGCCTGCTCAAGCGCGAGGGCCATGAGGTCATCGGCGCCACGCTGCTGCTCTACGACCATGGCGCCGCCACCTCGCGCAAGGGGGCCTGCTGCGCCGGGCAGGACATCCACGATGCCCGCCGCGTCGCCGATGCGCTCGACATCCCGCACTACGTGCTGGACCGCGAGGCGCGCTTCCGCGCCGCCGTCATCGAGGACTTCGCCGACAGCTACGCCCGCGGCGAGACGCCGATCCCCTGCGTGCGCTGCAACCAGACGGTGAAGTTCCAGGACCTGGTCGCCCTCGCCCGCGACCTCGGCTGCGAGGCGCTGGCCACCGGCCACTACGCCCGCCGCGCCGAGGGGCCCGAGGGGCCGGAGCTGCGCCGCGCCGCCGATCCGGCGCGCGACCAGAGCTACTTCCTGTTCGCCACCACGCGCGAGCAGCTCGCCTTCAGCCGCTTCCCGCTCGGCGACATGCCGGACAAGCGGGCGGTGCGGGAGGCGGCGGCGCGGCTCGGCCTCGGCGTTGCCGAGAAGCCGGACAGCCAGGACATCTGCTTCGTCCCCCCGGTCGAGGGAAAGGCCGGCCGCTACGACGCGGTGGTGGCGCGGCTGCGGCCCGAGGCGATGGAGCCGGGCGAGATCGTCGACGCGGCGGGGCGGGTGCTCGGCCGGCACCGCGGCGTCGCCCGCTACACGGTGGGCCAGGGCAAGGGCCTCGGGCTGCCGCGGCGCGAGGGGGAGGCGCCGCTCTTCGTCGCCGCGCTCGATGCGCCGCGCCGGCGGGTGGTGGTGGCGCCGCGGGCCGCGCTGGCCCAGGCCGAGATCGCCGTCACCGCGCCGAACTGGCTGGCCGATCCGCCGCCGCCGGGCGCGGCGCGGCGCTGCCAGGTGAAGCTCCGCGCGCGGGAGGCACCGCAGCCGGCGAGCATCGCCTGGGACGGGGCGCGCGTGCTGCTGCGCCCCGACGTGCCGGCCCTCGCCGCCCCCGGCCAGGCGGCGGTCTTCTACGACGGGGAGCGCGTGCTGGGCGGCGGGTTCATCGCCCGCCCCGAGGCCGTTTTCGTTGACAGCGCCGGGGCCGCGGCCTAACTCGCCGCCCTGCTGGGATGGCGGCGTAGCTCAGCTGGTTAGAGCACGGCACTCATAATGCCGGGGTCAGCGGTTCAAGTCCGCTCGCCGCTACCAGCGCCATGGACGAAGGGTCCATGCCGATCGCCCCGCGTGCGCGGTCGCACTGCCAAGGACGAGAGCGGGAACATGGACCCGGCCGCGAGGCCGGCGCACCGGGCGTCGCGCTGGCACAGCACGGCCAGTCCCTGTGGACTCTGCGCCAACCTCTCCGCTGCTGCCGCCCTGCAATTCCGTCCGACCGCTGTAACGCCGAACGTGCGCCCGGATCGATCGGCAGCCGCCGCGTTGCGCCCCAGCGCCTGCCAGCACTCAACGCGCCTTGCGCGCCTCTCTCGCGGCAACGACAGGGCGCGCCTTCCGAGGCTCCGAGCGACAGGCGCGGCGCTGCCCCGCCGCCCTTAGCTGCGCCGGGCGCCCGGGCTGGACTTGGCCGGGTGACCACCGGCGGCGGCACGGGGCTGGGCTCCGCTGCCTCCGGCGGCGGCGTCAATGACGGCACGATGGCAGCGGCGGCCGGCGGCAGGCTGCGCCACGTCACTGCCACCCGCTTCGAGCGCCGTCGCGGCCACGCCATGCCGCAGTGCAGCACCACCAACGCAGCAGGACCGGCCCGCGGGTGCGTACCGAACGGCAGCCGCCCGCCCCGGCACCGGCCGCCGCGTGCACCAAAGCGAGCAGCCGCAGCCTTGCGCGATCTCCGGGGGACGGATGCCGATGCACCGCGCCCCACGCGTCCACGCCGTCGCTTTCGCCCCCGGGACGGAAATGAGTCAATCCACAGGCGTGCACGTCCTATGGTACCTTCAATTACAGAGCGATTCGCGACGGCTGGCCCCTGCATTGCCGAGCCGCCAGTCTCCGCAGGCGGGAGGAAGACCGAGCGCCGTGGTCCTGCAGCATCGTCGCCTGGGGGCGTCGGTGGGGCTCAAGAATTGAGTACCGGGATTGCCTCGATGACCGAAGATTCGACCCTCCTGCTGCGCAACCAGGGCGACCGACACCGCGACGAGCGCCGGTGGCAGGAGGCAGCGGCCTGCTACGAAAGCTATCTCAGCCTCAACCCTGCGGACTGGCCCATCATGGTGCAGCTCGGCCATTGCCTGAAGGAGGCGGGCGATCCGGCCAGTGGCCTCGCCCGGTACCGCCAGGCCGAGGTGCTGGCGCCGCGGGATGCCGACATCAAGGTCCAGATCGGGCACGCGCTGCGGCTGGTCGGACGCCCGGACGAGGCGATCGAGAACTACGCCCTGGCGCTGGCGCTCGACCCCGCCTGCGAGGCAGCGGAGCGCGAGCTGGCGGAGGTCTGGGCCCATACGAAGCTGACGCCGCCGGCGACCGACGCAGCCGCCCCGGCAGCGGCCGCGCCGACGCCGGCCGACGCCGCACCCACCGCCCCGCCGCCCGCCGCCGCACCCGAGGATCCGGCAGCCGGGCACCTGGCATTGCTGGACCTCGAACCGCCGCCGCCGGCCGGGCCGCTCCTGCCCCCCTGGAGCGGGCCGACGCCGACCCGGGTCGGCCCGGTCCTGGTGCGGCCGCGCCTGCTGCTCGATGTCGGCGTGCTCCTGCGGTCGGGCGAAGACGGCCCCTGGCAGGTGCAGGTGGAGGTCGCCCGCATCGCCCTCGCCGCCACCGAGCTCGCGGAGGTGGCGACCGTCGCCTACCTGCCGGAGACGCGCGCCTGGCATCCGCTCGAGCCCGGGCTGTTCCGCGACCTCGCCGGCCGCCTCGACGCCGGCCCGGCGCCGGACGACCTTGCCCAGGCCGCCGGGCCGATCCGCGAAAGGCTCGCCGCCGAGCCGCCCATCGCCTTCGGGCCAGGCCACGTGCTGGTGGCGCTCGGCTATTGCCACGGGCCGCCCTGCTATGCGCGGGCGCTGGCCCGGGCGCGCCGCCAGCACGGGCTCCGCGCCGTCCCCTTCGTCGACGGCTGCCTGCCGCTGCTCTTCCCCGAACTCTGCGACCCGGCGAGGGTGCGCGACCAGGCGCGCCTGTTCTCCTCGATCGCCTTCGTCTCCGATGCGATCCTGGTCAATTCGCGGGCCACGCGGGACGACCTCCTGCGGTTGCAGGCGCGCCTCGTCGGGCCGATGCCGCAGCGCGTCGAGTTCGTGCCGCTCGATGCCGCCACCGCCGTCGCGCCGGTGCCGGCGGCCGCCGCCGCGCCGGCCACCGCGGCGCCGGCCGGGCCGATCGTGGTCCAGGGCCGCGCGATCGAGGGGCCCTTCGTCCTCTGCGTCGCAACGCTCGAGACGCGCGAGGACCCCGGCTTCCTCTTCGACGCCTGGCGCGCCCTGGTGCAGGCCCGCGGCGAGCAGGCGGTGCCGCTGCTGGTCTGCGTCGGGCCGCGCGGCTGGCTCGCCGACGCGGCGCTGGACGACCATGCGCAGGATCCGGTGCTGCAGCGGATGGTGGTGCTGCTGCCCGGGCTCGACGCGGCCAGCCTGGCGCGGCTCCATGCCGGCTGCATGTTCACGGTCAGCGCCAGCCGCTACGACGGCTGGGGCCCGGCGGTCACCGAGAGCATCGCCCGGGGGCGGGTACCGCTGGTGCCGGCGCATTCCGGGCTGCTGGAATCCGGACGGGACTGCGCCGCCTTCTACCCGCCCGGCGCCTTCGGCGCATTCCGCGAGGCCCTCGTCCGCCTGATCTTCGACCATGCCTGGCGCGACACGCTGGAGCGGACCCTGCTGGCGAACCGGCGGCTGCGCAGCTGGCGGGAGGTGGCGCGGCAGATCCTCAATTCGGTGGACGACCTCGGCTTCGCCGGCGGCGATGGCGGGCCGCGCGCCTTCCTCCAGCCAGGCCTGGTGCTGTCGCTGCAGCGGCGCGACCTGCTGCACCCGTCGCTGGCGACGGCGATGATCGATACCGGCTGCGCCGGCAGCGGCTGGGGCGAGCCCGACGAGCACGGCGTGCCCATCCTGTCCTCGGGCGCCGTGCTGCAGCTGCCGCTGGCGGTCCGGCCCGAGGACGCGGCCGCCGGCCCCTGCCGCCTGCTTCTGGCGGTGCAGGGCTCGCTCGGCAGGCGCGAGATCCACATCGCCTGGCGCGCGGAAAGCGGCGGCGAGGCGACGGCAGCCACAGCAAGGCTCCAGCTGCGGGACGGCCGGATGGCCACGGCCAGCGGCGAGATCCCGCTGCCCGCCGGCCTGCACCGGATCGACGTCACCCTGACGCCGGCGGATGGCGCGGGGCGGCCGAACCTCGTCCTCGGCTGGCTCGCCGGCATCGGCGTCGCCACCGCGCGGCGGCCGCTGAACTCGCGCAGCTTCCTCGACCGCCTGCTGCTGCCGCAGGCCTCGGGCCGCGGGTCGCCCGCATGAACGTGATCGGTGCCGCGGAGGCGGCGCCCCCCTGCGACATCGGCCTGGTGCTGCATCCCGACGAGGCGCGCGCCCGCGGCGGGCCCTCGGTGCGGGTGCCGCGCACCGTCGCGGCGCTGCGGGCGCTGGGGCTGGAGGCCGGGCTGCTGGTCCAGGGCGCGCGGCCCGGGCGGCTCGCCCATGTGATCAACCTCTGCCCCTTCGTGCCGACCTTCGCCGCGGTCCAGGCGCTGAAGCGCCAGGGCGTGCGCGTCGTGCTGTCGCCGATCCTGCTGCTGCCGGGGACCGGGGTGCGCGAGGCGCTCGGCACCGCGACGGGCAGCGCGCTGACCGACTACGACACCGTGCTGGTGCAGAAGACGCTCGCCGCGGCCGACCTGATCGTCGCGCTCAGCGCCTCGGAGGCCGCGGAGGTCCGGCGGCTGCTGGCGGGCGGCCCGGCGGGATGCCAGGCGGTGCGCTGCGAGGTGGTGCACAACCCGATCGACAGCCTGCCGCTGCGCCAGGCCGATCCGCGGCCCTTCCTGCGCCATGCCGCCGCGTGCTGGCCAGTCGACCTGTCGCGCGGCTTCGTGCTCGCCGTCGGGCGGCTGGAGCCGCGCAAGAACCAGCTGCGGCTGATCGCGGCGCTGGCCGACGGGCCGCCGCTGGTCGTGGTCGGCCCGGTCGAGGATGCCGGCTATGCGGCGGCCTGCCGCGCCGCGGCCGGGCCGCGGGTCTGCTTCGCTGGGCGGATCGAGCCGGAGACCGGCCTGCTGGCCTCGGCCTACGCCGCCTGCCGGCTGCTGGCGCATGTCGCCATCGCCGAGGGCGCGCCGCTGACGGTGCTGGAGGGCGCCGCCGCGGGCGCGCCGCTGCTGCTTTCCGACCATCCGGCGCATCGCGAGTACTGCGGCCCCTTCGCGCGCTTCGTGCCGGCGCTCGACGTCGATGCGATCGGCGCCGCCGTGCGCGACCTCTGGGACAACCCGCCGCCGCCCGGCGAACGGCGGCTGCAGCGCCTGCACGTCGCCGAGGCCCACGCCCCCCTTGCCCATGCCGCGCGGCTGGCCGCGCTCTATGCCGATGTCCTCGGCTGAGCACCGCAAGGCGGCGGCCGCCGCTGCTCCCGCCCCGCCGGAGGCCTTCCGCCTCTCGGCCGGGCGCTACATCGTCACCGCGCGAGCCGGGGACCCGCTGCTGCGGCCGGCCCGCGCCAGGCTGATCTGGGCCGCGAACACCGCCGCGGCGACCGCGGCGCTCGGGGTGCCGGCGGGGCTGGTCGGCGGCGCCTCGGCCTTCCCCTACCGGATCGAGACCGTGGCGGGGAAGGCCTCGGCACACCGGGCGCTGCAGGCGCTCTATGGCGTCTCGGGCGACATCGCGCTCTACCTGCTGCGCGATCCCAAGGCGCCGAAGGGCGAGGACTGGTCGCCGACCGGCGACTTCCTCCGCCAGGTGCTGCCGGAGGCCGGCCTCGTGCACACCCGCGACCCGCTCATCGCCGTCGAATGCGCCCGGCGCAACGTCGCCTATGTCCTCGAGGACCACGACGAGGACTACCAGACCGGCTTCACCGCCATCGGGGACCTGCGGGCCGAGCAGGAGGCCTGCCGCGCCGTGGTCGCGATCACCGCCGCGGTGCGCCGGCGCCTGCTCGACGCCGGCATCCCCGACCGCAAGATCCTGGTGCTGGACAGCGGCGTCAGCCGCGCCGCGCTGCAGCGCCACCCGGTCGAGGCGGAGCGCTGGCGCGGCGCGCTGCTGGCCCCCGGCTACCGGCGCCTGGTCGCCTATTGCGGCGGCCTCCAGCCGGAGCGCGGCATCGAGCATATCCTGCGCGCCGCGCTGGACCTGCCGGAGACGCTGTTCGTGCTGGCCGGGGGCACCGCGGCCGACCAGGCGCATTGGGGCGCGGCGCTGCTCCGCCTCGGCCTCGGCAATGTCCGGCTGCCCGGCTATCTCGACCACGAGGCGGTCTGCGTGCTGCAGCAGGCCGCCGACATCGTGCTGGCGACGCGGGAGGCCGGGCCGCGCGCCGGGATCACCTCGCCGCTCAAGGTCTACGAATACCTGCTCTCCGGCACGCCCTTCGTCGCCGCGGCGATCCCGGCGACCGCGGGGCTGGCGATCGAGGGGCTGGCGGGCGCCACCTACGATCCGCGCCGGCCGACCCGGCTCGCCGCGACGATCTGCGCGGTCGCGCGCCGCTTCCCGCGGCGGCCGGATGGCTATGCCGAGAACCGCGCGGCCGGCGAGCCCTTCACCTGGGAGGAGCGGCAGCGGCGGCTGATGGCCTTCATCGGCCCGGTCGTCGTGCGCCAGACCTTCTGAGCCCCGAGACGAGCGGAAGGCCCGGCCGATGTCGCTGCTGGAGAGGATCGTCGCCTGCCGCGCCGAAGCGCGCGCGATGCCGGAGCACGAGATCGCCGTCGACGTCGTCTTCGTCATGCATGTCAGCGCGCGCGGCTGGATCCTGGAGAAGATCTGCCGCTCCATCGCGGCGCAGGGCCGCGCCAGCTACCGGATGATCTATTCCGAGCGCAACGACGTCATCACCGCGCTGCTGCCGCGGGCCCGCTGCTACGTCTTCGCGCACTACGGCATCTACTGCCAGGCCCTGGCCCGGCACCCGGAGCTGCACGCGGCGCGGCTCTTCGTCTGGTTCACCCACCCCGACTTCGCGCGCGGCATCGGCGCCGAGGAAGCGGTCTTCGCGCTGCGCCTGGCCGAGCGCATCTTCACGGCGAATGCCGCGCATGCCGCGCTGCTCGGCGCGCTCGGCGTGCCGCGGTCGCGGCTGCTGACGGTCTATGGCGGCGCCGATCCGGCGCTGTTCCGGCCGAAGCGGCGCGGCGGCGGCAAGGTCGGCTTCGTCGGCGCCTACTACGAACGCAAGTCGCCGGACACCATCCTGGGCATCGTGCAGGCCATGCCGGAGGTGGAGTTCCTGCTGCTCGGCCCGGATGCCTCGGCGGTGGAGAACCAGGGCCTGCTGTGGTCCAACTACCCGCGGGCGCGCGCGCTATGGGCGCTGCCGAACCTCGAGATCGTCGAGACGGGCTACGACCACTATCCCGCGCACTTCGCCCGGCTCGACGTCTATGTCTCGGTGGCGACGCTGGAGGGCGGGCCGATCCCGCTCGTCGAGGCGCTGATGTCGAACACCCTGCCGGTGGTGACGCGCACCGGCTTCGCCGAGGAACTCGTCACCGACGGCGTCAACGGCTTCCTGCTGCCGGTCGGCGTCACGGTCGAGGCGGCCTGCGCCGCGATCCGCGCGGCACTCGCCGATCCCGACACCGACGTGGCGCAGGGCACCGGGGCGCTGAGCTGGGCCGGCTTCGGCCAGCGCATCGCCGAGGCGATCCGGGCGCCGCTCGAGGGGCGGTTCTCGATCCTTCCCGGCGCCGACCCGACCTCCCGGCGCTGCCTGCGGCAGGGCTGGCGGGCGCCGGCCGAGGATGGCGGCGGCGCCTGGCAGTTCGCGCCCGCCGCCGTGGTGCTGCTGCCGCTCGCCGCGGGGGCGCGGCTGCGCCGGCTGGAGATCGCGCTGGAGGCCGCGGCGCCGGTGCGGCCGGAGGACAGGCTGGCGCTCGGCGTGCTGCTCAACGGCGTGGCGCTGCGGGCCTTCGACATCGCGGCCGGCGCGAGCCTGGTGCTGCGGCTGGAGGATCTGGCGCCGGACCTCAGCCGCCCCGGCGAGGACAACGTGCTGGAATTGCGGTTTCTCGGCGATCCGGCGGCGCTGCCCAGCGACAGCCAGGGCCCGCGCGTGTTGCGGCTGCAGCGGATCAGCGGCGAGACGGCCGGCGCGGTGGCGGCGACCGGCCCTGCCATCGTGGCGCCGCCGTCCGAGACCGGCGGCGTGCTGGCCTATGCGTTCGGGCCGGGCGGCAACGGGCGCGACCTGCCCGGCGTCGGCTGGCGCGATGGCGGTGCGGCGGGGCTGGTGCTGGAGGCGGAGGACGGCCACCTCCTCGTGCCGGTGCCGGACGGCGGCGGCGGCGCGCTGCGGATCGAACTGGACGTGGCGCTGCCGGCCTCCCCCACGCCGCATCGGCTGGCCCTGACCGATGGCCTGCAGGCGCTGGAGGTGGCGCTGCCGACCGAGGCCGGCCCGGCCAGCATCGTCCAGCCCTATCGCGCCAGCCGCGGCGCGCGCCTGCTGCGGCTCGAGGCCGAGGGGCGCGGGCTCGCGCTCGGGGCGATCCGCGTGGCCGTGCCGGCTCAGCCGGCGGGATCGCCCGGCTCGGCGTAGAACAGCAGCGAGTCGAGGTGGTGCCAGCGGAAGGCGAAGCGCGCCAGCAGGTGCGCCTCGAGCTCCGGCGTGATGTCGTCGCAGGCGAGCACGCCGCCCGGGGCGAGCCGTCGCAGCAGCGCCGGGAGGTTGCGGTCGATCTCCGCCCGGCTGTGCGTCGCGTCGCAGAAGATCAGCGCGAAGGGTCCCTCCGGCGCCACCGCGTGGAAGTCGCCGCGGTGGATCTCGACGCGGTCGCGCAGGCCCTGCGCGGCGAGGTTGCGCTCCAGCGAGGCGATCGTCCCGCCGGGCTGGTTGATGTGGCGGAGGTAGCGGTCCGGGTCCTTCTTGGTGCGCACGCTCGATCCGAACAGCGCTTCCCACTCCGCCTCCGAGGCGATGCCGTAGTCGACGCTGTGGAAGGCGATGCGTTCGCCGCGCTCGCGGAGCGCGCGGGCGATGACCGAGGTGGAGCGCCCGACCCAGGGGCCGACCTCCAGGATGGGGCCGGGCGTGGCCAGCGCCAGCTGGTAGAGCAGGTTGACCTGCGCGCCGGAGAACCAGCCCTCCGGCAGCGCCGCGAGGGTAAAGGGCAGCGTCCTGTAGCCCAGCTTCTCCATGGCATCCCCCATGACGGTCCAGGATGGCGCCGCGTGACCGGCGGCTGTGCCGCGGCGCGACGCCTGCGTCAGGCTAGAGCAGGCTCCGCTCTGACGGAGCGCGGCTGCGCTCCGTCAGAGCGGAGATGAGCTGCTCCAAAAACAATGTTTTCTCGAGCAGGAAATCCGATCAGATGATTCCATCTGATCGGATATTGCTCTAGGTCGCAGCCCCGGCGGCATCGCGCGCCGTGAGGCACAACTCCCACTTGCGCGAGGACCGCTCCGCGGTGGAGGTCGCCAGCGCCGCCAGCAGCGCGTCGAGGTCCGCCGGCGTGGTGGCGGTGAAGGCGTGCAGGGCGTAGCGCGACACCACGTCGATCCGCCGCGCCCGCGGGAACAGCCCGATCTCGGTATCGGAGAGCAGGAACTCCCAGGCCCAGTCGCCGGGCGGGAAGAGGGCGCGCAGCTCGTCGATGCGCGCGTGATGGTCGCGCCAGGAGAATTCCATCTCGACCACCATCGAGCGGAACCCGGGCGCCGCCTGCAGCCCCCGCAGGGCGTCCATCTCGCCGCCCTCGATGTCGAGTTTGACGAAGCCGGGCGCCACGCCGGTCTCGGCGATCACCGAGGCGAGCGAGCGCCCGGGATAGGCGCGCTTCTCGCCCTCCGAGATCGCCGCGACGCCGCAGTTGATGGCGCCGAGCCAGACCGGCCCGTCCGCGGCGGTGACGGCGACCGGCCAGACCTCGACGCCCTCGATGCCATGCGCCGCCAGGTTGCGCGCCAGGAGGTCGAGATTCTGCGCCGCCGGCTCGAAGGCGAGGATGCGGTCGCCCGGGCGGCGCATATGGGCCGCAACGATGCTGAACAGGCCGACATTGGCGCCGACGTCGAAGAACGGGAAGAGCCGCGCCCTGTGCTTCTCCATGAAGTGGATCACGCCCGGATCGTGCACGGGATGGCGCGGCAGCGAACGGACATAGGGCGAGCCCTGCGCCACCAGGACCGGCCCGACATGGCTCTCCAGCAGCAGGGAATCGGCGGGCGGGTCCTCGGCCAGCGCGGCGCGGATCGCGGTGTGGGTTCGCGCCTGCGATGGCGTGGGTGCAGCCATGGAGGGGTCTCCAGCAAGGCCGGGTCGTTCGGGGCCTGCGCGTCGCGCTGCCAGGGGGATGCCGGGGGGGGCATGCCGGGGTCGGTGCCTCCGGCCGCCCCGACGGCATCCGGCGGCGGCGCTAGCCGGGCGGCCGCCCGGGCAGGCGGGTCAGGAACAGGTTGCAGTAGCCGAGCTGCGGCAGCCCGGCGATCGGCGTCGGCGCCAGGTTGTTCTCGACGACATAGGCGGAGAACCCGGTCTCGGCGAAGAACTGCGCGAGGAAGGCGGTGGCGCCGGGATCGTCGCGCTGCGCCTCGGTATCCCATTCCATGATGATCTCGATCTCCGGCACGGCGCGCAGCACCTCGGCCGCACCGCGCACCACCATCGCCTCGGCGCCCTCGACGTCGATCTTCAGCAGGCCGATGCGGCCGGGGTCGGGCACGACCTGCGCCAGCGGCTTCACCGCGACCGGGAAGGTCTCGGTCCCCGCACCACCCTCGGCCGGCGCGAGCAGGGTGCCGTTCGAGGCGAGCTGGCCGGCGACATGCAGCCGCAACTCGCCCTCCGCCTCCCCCAGCGCAAGCTGGTGCGGGATGATGCGGGCGAGCGACCAGTTGATGCTGATGTTCTTCAGCAGCAGGGCGTGGATGCGCGGATTGGGCTCGATGGCGTGCACCACGGCGCCGCCGCCGCGCCCGAGATGCATGGCCGCGTTGACCGAGAAGTAGCCGACATTGGCGCCGACATCGACGACGTCGAGGCCCGGGCGCAGCAGCCGCGGCAGCGCCGCCGAGACCCGCGGCTCCCAGATCCGGTTGCCGATCATCTTGGGCGCCATCACGTGGTCGGCGGCGGGGACCAGGAAGCGCAGCCCGGTGAGCATCTGGGTCAGCACGACGCCATCGCCCATGTAGACGCCGAACGGCCCGACCAGCTTCTGCATCCGTTCCAGGTCGAGGTGCAGCCTGGCGAGGCTCCGCTCGATCGCGGCCAGACGCCGGTCGAGGAGGTCGAGCGTTGCATCGGACTCGCTGCGCGGGCCGTCGGAACTGTCCGATGTCAAACCCTGTCCTCCCTCAACGCGCTTCGTCCTCCGGCGGCCAGGCGCTCGGCGACCCGAATCTCGGCCGAGGCGGCCGAATCATACGGGAACGGAGGCCTTTCGCGCGCATGAAATCGGCCGCAGGGGTCGCGGCGGCCGGCGTCACGACTGCCGTGCGGAACCGGCGCGAGGCCTCTCCGCCAGTCGATGCCGCCAGGGCGCGGGCGCGCGGCCTCGTCGATCCCGTCTTCGCGGCGACCCCGCGTCGCATGGGCCTTGCGCGCGCGACCGGGCGATCGGCGCAGTGCGCAGCACGGCATGCCGTTGGCGGCCCGAAGGCCGCGCCGCGCCCGGCCCTGCCCATCCTGGTCCCCCCTGGCCTGCGCCCGTCATCGCGATCCGCGGCCCGGCGCACGGTCGCCCCGCGGGGGCAGCCGCCCGCCGACACGGGCCGGCACGGCGAACCGCGCCCCGCCGGCGCCGTTGCCGCAGGGGCGTGACACGGGGCGGCGCAGCCATGGACTTCGCGGCGGTGATGACGCGGCTGGGCGACCTGGCCGAGGGCGCGGCCATCCTGCTGCCCGGCCTCGGCATCGGCCTGCTGGTCTTCCTCGTCTTCCTGCTCATCGCGCGCGGGGTCCGTGCCGGCATCGCGCGGGCGGCCAGCCTGCGGTCGGAAGCGCCGAACCTGCCGCTGGTGCTCGGCCGCATGGCGGGGGGGCTCACCCTGCTGCTCGGCGGCCTGGTCGCCGCCTCCATCGCCTTCCCCTCGATCAACGCGGCCGATCTCTTCTCCGTGCTCGGCATCGGCGGCGTCGCCATCGGCTTCGCCTTCCGCGACATCCTGCAGAACACCATGGCCGGCATCCTGCTGCTGCTGACCCGACCCTTCCGCCTCGGCGACCAGATCAAGGTCGGCGCCTTCGAGGGCACAGTGGAGGACATCCAGGTGCGCGCCACCACCATCCGCACCTACGACAACCGGCGCGCCGTGATCCCCAACAGCGATCTCTTCTCGGACAAGGTGCTGGTGAACACCGCCTATGACAGCCGGCGCCTGGCGATCCGCTTCGGCATCGGCATGGGCGACGACATCGCCGAGGCCAAGCGCGCCATCCTCGGCGCCGCCCGCGCGGCCGAGGGGGTGCTGGCGCAGCCCGCCCCGGTGGTGCGCGTGGCGGAGCTGGCGGACTTCGCCGTGCAGCTCGACCTCTTCGTCTGGATCGACCCGCCGCAGCGGATCGAGGCGCTGGACGTGATCGACCGCGTGCTGGAGCGGGCGAAACCGGCCCTGGCCGCGGCCGGCATCGACCTGCCCTACCCGACCCAGCAGGTGCTCTTCCACGACCAGACCGAGGCGACCGACGGCGACCGCAGGCGCCAGCGCGAGGGGTGGCCGGTGCGGCCCGGGGAGGAGCCACCCCCGCCGCGCCGGCGGCTGCGCGATGCGGCGGCGCCCCGGCGCCTGCCGCGCGACCAGGCGGCGGGACCGGCGGAGGCCGCAAGGCGGGAGGGCG
>CAYNYQ010000079.1:0-16842 GCA_964401305.1 uncultured Acetobacteraceae bacterium | reverse complement strand
AGGCAGGTGTGGTTGGGCGCGACGCGCAGCCGCGCGCCGATGGGCAGGCGGTCGAGGGGCAGGGCGGTGCCATGCACCTCGCCATGCTCCTGGTAGGCACGGCGCACCACGGGCTCGCCTGGCAGCGGCTGTCCGTCGAGGTCCAGCACCAGGCCGAAGCCGAAGTCGCGCGGCCCTCCCTCGGTGCTGCGGTCCTTCGAGAGCGCCAGCGCCCCGGCGTCGAGCAGCAGCGTGCCCCGCTCCGGCCGGCGGCCGATGACGGAAGCCAGCACGGTGACGGCGATGTCGGCCATGCCATGCGTGCCGATCCCGGCCTGGAAGAGGTCGCCGAACATGTAGACGCCGGCGCGGGTCTCGGTGATGCCGTGCATGTCCCGCCCGTGCAGGCTGGTCGGCGAGGAGCCGACGGAGAGGATCGGCAGCGCATGGCCCGCCGCGCGCAGCCGCTCGGCGGCGGCGAGGATGCGCAGCCGCTCCTCCTCGGCGATGCGGGCCATGTCGTCCGTGCTGCGCCCGGCATAGCTGTGGCCGGAATGGCTCAGCAGCCCGGCGAGGCGGGGGCCGAGCGCCGCGGCGATCGCGGCCAGCAGCGGGCTGTCATGCGCGACGCCGCCGCGCGCCTCGCCCACATCCACCTCGATCAGCGCCGGGAGCGGGCCGGGATGCGCGGCGATGGCGCGCGCCACGTCGAGGTCGTCGGTGATCACCTTCACGGCGGCGCCCGCGGCGTTCAGCGCCGCGACGGTGTCGAGCTTCCGCGGCGTGATGCCCACGGCATAGATCTGGTCGCGCCAGCCGCCCTCCGCGAAGTAGGCTGCCTCGGCCAGCGTGCTGACGGTGATGGGGCCGAACCCCGGCGCGGCGAGACGCGCGACCTCGCGGCTCTTCGCCGTCTTCAGGTGCGGCCGCAGCACCAGCCCCGGGTGCCGCGCCACCGCGGCCTGCATCGCCGCCAGGTTGCGCGTCAGGATGCCGCGGTCGAGCACCAGGCAGGGGGTCGGCAGGTCGTCCAGGGTCATGGCGCCGAGCCTACACGCCCGCCGCACGCCGCGGCAGCGCCCATGTGGTCTCGGGATCGATCGGCAGCACCGGCCGCGGCAGCCTGGTCCAGGGGAAGCGGCCCAGGATGGGGGAGGTCAGGCCGGGCCCGTCCACCTCGACCACGCGCTCATGCGGGAAGAACTCGTCGAAGCCGGCGCGGAAATGCCCGCGGCTCTTCACCACCACCGCACGCGCGGCGCCGATGTCGAGGCCGAGATGCTCGAAGAAGGCGGGATCGGCGCATTGGTGGCGATGGGTGATGACCACCACGGTGATGCCGCCGAGCCGGATCGCCGCCGTCGCGCCGAGCCGCACCGCGACGCCGCCATAGAGGCCGCGCCGCCCCGTCACCGCACCGTCCGACAGCGCGACCACCTCCGCCTCGGCCGCGAAGGGGCGGCTGAAGGGATCCTCGGCGGTCAGCGTGCCCTGCGGCCGGTTGAAGCGGGCGGTGAAGCGCGCGCCCTGGCCCAGGCGATGCGCCTCCGCGGCCAGCAGCGGGTCGTGGATGACGCCGAGGAGGCAGCGCTCGACGCCGGCGGCGTGGAAGGCCTCGAGGATCGCCATGGTGTTGCCGCGCCCGCCGCCGCCCGGGTTGTCGGCGACATCGGCGAAGATGAGCGGCACCGGGCTTTCCCGGGCGAGGCGCGTCGCCTCGTCCAGTGGGGTCAGGCGGGCGACGAAGCGCGCGCGCCGCTCCCAGGCGGCCAGCGCCAGGGTGTCGGCGAGGTCCTCGGCGGCGGCGCGGTCGGTCGCGGTGACGATCACCGCCATGCCATTGAAGGGCGTATCGCCATAGGCGAAGCCACCCATCACCGAGACGTTCAGGATGCGCGCCGGATCCCTGGCCTGCAGCGCCTGGCCGAGATCGATCACCTCGGCATAGGGGCCCTGGGCGGTCAGCATGGAGACGGTCGGCGCGACGATCGGCAGGCGCCGGAAGGCGAGATGCGTCGTCGTCCCCGCCATGATCCGCCGCAGCAGCTGCGCGCTCTCCGCGCCGCGCGCGCGCATGTCCACATGCGGGTTGGTGCGGTAGCCCACGAATGCGTCGCAGTCGCGCACCATCGCATCCGAGACATTGGCGTGCAGGTCGTAGCTGCACACCAGCGGCACGCCGGGCCCCAGCACCTCCCGCACCAGCGCCTGCACCGCGCCCTCCGGGTCGTCGAGCTCGGTGGTCAGCCCGGCGCCGTGCAGCACGCAGTAGACGCCGTCGAGCCGGCCGCGTGCCGCTTCCAGCCCGACGCGCCAGGCGGCCATCATGCGCGCGAAGGCGGCGTGCTCCACCGGGCCGTTCGGCTCGGCCATGGCGAGCAGGATCGGCACCGGCTCCCACGGGCCCGCTTCGTCCATGTCGCGCACGAAGCCCGGCATCTCGCCGAGCGCGGCCGGCACCGCGGCGCGCGCATCGGCCAGCAGCGCCGCGCCCTCCACCCAGCAGCGGCCGCGGAAATCGGCCTCGGTCGCCGGCGGCGCGAAGCGGTTGCACTCGATCGAGAAGCCCAGCAGGGCGATGCGCGGTCCGCTCACGGCGGCGGGCCTCCTTCCATGTCGCGTTGCAGCCACACCATCCGATCGACGAACCACAGCTTGCCCAGCATGGCCAGGGCCAGGCCGAGCAGGGTCGGCCAGACCTCCAGCATCGCGAGCCCCCAGGCCAGGAAGGGCAGGCCGCAGGCGGCCAGGGCGGAGAGCAGCTGCGGCATGCGGCGGTGATGCGCCGGGATCGGCACCGTCCCGCGCGCGAGCCAGCGCCGCTCGCCCAGCACGCCACGGCTCATCCAGCCCGTGGTGCTGCGCGGCGGCGGGAAGGCGCGCGGGTTCACCCAGGTCCAGCCGAGCAGCAGGAGGACGAGCGCCGCCGCCCACCAGGGCCCGATCCAGGCCCGGCTCCAGAGCGCGAGGACCAGCAGCGGCAGGGTCGCCACGCGGGTCCAGCCGGACCAGGGGTTGGCGTGGCGCGCCCAGGTGGCCTCGTCCATGGCGAAGGCGCGGGCGATGCGCTGCTCCCAGGCCATGCCGGGGCGTCGCTACAGGGCCACGCCCAGCAGCTCGGCGATGCGCGGCGTGGACTTCAGGCCGGTGCCGGTGAGCACCAAGACCGTCCTCTCCTCGGGCCGGATGCGGCCGGCGCGCACGAGCTGGCCGAAGGCCGCGGCGGCCTGGGCGCAGGTCGGCTCCACATAGATCCCGGTGCGCGCCAGCTCGAGCGTCGCGGCACCGATCTCGGCCTCCTCCAGCATCACCGCGCCGCCGCCGCTCTCGCGCAGCACGGCGAGGCATTCGGGCAAGCGGATGGGCTGCGCGATCGCCGTGCCCTCGGCCATGGTGGGCTGCGGCGCGGCCGCCGGCGCGCCGAGGAAGGCGCGGGCGATCGGCGCGCAGTGGGCGGGCTGCGCGGCGAAGATGCGGGGCAGCTTCGCGATCTGCCCGGCGCGCTTGAGCTCGGAAAAGCCGATGCCGCAGCCGAGCACGTTCGACCCCGCGCCGCAGGGCACGATGACGTTGTCCGGCGCCTTGAAGCCGAGATCCTCCCACAGCTCGTAGGCCAGCGTCTTGGTGCCCTGCAGGAAGAAGGGGTGCCAGTTGTGGCTGGCGTAGAAGATCGTCCCGGCCTGGCGCAGCGCGGCATCGGCGCAGTCCTGCCGGCTGCCGGGGATGAGCTCGATCACGGCGCCCGAGGCACGGCTCTGCACCGTCTTGGCCGGGGAGGTGCTAGCAGGCACCAGGATCTTCGCGCGCATCCCGCCCGCGGCGGCATAGGCGGCGATGGCGGCGCCGCCATTGCCCGAGCTGTCCTCCAGCACCTCCGCCACGCCCTGCGCCCGAAGCAGCGAGAGCATCACCGAGGCACCGCGGTCCTTGAAGGACCCCGTGGGCATGAACCACTCGCATTTCAGCAGGGCCGTGGCGCCGGCGATGCGCCGCTCGACCAGCGGCGTGCATCCCTCGCCCATGCTGATCGGCTCGCCGGCCAGCGGCGGCAGGGCGGCGCGGTAGCGCCAGAGGCTGCGCTCGCCGCTCTCCACCTCCTCCGGCGTCATGCCGGCCATGTCGGTCAGCAGCAGCGGGGCCTGGTCGTCGCCGCACCAGCGCGGCGGGTCGAGCGGCCAGGTCCGGCCGGTGCGGGGGTCGAGGTAGCGGAGGTCGGTGTCAGCCATGGGCGGGAGACTTGCCCTTTCCGCCCGGCGCGACAAGCTGGCGGGCATGGACGACATCGCCGCCCGCGTGGCCCGCCTCGCCGCCGACCTCGTCGCGATCGACAGCCGTTCCTCGCTCTCGAACCTCGGCGTCGCCGAGCGCATCGAGCAGGAGCTGCGGGGCTTCGAGGTGGTGCGCGTGGACTACGCCGATGCGAACGGCGTGGCCAAGCGCGCGCTGATCGCGCATCGCGGCCCGCCGGGCGGCTACGCGCTCTCCGGCCACATGGACACCGTGCCCGACACGGGCTGGCAGGCGAACCCCTGGGACCCGCGCATCGACGCCGAGGGCGTGCTGCACGGCCTCGGCAGCGTCGACATGAAGGGCGCCGTCGCCGCCTGCATCCTGGCCGCGCAGGACGCGCCGCCCGGCCTGCCGGTGACGCTGCTGCTGACGACCGACGAGGAGACCACGAAGGAGGGCGCCCGGGCGCTGGCGGCGCATCCCTGGCCGCGCGCGCTCGGCCTCCGCGGCATCGTCGTGGCGGAGCCGACGGGCCTCGTCCCGGTGCGGGGCCACCGCTCCTCGACCGATATCCAGGTCTTCGCCCGCGGCGTGCAGGCGCATTCCTCGACCGGCCAGGGGCTGAACGCGAACTGGGCGCTGATCCCCTTCCTGGCGGAGATGAAGGCGATCCACGCGCGCCTGCGCCACGACCCGGCGCTGCAGGACCCGGGCTACGACCCGCCCTTCTCGGACTTCAACCTGGTGATGGACAACCACGGCACGGCGGTGAACGTGACCGTCCCGCTGGCCAGCGCCCGCATCAAGTTCCGCTGCAGCCGGCGCGTGGACCCGGCGCCGATCCTGGCCGAGGTGCGCGCGGCCGCGGCGCGCCAGGGCCTCGAGCTGCGGATCCGCCCCGAGGGGCCGCCGCCCGAGCTGCCCGAGGAGCATCCGCTGATCCGCCTCGCCGCCGGCATGACGAACCAGGCGCCGCGCACCGCCCCCTATGGCACGGACGCCTCCGAGCTGCAGGCGATCGCGCCCTGCGTCGTGCTCGGCCCCGGCACGATCGAGACGGCGCATACCCCACGCGAATGTGTCCGCGTGGCCGAGCTTGCCGCGGCGGTGCCCCTCTTCGGCCGCATCCTCGCCGCCGGCGGGGCGTGATCGGGGCGGAAGGGGGGCGGGACGGCCTGCCGCGACGTCATCCGCCGTCCATGACCGCCGGGCGGCGGGCGACCCCATATGCAGGTGACGTGCGGCGGCGGCCGCGCGGACGAGGCCCGAGGAACGATGACACCCACCCGCCGGCGCCGCGGCGCCCTGCTGATGCTCCTGCCGCTGCTCGGCCTCGGCGCCTGCGCGGTCACGCCGCCGGCCGGGCCGATGGTCCTGGCCACGCCGCCGCAGGGCAAGGAGCTGGGCCGGTTCCAGCAGGAGGACGCCTTCTGCCGCCAGCAGGCCTTTGCCGCGACCGGCGGGATCTCGCCGCAGCAGGCGGCGGGCAATGCGGCGGTGGGCAGTGCCGCGGTGGGCACGGCGCTCGGCGCCGCGGCGGGGGCGCTGATCGGCTCGGCCTCCGGCGCGGCGGGCGCGGGGGCGGCGATCGGCGCCGGCACGGGGCTGTTCGCCGGCTCGGCGGTCGGCGCAAACTCCGCCTATGCGTCCGGGGCCGCGATGCAGCAGGCCTACGACGTCTCCTATGCGCAGTGCATGGCGAGCTACGGCAACACCGTGCAGGCCGGCGTGCTGCCGCCCGGGCCCGGCTACGTGGCGGGCGCCGTGCCTTATGTGACGCCTTACACCACGCCCTATCCGCCGGCCGGCTACGGCTACTGGGGGCCGGGCTACGCCTATGGCGCACCGAGCGTCACGCTGGGCTTCGGGGTCTATCGCGGCTGGGGCTGGGGCGGCTACCGGCCCTGGTACTATGGCCGGCCCTACTACGGCCGGTCCTATGGCCGGCCCTACGGGTATCGCCGCTGGTAGCGCGGCGCGGCCACGGCCGGGATCCAGGCCGCTAGTCCAGCCGGATGTTCAGCTCCTGGATCTTGCGGCCCCAGAAGGCGCTCTCCTGCTTCACCGCCTCGGCGAAGGCGGCGCGGGTGATGCCGGCGGGGGCGGGCTCCAGCCCGTCATGCTCGAGGCGATCCTTGAACTTCGCCGTGTCGGCGGCGCGGCGGCAGAGCTGCTCCAGCCGGTCCATCGTCTCGGCCGGCACGCCGGCGGGGGCGAAGACGCCGTGCCAGCCGGTGATCACCGTGCCCGGCAGCCCGGCCTCCGCCAGCGTCGGCACGTCCGGCAGCGCGGCGATGCGGCGCGGCCCGGTCACCGCGATGGCGCGCAGCTTGCCCTCCCGCACCAGCGGGATGGCGGGCGGCGGCGAGGAGAAGTTCATCGTCACCCGCCCCGCCACCACGTCCAGCAGCGCCGGCGCGGTGCCGCGATAGGGCACGTGCTCCATCTCGAGCTTCGCCGCCTCGCTGAACAGCACGCCGGCCAGGTGGTTGGCATTGCCCACCCCGCCCGAGGAATAGGTCAGCTCGCCCTTCGGCCTGCCGCGGATGAAGGCGATCAGCTCCGGCAGTGTCCTGGCGGGCACGTCCGGGTGCACCACCAGCACGTACTGGTAGGAGGAGACCTGCGCGACCGGCGCCAGCGCGGTGGCCAGGTCCACGCGGTCGCCGCGCTGCAGATGCGGGTTGACGACGATGTTGGTGGCGACGGCGAAGAGCAGGGTCTGCCCGTCCGGCCGCGCGCGCGCGACGGCGACGGAGCCGACATGCCCCGCTGCGCCGGCGCGGTTCTCGACGACGATGCCCTGGCCGAGCTCGGGCTCGAGCAGCTGCGCGAAGGCGCGGCCGGTGATGTCCGTGCCCCCGCCCGGCGCATAGGGAACGACCATGGACAGCGGCCGCGACGACTGGGCCTGGCCGAGGCGCGGGGCGGCGAGGGCGGCGCCGGCGATCAGGGCGGCGCGGCGGGCGAGGATCATCGGCGGGTCTCCGGCCCCGGCGCGGTCCGGCCCTGCGCCGGCCCCACCCCTGGGCACGCGCGGCGGGTAGCGCGGCATGCGCGCCGCGCGCAAGCGGAATGGCCGTGTCCGCCGCGGCCGTGGCTTCGCCCCGCGGGCGGGGCCCTGCCGCGCCGTGCCCGCGCTACAGGCTCACCCCGCCATCGACCGACAGCTCCGCCCCGGTGATGTAGGCGCTCTCCTCCGACAGCAGGAACAGCACGGCGCGCGCCACCTCCTCGGCGGTGCCGACGCGGCCCATCGGGATGGCGCCGAGGCGCTTCGCCCGGGTCTCGTTCGTCCAGACGCGGATCATCTCCGTCTCGATCGGCCCCGGGTGGATGCTGTTCACCCGGATGCCGCGCGGCGCCAGGTCGATCGCCGCCGCCTTGGTCATGCCGCGCAGCGCCCACTTGGTGCTGGAATAGGCGATGGCGTTGGGCGAGCCGCGCAGCCCGGCGGTGGAGGAGATGTTCACGATCGAGCCGCCGCCGGCGCGCTCCATCGCCGGCACCACCGCCCGCATGCCGAGGAAGCAGCCGGTCTGGTTCACCGCCAGGTGCCGCTCGAACAGCGCCTTGTCGGTCTCCATCAGCGGCTTCGGGTCGTAGATGCCGGCATTGTTGACGAGGCCGTGCAGCGCGCCGCCGAGCCGCTCCGCCGCCGCGACGGCGGCCGCCCAGTCGGCCTCCTGCGTTACGTCCTGGCGGAGGAAGACGCAGGCGGGCCCGAGCTCGGCCGCCAGGGCGCGGCCCTCGGCCTCCAGCAGGTCGCCGATCACCACCCTGCCGCCCTCGGCCAGAATCATCCGCGCCTCGGCGGCGCCCTGGCCACGCGCGCCGCCGGAGATCAGCACCGTCCGGCCCTCGAAGCGTCCTGCCATCGCTTGTCCTCCCATCCCTCGCGCCGAGCATAGCCGGCCCACCGCCGGGCGGGAGGCACCGCGCCGACGCTTTCGCGACACCCGCGCGCATGCTTGGTTGCATCCACGCAAGGGGGATGCCCGTTCCATGCCCGACACGTCCGTTCCCGCCCCGCCGCCGGCCGATCCGGACCAGGCGGGCACCGTCCGCGTGGTCGAGCGCGCGGTGGTGCTGCTGCTGCTCGCGCTGCTGCTGCTCGGCGTGCTGCGGGTGCTGCAGCCCTTCGTGGTGGCCATCCTCTTCGGCGCCTTCATCGCCATCGGCACCTGGCCGCTGCGCACGGCGCTGGTGCGCGCGGGCGTCGGGCGCGGCGCCGCGGCGCTGCTGATGCTGGTGGCGCTGGCGCTGCTGGTCGCCCTGCCGGCGCTGCTGCTCGCCCCGGGGCTCGGCGCGCAGCTGGCCAAGGGCGTGGCGCTGGCGCGGGAGGCGCTGGCCAATGCGCCGGAGCGCCCGCCGGCCTGGGTCTCCGGCCTGCCGCTGGTGGGCGACGACGCCGACCGCTTCTGGCCCAGCCTGCGCCAGGCGCAGGGCGACGTTCGCACGCTGCTCGAGCCCTATGCGGAGGCGATCGGCAAGACCCTGCTGGAGCTCGGGCGGGCGGTGCTCGACAGCCTGGTGCAGCTGCTGCTGGCGCTGGTGGTCACCACCGCCTTCTGGCTGAACGGCGACCGGATGGTGGAGACCCTGCGCGACGTCGCCGGGCGGCTCGGCGGCGCGGCCGGCATCGCCACGCTCGAGGCCGCGGGCGGCGCGCTGCGCGGGGTCGCCTGGGGCGTGGTGGGCACGGGCATCCTGCAGGGCGTGCTGCTCGGTGTGGGGCTCGCCATCGCCGGGGTGCCGGGGGCGGCGACGCTCGGCTTCCTCGGCTTCGTCTGCTCGGTCTCGCAGGTGCTGGGGCCGCTGGTGATCGCCTGCTGGGCCGGCGCGGCCTGGTGGCTGTACTCCCTCGGCGAGACGGGCTGGGCGATCTTCATGGCAATCTGGGGTGCGGTGCTGGTCTCGGGCAGCGACAACATCGTCCGGCCGCTGCTGATCAGCCGCGGCAGCGCCATGCCGCTGACGCTGATCATCCTCGGCGTCTTCGGCGGGCTGCTCGCCTTCGGCTTCCTCGGCCTCTTCGTCGGGCCGGCGCTGCTGGCGGTGGCGCATGCCCTGCTGCGGGCCTGGCGCGCCCCGCGCCCGGCGGGGACGGCGCAGGCTTAAGTGGGGCGCCGCGCCGTCGTCGGGTCCGGTAGCGGCGCCTCGCCGGCGGGCCATTGATCCGGCGGGCCGATCCGGCCGAGGCTTCGGGCCCAGGCGCCAGGTTCGGTCAACCGGGCCGGCGTCCACCATCGAGGGGAGGAGAAGCCCATGCGCGCCGCCGTCTTCCGCCGGGGCGAGTTCGTCGTCGACCAGGTGCCCGACCCGGTGCCCGCCGAGGGCCAGGTGCTGGTGCGCACGCGCGCCTGCGGCATCTGCGGCACCGACCTGCACGCCGCGCGCTTCCCGGCCGAATTCGCCGCGCTGTCGCGCCGCACCGGCGGGCGCTGGACCTTCTCCCCCGAGCGCGACGTCGTCTTCGGCCATGAATTCGTGGCCGAGGTGGTAGCGAACGGCCCGGGCACCGAGGGGCGCTTCCGACCCGGCCAGCTCGTCACCTCCATGCCGCTGACCATCGCCGGCACCACGGTGCAGGGCCTCGGCTACAATCCCGACATCCCCGGCGCCTACGCCGAATACATGCCGCTCGCCGAACGCATGCTGCTGCCGCTGCCGGCGGGGATGGACCCCGACCATGCCGCGCTGGTGGAGCCCATGGCCGTCGGCGTCCACGCCGTGAACCTGGCGCGCCCGACGCCGCAGGACGTGCCGCTGGTGATCGGCTGCGGGCCGATCGGGCTCGCGGTGATCGCCGCGCTGAAGCTGCACGGGCTCGGGCCGGTCATCGCCGCCGACTTCTCCCCGGCCCGGCGCGCGCTGGCGCAGCGCATGGGTGCCGACATCGTCGTCGATCCCGCCGCCGCCTCGCCCTATGCGGCGCTGGAGCAGGCGATCACGCCGGAGGGCTTCGACCCCAGCCGCTACGCCGCGCTCTTCGGGCTCGGCCCGCGGCCGCGGCCCTCGCTGCTGTTCGAATGCGTCGGCGTGCCCGGGGTGATCCAGGCGATGATGGAGGGCGCGCCGGCCAATGCCCGCATCGTCGTGGTCGGCGTCTCCATGGAGACCGACCGCTTCGAGCCCTTCTTCGGCATCGTCAAGCATCTCGGGCTGCAATTCGTGCTGGCCTATACCGCCGCCGAATTCGCCGAGACGCTGGGGCACATCGCCGCCGGGCGCATCGACGTCGCCCCGCTGATCACCGGGCGGGTCGGGCTGGAGGGGGTGGCGCAGGCCTTCCACGACCTCGCCAGCCCCGAACGCCATGCCAAGGTGCTGGTCGAGCCCTGGCGCTGAGGGCGGCGGCATGATCGTGCGCGGCACCACCCGCCTGGTGCAGATCATCGGCCATCCGGTCGCGCAGGTGCGCTCGCCGGACCTGCTGAACGCCGAGCTCGTGCGGCGCGGCGCCGATGCGGTGCTGGTGCCGGTGGACATCGCGCCGGAGGATGTCGCGGCCTTCGTCGCGCTGCAGCGCGCCTGGCGCAATTCGGCCGGCTTCGTGGTGACGGTGCCGCACAAGCGGGCGGTCGCGGCCATGATCGATGCGCTGAGCCCGCGGGCGCGGCGGCTCGGCGCGGTGAACCTGGTGGTGCGCGGCGCCGATGGCAGCCTGGAGGGCGAGCACCTCGACGGAGAGGGCTTCCTCGCCGCGGCGCGCGCGCATGGCTTCGATCCGCGGGGGCGCGCGGCGCTGGTGGTCGGGGTCGGCGGGGCCGGCAGCGCGGTGGCGGATGCGCTGGCGGAGGCCGGCATCGCGCGCCTCGCGCTGCGCGATCCCGACGCGGCGCGGCTCGACTGGATGCGCGACCTGCTGCGCCAGGCCTTCCCCGCCGTGGCCCTGGTCGAGGACGACGCGGGCGGGCTCGGCGGCTTCGACCTCGTGGTGAACGCTTCCCCCGTCGGCATGGGCGGGCGGGGCGGGCTGCCGCTGCCGGGCGAGCAAATCGCCACGCTGCGGCCCGGGACGCATGTCGCCGATGTGGTCACCGATCCCGCCGTCACCCCCTTCCTCGAGGCGGCACGGGCCCGGGGCTGCACGATCCAGACCGGGGCGGAGATGGTGGCGGCGCAGATGCAGGAGTTCGGCCGCCGCCTCGGCCTCTTTCCCGATCAGCGCGGCTCGACCGGCCGGCGCAGCGCCCAGAACGCGACCGACCCCGCCACATAGGCGCCGATCGAGCACCAGAAGGCGAGGCGGTAGCTGCCCGTCAGGTCGAAGGCGACGCCCGCGCCCCAGGAGCCCAGCGCCGCGCCGACACCAGAGCCGATGGTGATCACGCCGAGGATCGTCCCCAGCCGCGGCCCGGCGAAGATGTCCGCCGTCTTCGCCGTGATCGCCGGGCCCCGCGCCCCCCAGGTGATGCCGAAGAGGCAGGCATGCAGCCAGAGCAGCACATGGTCCTCCGGCCCGTCGATCAGCAGCGCGCAGGCGACGCCGGCGATGGAGATGGCATAGGCCAGCAGCGCCGCGCGCTCCCGCCCGATGTAGTCGGAGACGGTGCCGGTCAGGATCACGCCGGGCAGCGCCAGCACCGCCCCCGTCCCGAGCACGGTCGCGGCGTAGAGCGGGTCGAAGCCCTGGTCGACGGCGAAGGCGAGCTGGTGCAGCGAGACGAAGAAGCTGCCGAGGCCCGTGCACATGTAGACGAACCAGAGCAGCCAGAAATGGCGCGTGCGCATCGCCTCGGCCAGCGTCCAGCCGCGGGCGGGCGCGGCGGACCCGGTGCCGGTCGCGGCGGTGGCGGGCTCGGCGGCGCGGCGCGGGAACATGGCGGCGAGCGGCAGCACCAGCAGCGCCATGGCGCCGGCCTGCAGCAGGTAGGCGCTGCGCCAGCCCACGCCATCGACCAGCAGTTGCGCCACCGGGGCCGAGATGGCGCGGCCGAAGCCGTTCGCCGATTGCAGGATGGAGATCGCCATGCCGCGCTGCGCCGTGAACAGGCGCGAGACCAGCGGCACGAAGACCACCAGGCCGATGCAGGCCGAGCCGAAGGTCATCACCACGCCATAGAGGAAGACCACCTGCCAGAGCGTGGTGGCGAAGGCGGTCCCCAGCAGGCCCGTCGCCAGCAGGCAGCCGCCGAGCAGCACCATGCGCCGCGAGCCCAGCCGGTCCACCATGCCGCCCACCAGCGGCGAGGCGATGCCGCCGACGAGCTGCCCGACCGAATAGGCGATGGAGGCCTCGCCCCGCGCCCAGCCGAATTCCGCGATGAAGGCCAGCAGGAAGACGGTGTAGGCATGCATCAGGCTGGCGCTGACGGTGAAGGCGATGAAGCCGGCGATGACGATCAGCCAGGCCCCGCGGGTCGCCCGTGGTGCGGTCATGGTGCGGTCATGGGCGGGTTCTCTCGCGCGGGGATGCGGCCGGTCGTGCGGCGCGGCGGCGCCGGGCATGCGGCCGCCGGCGGCGCCCGGGGCGGCCGGCCGCCGACGCCCTGCGCCGCCGGACCGGCATCTGACGCCAGGGCGGCCGCGCGCGCCAGCCCCGCCCCCCGCCCGCGCGCGACGCATCGCCCCGCGCCGCGCCTCCCCTGCGCCGCGATGACTTGGTCGTGAGCCGCGGCCCGGGGCGGTCGCGATAGCGGTGGATCGTCTCGCCGCGGTTTGCGATGCCGGCTAGCGTCCCGCCGGACGAGCAACGGGAATGCCCGCGTGGCCCGCCGCGCCGCGCGATCGCCCCGGGGCCTGTCCGACCGGGAGTGCAACGCTGTCCTCCACGCCGCTCTCCGCCGAACCCGTGCCGGAGCGACTGGCGCCGCTCCGCGGGGCGTCGCTGCGCCCCGGCATGCGGCCGTCGCGGCTCGCCGGGCTGCTGCCCTTCGCGGCGGCGGCGCTGCCGCTGCTGCTGACCCTCTCCGCGGCCTGGTTCTCCTGGCACCAGGCACGGCAGCAGGCGGCGGCGGAGATGCTCACCACCGCGACGGCGACGGCCGAGTATGCGCGGCGCCTGCTGGACGGGATGGTGCTGCGCCTCGACCGCGCGGACGACCTGCTCGCCGGCCTCGACGATGCCGAGATCCGCGCCGAGGAGCGGACGCTGCACGAGGCGCTGCGGCGCATCCCGGCGCGCACGCAGGATCTCGGCGCGATGCATCTCTTCGCGCATGACCGCGAGGGGCGGGCGCTGGTCAGCGGCCGCCTCCATCCGGTGCCGGTGCAAGGGCAGGGCCCGGCGCGCGACGAGTTCAACCAGGTCCATCGCGGCGCGAGCGCGCCCGAGCTGCATCTCGGCCCCGCCGCCATCGGGGAGGAGACCGGCCGCCCCTATTTCGCGGTGAGCCGCCGGCGCGCGCCGGACCCCGCCCGGCCCGGCTACAACGGCGTGCTCGTCGCCTCGGTGGATGTCGAGGATGCCGGGGCGGCGCTGGCCCGGCTGGCGCCCGCGCCGGGGGACGTGGTGGCGCTGATCCGGCAGGATGGCGCGCTGATCGCCCGCTCGGCCGGGCCGGCGCCGCGCAGCGCGGCGGACCGGCTCGGCCCCGGCAGCCCGATGCTGGCGGCGATGCGGCGCGGCGAGGCGCAGGCGATGGTCGACGGCCAGTCGACGGTCGACGGCGTGCGACGGGTCGCGGCGCTCCGGCGGGTGGAGGGCTGGCCGCTCTATGTCGCCGCCGCGCGCTCGCACGAGGCCGTGGTGGCGGCCTGGTGGCGCGTCGCCTGGGTGCACCTGGCGGTGGGGCTGCCGGCGAGCGCGCTGATGTTCGGCCTGGGCCTCGCCGTGCGGCGGCGCGACCGGGCGCTGGCGGCCGCGAACACCGCGCTCGAGCAGCGGGTCGGCGAGCGGACGGCGGCGCTGGCCGAGAGCGAGGCGCGGCTGCGCCGGGTGCAGGCGATCGGCCGGGTCGGCGGCTTCGAGATCGAGCTCGCCACGGGCCGCAACCTGCGCTCGGCCGAGTACATGCGCCTGCAGGGGCGGGCGCCGGTGCCGACGCAGGAGACGCATGCCGACTGGGTGCGCCGCCTGCACCCCGCCGACCGCGCGCGCGCCGAGCGGCATTTCCTCGACTCCATCGCCGACGGCGCGCCGGATACGGAATACGCGCAGGAATACCGCATCGTCGCGCCCGACGGCGCCGTGCGCTGGATCGTCGCGCGGGCGGAGATCGAGCGCGACGCGGCGGGGCGCGCGGTGCGCATGGTCGGCGCGCATGTCGACGTCACCCAGCTCCGCGTGGCGCAGGAGGCGCTGGCCGAGCGCGAGGCCCGGCTGAGCGCGGCGCTGCGCGGTGCCCGGCTCGGCGTGGCCGAGTACGACCTGGCCGCGCGCACGGCGCGCTGGGATGCGCGCGCGGCGGAGATCTTCGGCGGCCTGGTCGCCGAGGCCTGCGGCCCCGGCATGGCGGCCTGGCTGGCGCGCATCCACCCCGCCGACGCCCCGACGCGGCGGGAGGCGGTGCGCGCCGCCGTCGCCCCGGGCGGCCCCGAGAGCTACGACGTGGAGTTCCGCTTCCGCCGCCTTGATGGCGGCTGGAACTGGGTCGGCGTGCATGGCGCGGTGGTGGAGCGCAACCCGGCGACCGGCCGGGCGCTGCGCCTCGCCGGCGTGGTGCAGGACGTGACGGAGCGGCGCCTGGCCGAGGAGCGGCTGCGCCTGCTGGCGCGCGAGGTGGATCACCGCGCCCGCAACGCCCTGGCCGTGGTGCAGGCGGCGGTGCGGCTGACGCCGAAGGCCGATGCGGCGGCCTTCGCCCGCGCCATCGAGGGGCGGGTGGCGACGCTGGCGCGCACCCACACGCTGCTGGCCGATGGGCGCTGGGAGGGCGCGTCGCTGCGAGCCCTGGCGGAGGGCGAGCTCGGCCCCTTCCTCCGTCCCGGCGGGCCGGCCCGGGCCGTCATCGGCGGCCCGCCGGTGCTGTTGCCCCCGGCCGTGGCGCAGGCCGTGGCGTTGGCGCTGCACGAGCTGCGCACCAATGCCGAGCGGCACGGCGCGCTGCGCGTCGCCGGCGGGCTGGTCCGGCTGGCCTGGGAGGAGGTGCCGGCGCGCGAGGCGGTCCGCATCCTCTGGCGCGAGGAGGGCGCGGCCGCCCCGGACGGTCCCCTGGCCCGCGGCTTCGGCGCCCGCGTGCTGGAGGCCACGGTGCAGGGCCAGCTCGGCGGCGAGGTTCGGCGCCTGCCGGCGGCCGACGGGCTGGGCGTGGAGCTTCTGGTGCCGATCGGCGGCCGGGATCTCCCGCTGGCCGAGGCCGCGCCCGCCATCACCTCGGCGCGAGGCGATTGACCGGCGGCGCGGATGCGGGGTACGGTTAATCTCATGGTTAACCAAATTCCCGGGCCACCCGATCGCCAGCCCCTCGACCCGGTCGCCCTGGACCGGATCTTCGCCGCCCTGGCCGACCCGACGCGGCGCAGCCTGATCACCCGCCTGCACGGCACCGAGGGCAGCACGGTCAGCGCGCTCGCCGCCCCGCTGCCGATGTCGCTGCCGGCGGTGCTGAAGCACCTCGAGGTGCTGGAGGGGGCGGGGCTGATCGCGCGGCAGAAGACCGGGCGCAGCGTGCACATCCGCCTGACGCCGGAGCCGATGCAGGCGGCCGCGGACTGGCTCGAGCGCCACCGCCGCTTCTGGGGCGAGAGCCTCGACCGGCTGGCCGACCTGGTGGAGGGCGGCGAGGCATGAGCGCGACCGAGGGACCGAGCCTCCGGCTCGACCGCACGCTGCGCGCGCCGCCGGCGCGGGTCTGGGCCGCCTGGACCCGGCCGGAGCTGATCACGCTCTGGTTCGGCCCGCACCACACCCGGGTCGAGCAGGCGGAGGCCGATGTGCGCGTCGGCGGCCGCTTCCGCGTGGTGCTGCGCGAGGAGAACGGCGAGCGGCACGAGGTCTCGGGCGACTATGTCGAGGTGGAGGCGGAGCGGCGGCTCGTCTTCCGCTGGGCCTGGGTGACGATGCCGGAGCGCGTCTCCCGCGTCAGCGTGACGCTGCACGCGGTGCCGGAGGGCACGGTGCTGACCCTGGTGCATGACCGCTTCGCCGATGCCGAGACGGCGACGCGCCACACCCGCGGCTGGACGGAATCGCTGGAACGCCTGTCGGCCCATCTCGGCGCCGGCTGAACCACGCATCGGGAGGATACCGCATGGACACGCACGCCGAGCTGGCGGGCGGGCTCGACGCCGCCCGCGACCTGCTGACGACCCGGCTGCTGCCGGCGCCGCCGGAGGCCGTCTTCGCTGCCTGGACCGAGGCCGAGCGCGTCCGGCAATGGTTCGGGCCCTATGGCATGACCGTGCCGGTCTGCGAGATCGCGCTGCATCCCGGCGGCACGCACCGCACCGTGATGCGCGCGGCGGACGGGACGGAGTATCCGAACCGCATGGTGATCGAGGCGGTCGAGCCGGGACGCGGCCTGCGTCTTGCCATCCCCGAGGGCGGGGAGGGGCCGCCGCTGGCCGGCAGCGTGGCCGACATCGCCTTCCGGCCGGACCCGGTCGGCACGCGCCTCGTCGTGCGCTGGCGCCACCCGACGCCCGAGATGCGCGCGGCGCACGCGGCGATGGGCTTCACCACGGGCTGGGGGCAGACGCTGGACCGGCTGGCCGCGCACCTGATGGCGCCGCCCCCGGGCGCGCCCT
>CAYNYQ010000078.1:0-16847 GCA_964401305.1 uncultured Acetobacteraceae bacterium | reverse complement strand
CCTTCGACATGACGCCCGCCTTCGGCACGGTCAGCGCCTGGCTCAACCACGAGGACCCGCTCGGCGCCATCCGCCGCCACGGCGTGCCGATGGCGCTCGAGCTGCCGGCGGTGCTGGCCAACAGCGCGGAGGGGCGGCGTGATCCCGCGGTGCCTTACCTGCTCGCCCCGGTCGACCTGCAGGCGGTCAAGGCCTGCGGCGTGACCTATGTGCGCTCCATGCTCGAGCGCGTGATCGAGGAGCGCTGCCGCGGCGACGCCTCCCGCGCGGAGGCGGTGCGGCAGGAGGTGCGCGGCATCATCGGCGAGGACCTCTCCGCCATCCGCCCCGGCAGCCCGGAGGCGATGCGGCTGAAGGAGGCGCTGGTCGCCCGGGGCTGGTGGAGCCAGTACCTCGAGGTCGGCATCGGGCCGGATGTGGAGATCTTCACCAAGTGCCAGCCCATGGCCGCGGTCGGCACCGGTGCGCGGGTGGGCGTGCACCCGGCGAGCCAGTGGTCGAACCCGGAGCCCGAGGCGGTGCTGGCGGTCAATGCAAGCGGCGCCATCCTCGGCGCCATGCTGGGCAACGACGTGAACCTGCGCGATGTCGAGGGGCGCTCCGCCCTGCTGCTCGGCCGCGCGAAGGACAACAATGCCGCCTGCGCGCTCGGGCCCATGCTGCGGCTCTTCGATGCCGGCTTCACGCTGGAGGATGTTCGCCGGGCGACGCTGCAGCTGCGCATCCAGGGCGAGGACGGCTTCCGGCTGGAGGAGGAGGGCGCGGTCGGCGCCATCAGCCGCGAGCCGACGGAGATCGTCGACCAGCTCATCGGCGCGCACCACCAGTACCCGGATGGCGTCGTGCTGTTCCTCGGCACGCCCTTCTCGCCCGCCAAGGACCGCGCCGGCCCGGGCCTCGGCTTCACGCACCGGGAGGGGGATGTGGTGCGCATCGCCTCGCCGCGCCTCGGCGCGCTGGTGAACGCGGTGGACCGTACGGATGCCTGCCCGCCCTGGAGCTTCGGCGTCGGCGCGCTGATGGCGAACCTGGCGCGCCGCGGGCTGCCGCGGCTGTGAGGGCGCGGCCCAAGCGGGGGCGGGCATGAGCGGCGCGCCGGACCACCTGGGGGCGGATGCGGTCGGCGCCGCGGCGCCGGAGGAGAGCGGGCGGCTCGACCGCGGCGACGGGATCGCGCTCGCCTGGCGGCGGCGCGCCGGGCGGGGGCCGGGCGTGGTCTTCCTCGGCGGCTTCAACAGCGACATGACGGGGACCAAGGCGGAGGACCTCTCAGCCTTCTGCGCCGCCACCGGCCGCGCCTTCCTGCGCTTCGACTATTCCGGCCACGGCGCCAGCGCCGGGCGCTTCGAGGACGGCACGATCGGCCGCTGGGCCGAGGACGCGGCCCGCGCGCTGCAGGCGCTGACCACGGGGCCGCAGGTGCTGGTGGGTTCCTCCATGGGCGGCTGGATCGCGCTGCTGCTGGCGCTGCGCCATCCCGGGCGCGTCGCCGGCCTCGTCGGCATCGCGGCCGCGCCCGACTTCACGCGGCGCATCCGCGAGGGCCTGCCGCCCGAGGCGCGCGCCGCCATCGCACGCGACGGCGTCTGGCACCGGCCGAGCGCCTATGGCGATCCCTACCCGATCACCCGCGCGCTGCTGGAGGAGGGCGAGCGCCACCTGCTGCTGGAGGCGCCGATCCCCCTCGGCATCCCGCTGGGCATCCCGGTGCGGCTGCTGCACGGCCAGCAGGATCCGGACGTGCCCTGGGAGCTCTCGCTCCGCATCGCGGCGGCGATCGCCGGGCCGGACGTGCAGGTGACGCTGGTCAAGGACGGCGACCACCGGCTCTCGCGGCCGCAGGACCTCGCGCTGCTACGGCGCAGCCTGGCCGCCCTGGCCGGCGGCTGAGGCGCGCTCCTCGGCCAGGATGGCGCGCAGCCCCTCGCGGTAGCTCGGGTGGCGCCAGGCGATGCCGAGGGCACGCCGGGTCGCGGCATTCGCCACGCGGCGGTTCTCCGACCAGAAGCTGAGGGCCATCGGCGACATGCCGCGCGCCGCCGCCTCGAAGGCCACCGCCGGCGGGGGCGGGACCCCGAGCAGGCGCGCCGCCTCCTCGACCACGGCCGCGCTCTCGGCCGGCTCGTCATCCACCAGGTGCAGGATGCGCAGCCCCGTGGCGGGGGCGCCGGCCATGGCGGCAAGCACGGCCAGGGCGATGTCGTCGCGGTGGATGCGGCTGAAGGCGTGGCCCGGCTTCAGGGTCCGCCGCGCCGTGCCGGCGCGCAGGTCGTCGAAGGGGCTGCGGCCCGGACCGTAGATGCCGCCGACGCGGAAGAGATCCACCGCCATCGCCCTGGCCAGCGCCGCCCAGCCCTGCTCGGCGGTGAGGCGGCGGCGGGTGCGGTCCTGCGTCGGGGCGGGGGGCGTGTCCTCCTGCACCCAGCCGCCGCCGCGGTCGCCATAGACGCCGGTGGTGGAGAGATAGCCGACCCAGCGCAGCGCCGGCGCCTCCCGCACCGCCTCCCCATGCGCGTGCAGCACCGGGTCGCCCTCCGCGGCCGGCGCGGCGGTGATCAGGAGGTGGGTCGCGGCGCGGATGGCGGGGCCGGCCTCGGCGAAGCCGATCACCGCGACATCGGGCGGCGGCTGGGCCGTGGCGGGGTCGCGCGCGGTGCCGGCGACGGTCCAGCCGGCGGCCGCGGCGGCGCGCGCCACGGCGGTGCCGGCATAGCCGAGCCCGGCGATCACGAGCCGTCCGGGGGTGCCTGCGGCAGGTCTGGCCATGCCCCCGGTCTGCCACGGGGCGCGGCGCCGGGCCAGGGGGCGGGCCAGGGGTGGCGGGGGGGGGGGCGGCTTCCGTGCTGCACGCCTGCCCGGCTTTGCTCTAGGCTGGCGGCGTGCTGCGGATTCCCCCCGTCCTCCTCGGCGCCACGGCGGCCCTGCTGCTCGCCGGCGGCCTTGCGCTCGGCTGGAGCCTGCTCCTCGTGCCCGCGGCGGATGCGGCGGGCGAGGCGCGGGCCGCGGGCGCGGCCGGCATCGCCCAGGGCCCCGAATACGAGGCCTGCCTCGAGCTGACGCGGCGCGACCCGCAGGAGGCGGAGCAGCGCGCCGAGGCCTGGGCGGCTGCTGGGGGCGGCGAGGGCGCGCGGCATTGCCTCGGCCTGGCGCTGCTGGCGCTGGGCGAGGTCGCGCGCGCGGCCGAGCGGCTGGAGGCGCACGCCGCGCGCAGCGAGGCCCCGGGGCCGGCGCGCGCCGGGGTCTTCGCCCAAGCCGGCGAGGCCTGGATGCTGGCGCGCCAGCCCGGCCGCGCCTATGCCGCCGCGACCATGGGCCTCGTGCTCGCGCCCGAGGATATCGAGCTGCTGACCGACCGGGCGCTGGCGCTCGGCGCGCTCGGCCGGAATGCCGAGGCGCTGGACGATCTCGACCGCATCCTCACCCTCGCGCCGGAGCGGGTGGAGGCGCTGGTGCTGCGCGCCACGGCCAAGCGCCGGCTCGACCGGCTGGGCGAGGCGGAGGCCGACATCGCCCGCGCGCTGCGGCTGGATCCCCGCAGCGCCGAGGCGCTGCTGGAGCGCGGCGTGCTGCGCCACATGCGGGGCGACACGGCGGGCGCGCGCAGGGATTGGGAGGAGGCGGCGACGCTCGCGCCGGACAGCGCGACCGCCGACCTCGCGCTGCAGAACCTGGCGTTGAGCGAAGCCGGGCCGCCGCGGCGTTGACGTCCGCGCCGCGCCCCTGGCACCGCGGGCGAAGACCCCGCGTCAGAAGTCGAGGTCGGCGTAGTGCGCCGGCGGCGCGAGGCCGCTGATGCGGTCGGCGAGCAGGCCGCGGAAATTCGGCCGCGACTTCATGCGCGCATACCAGTCCTTCGCCGCCTCGCTGAGCGACCAGTCGACATCGCCGATGTAGTCGAGCGCCGAGAGATGCGCCGCGGCGGCGAAGTCGGCGAGGCTGATCTGCGCGCCGGCCAGCCAGGCGCGCGTCTCCGCCAGCCAGCCCAGGTAGTCGAGATGCGGGCGCAGGTTCGCGTAGCCGGCGCGGATCGCCGAGGCGTCCGGGTTGCCGCGGCCGAGGACGCGCTTCATCTGCTTCTCGTAGAGCAGGTTCTGCGTCACCTCCTGCGCGAACTTGCCGTCGAACCAGGCGGCGAGGCGGCGGACCTCGGCGCGCTCGGCCAGCGTCCGGCCGAGCAGGTTCGTGTCCGGATAGGCCTCGTCGAGGTACTCGCAGATCGCCGCGCTGTCGGCGATGGCCAGGCCGTTGTCCTCCTCCAGCACGGGGACGGTGCAGGCCGGGTTGAGGGCGAGGAATTCCGGCCGCCGGTCCCAGACCCGCTCGAGCCGGAGTTCGAAGGGCAGGCGCTTCTCGGCCAGGGCGAGGCGGACCTTGCGGGCATAGGGCGAGAGCGGGAGGTGGTAGAGGATTCGCACGGCGCCCCTGACGGATCGGCGGGGCGTCCTTATGCCACGGCGACGGCGGCGGTCCAGCCGCCGCCGCCCCGCGGGCGCCGCTATTCCGCCGCGACGGCGGGCGCCGCGTCCTGCATCGGCACCGGCAGGTAGCGGGCGAAGTCCTTCGGCACGACATGCCAGAAGCGTGTCCGCGCCTCGGCCCAGTCGTTCAGCAGCCGGGCGCCGAGGGGCGAGCCGGTCTCGGCCACGTGACGCGCGACGAGGCCGCGCAGCACCCCCTCCCAATGGGCGGAGCCGAGGCGGGACCAGAGCAGGCTCTCGGTGTTCACGCGCCGCTCGAAGGTGTCGTCCGGGTCGTGGACGAAGGCCATGCCGCCGGTGAAGCCCGCGCCGAAATTATCGCCGACGGGCCCGAGGATCGCCACCATGCCCCCCGTCATGTACTCGCAGCCATTGGCGCCGCAGCCCTCGACCACGGCGGTGGCGCCGGAGTTGCGCACGGCGAAGCGCTCGCCGGCCTGGCCCGCGGCGAAGAGCTCGCCCGAGGTCGCGCCGTAGAGCACGGTGTTGCCGATGATGGTGTTGGCGTTCCAGACGAAGGGCGCGGAGGGGGAGGGGCGGACCACGATCGTCGCCCCCGAGAGCCCCTTGCCGACATAGTCGTTGGCATCGCCGATGACCTCGAGCTTGAGGCCGCGCACCGCGAAGGCGCCGAGCGACTGGCCGGCCGTGCCGCGCAGCCGCACCGCGAGGTGGCCGGGATTGAGCCCCTCCATGCCGAACTGCCGCACGATGCGGGACGAGACCTTGGTGCCGATGGCGCGGTGCGTGTTGCGGATGTTGTAGGCGAGCTGCATCTTCTCGCCGTGGCGGAACAGCGCCTCGGCGTCGCGGATCATCTCGGCGTCCAGCGTCTCCGGCACCTCGTTGCGGCCGCCGAGCGTGCAATAGGGCGGGTTGCCGCCGGCATCGGCCTGCACCAGCAGCGGGTTGAGGTCGAGGTCGTCGAGATCCTCCGACCCGCGGCTGACCTGGCGCAGCAGGTCGGTGCGGCCGATCACGTCGGTCAGGCGGCGGACGCCGAGCGAGGCGAGGATCTCCCTGACCTCCTCGGCGACGAAGGAGAAGAGGTTGATCACCTTCTCCGGCGTGCCGGCGAACTTGGCGCGCAGCGCTTCGTCCTGGGTGCAGACGCCGACGGGGCAGGTATTGGCGTGGCACTGCCGGACCATGATGCAGCCCATGGCGACGAGGCTGGCGGTGCCGATGCCGAATTCCTCGGCGCCCAGCATGGCCGCGATCACCACGTCGCGCCCGGTCTTGAGCCCGCCATCGGTGCGCAGCTTCACCCGGTGCCGGAGGCGGTTCAGCAGCAGCACCTGGTGCGTCTCGCTGAGCCCCATCTCCCAGGGCAGGCCGGCATACTTGATGGAGGAGACCGGCGAGGCGCCGGTGCCGCCCGAATGGCCGGAGACGAGGATCGCATCCGCCTTGGCCTTGGCAACGCCGGCGGCGATGGTGCCGATGCCGGAGCGCGCGACGAGCTTCACGCAGACCGTCGCCTCCGGGTTGATCTGCTTGAGGTCGTAGATGAGCTGCGCCAGGTCCTCGATGGAATAGATGTCGTGGTGCGGCGGCGGGGAGATGAGCATCACCCCAGGCGTCGCATGGCGCAGCTTCGCGATCAGCCCCGTCACCTTGAAGCCCGGCAGCTGGCCGCCCTCGCCGGGCTTGGCGCCCTGCGCGACCTTGATCTCGATCTCGCGGCAGTTGTTGAGGTACTCGGCGGTGACGCCGAAGCGGCCGGAGGCGATCTGCTTGATGGCGCTGTTGGCGTTGTCGCCGTTGGCGCGCGGCCGGGCGCGCGCCGGGTCCTCGCCGCCCTCGCCGCTGTCGGACCTGGCGCCGATGCGGTTCATGGCGATGGAGAGCGTCTCGTGCGCCTCGGGGCTGAGGGCGCCGAGGGAGATGCCGGGGGCGACCAGGCGCTTCCTGATCTCCGTGATGCTCTCCACCTCCTCGAGCGGGACCGGCGTGCGGCCCTCGGCGCGGAAGTCGAGCAGGTCGCGCAGCGCCACCGGCGGCAGCGCGCGCACCGCGGCGGAATAGGCCTTGAAGGTGGCGTAGCTGTCGGTCTCGACCGCCTTCTGCAGGGTGTGGATCAGCCCCCCCTCGAAGGCATGGGTCTCGCCGCGCAGCCGCTTCTTGTAGAGCCCGCCGACCGGCAGGGAGACGACATCGGCGTCCCAGGCCCTGGCGTGCAGCGCCAGCAGGCGGCGCGCGATGCCCGAGAGCCCGATGCCCGAGATGCGGGACGGCGTGCCGGGGAAGAACTCCGCGACCAGCGCGCGGGAGAGGCCGATCGCCTCGAAGTTCATCCCCCCGCGGTAGGAGGAGATGACGCCGATGCCCATCTTGGACATCACCTTGAGCAGGCCCTTGTCCACCGCCTTCTTGTAGCGCGCGACGCAGGCCTCGAGCGTGAGGTCGCCGAAGAGGCCGCGGCGCTGGCGGTCGGCGATGCTCTCCTGCGCCAGATAGGCGTTCACCGTCGTGGCGCCGGCGCCGATCAGCACGGCGAAGCTGTGCACGTCGAGGCATTCGGCGACGCGGAGGTTGAGGCTGGTGAAGGTGCGGAGCGAGTGCTTCACGAGGTGCGTGTGCACGCCGCCGACCGCGAGGATCATCGGGATTGCGGCGCGCTCCGGCCCCTGGTTCTCGTCGCTGAGGATGATGTGGGCGCAGCCCGACTGCACGCCGATCTCGGCCTCGCGGCGGATGCGCTCGATGGCGCGGCGGAGGCCGGCCTCGCCCTCGGCAGCGGGGAAGGTGCAGTCCACCTCGCAGGCGGTCGCGCCCATGTAGGCGCGCATGGCGGCGAACTCGGCGTTGGACAGCACGGGGCTGTCCAGCATGAGCATGTCGCACTGCGTCGGGTCCTCGTCGAGGATGTTCCCGAGATTGCCGAGGCGGGTGCGCAAGGTCATCACCCGCGTCTCGCGCAGGCTGTCGATCGGCGGGTTGGTGACCTGGCTGAAGGACTGGCGGAAATAATGATGCAGCCCGCGGTAATGGCCCGAGAGCACCGCGACGGGCGTGTCGTCGCCCATGCTGCCCACGGCCTCGTTCGCGTCCTCGACCATCGGGTGGAGGATGGTCTCGAGCTCCTCGAGCGTGGTGCCGACGGCGAGCTGGCGGCGGCGCAGCGCCTCGCCCGCATAGGCAACCGGCTCGCCGGCGCCGGTGCGCTTGACGATCGTGTCGATGCGCGTGGTGCGCGCGGTCCACTTGCCGAAGGGGCGGCGCGCGGCCAGCAGGTCCTTCAGCGGCCCGTCCTCGTGGAAGCGGCCAGTCGACAGCTCGACGGCGACGCACTGGCCGGGGCCGACGCGCCCCTTGGCCAGGATCGCCTCCTCCGGCAGCTTCACCATTCCCGTCTCGGAACCGACGATCAGCAGGCCGGTGTTGGTGATGGTGGTGCGCATGGGCCTGAGGCCGTTGCGGTCGAGGCCGGCGATCACCCAGCGCCCGTCGGTGCCCGCGATGGCGGCCGGTCCGTCCCAGGGCTCCATCACCGCGTTGCAGTACATGAAGAGCTCGCGGTGCGCCTCGGGCATGGTGGCGTTGTTGGCGGTGCTCTCCGGGATCAGCATGGCCTTGGCCATGGGCGCGTCGCGCCCGGCCCGCACCAGCAGCTCGAAGACGTTGTCGAGCGTCGCGGTGTCGGACCCGCCGGCCTGCACCACCGGCTTGATGTCCTCGAGCCAGGGGTCGAGCAGCGGATGGGAGAGCCTGGTCTCGTGGCTCTTCATCCAGTTCACGTTGCCCGAGAGGGTGTTGATCTCGCCGTTGTGGGCGATGCAGCGGAAGGGCTGCGCCAGGCGCCAGGTGGGGAAGGTGTTGGTCGAGTAGCGCTGGTGGTAGATCGCGAAGCGGGAGACGAAGCGCGGGTCGAGCAGGTCCGGGTAGAACTCCGTCAGGTGCTCGGCCAGGAACATGCCCTTGTAGATGACGGAGCGGCAGGAGAGGGAGCAGAGGTAGAGCTCCGGGATCTGCGCGGCGATCGCCTGCTTCTCGATCCGGCGGCGGATGACGTAGAGGTCGCGCTCGACCGTCTCCTCCTCGCGCTGCGCCGGGTCCCAGACCAGGATCTGCTCGATCTCGGGGCGCGTGGCGTTGGCCTTCTCGCCGATGCAGCCGACGTTGATCGGCACCTGGCGCCAGCCATGGATGCGGTAGCCGGCCGAGAGGATCTCGGTCTCCACGATCTGCCGGCAGCGCTCCTGCGCGCCGAAATCGGTCTTCGGCAGGAAGACCTGGCCGACGGCGATGCGGCCCGGCTGCACCCGGTCGCCGCCGTCGCGCACGACCTGGGCGAAGAAATCCTGCGGGATCTCGACATGGATGCCGGCGCCGTCGCCGGTCTTGCCGTCGGCGTCCACCGCGCCGCGGTGCCAGACCGCCTTCAGCGCGTCGATGCCGGCCTGCACGACATCGCGCCGCGCCGTGCCGTCGAGCGAGGCGACCAGGCCGACGCCGCAGGCATCGTGCTCGGTCACGTCGATGCCGGCGGCGGCGAGGCGCGCCGCACCGGCGGCGTGGCGCAGGACGAACTCGGAACCCGTCTCGGTCATCGCGGTCACTCCGCTGCCTGGGCGAGCCGGGCGCGGGCCCGGACGTAGCTGTCGATCTGGTCGGCGGCGTCGCGCCCGTCGCGGATCGCCCAGACCACGAGGCTGGCGCCGCGCACGATGTCGCCGCCGGCGAAGACGCCGGGTATCTCGGTCATGAAGGTCCGGTGGTTCACCTTCAGCGTGCCGTGGCGCGTCACCGCCAGCGCGGGCTCCCCGAACATCGCCGGTATGTCCTCCGGGTCGAAGCCGAGCGCCTTGATGGCCAGGTCGCAGGGCAGGTCGAAGGCGCTGCCGGCGATGGGCGCCACCTGCTGGCGCCCCGTCGCGTCGGGCAGGCCGAGGTGCATGCGCACCGCGCGCACGCCGGCAACATGGTCGTCCCCGAGGAAGGCCTCGGGCGCGGCCAGCCATTCGAAGCGCACGCCCTCCTCCTCGGCATTGGCGACCTCGCGCAGGGATCCCGGCATGTTCGCCTTGTCGCGGCGGTAGAGGCAGGTGACGGAGGCCGCGCCCTGGCGCACCGCGGTGCGGACGCAGTCCATCGCCGTGTCGCCGCCGCCGATGACGACGACGCGCCGGCCCTTCGCGTCCAGCGCGCCGCTGTCGAATTCGGGCACGGCGTCGCCGAGGTTGTTGCGGTTCGAGGCGGTGAGGTAGTCGAGCGCGGCGACGACGCCGGGGCGATCGACGCCGGGGCAGTCGATGTCGCGCGCGCGGTAGACGCCGGTGCCGATGAAGACCGCGTCGTGCCGCGCGCGCAGCTCGGCCAGCGTGACGTCGCGGCCGACCGCGCAGTTCAGGTGGAAATGGATTCCGCCCTGCTCGAACTGCCGCCAGCGGCGCAGCACGACCTCCTTCTCCAGCTTGAAGTTCGGGATGCCGTAGATCATCAGCCCGCCGACGCGGTCGTAGCGGTCGTAGACATGCACCTGCCAGCCGCGCCGGCGCAGCCGCTCGGCCGCGGCGAGCCCGGCCGGACCGGCGCCGATGATGCCGACCGAGAAGGGCAGCTCGGCGCGAGGCGTCGGCGGATGGACCCAGCCGCGCTCCCAGGCGGTGTCGGTGATGTACTTCTCGACCGCGCCGATGGTGACGCTCTCGAAGCCCTTCTCGATGACGCAGTTGCCTTCGCAGAGCCGGTCCTGCGGGCAGATGCGGCCGCAGATCTCGGGGAAGGTGTTGGTCGCCGAGGAGACCTCGTAGGCCTCCTCCAGCCGCCCCTCGGCGGTCAGCTTCAGCCAGTCCGGGATGTTGTTCTGCAGCGGGCAATGCACGGAGCAGAAGGGCACGCCGCACTGGCTGCAGCGGCTCGACTGCGCGGCGGCGGCCTCCTGGCTGAACTCCCGGTAGATCTCGCCGAAATCGGCCCGCCTGGCCTCGAGCGTGCGTTTCTCGGGCTGAGCCTGGGGGAGGCGCACGAATTGCAGCATGCGTTCGGCCATGGCGGCGGTCCCGGGCGTGGAGGGTCGGGCGGCGCGCGCAGCCGGCCTGGACCGGCGTCGCGGGCTGCCGCGTGCCGCGCAGCCTTACGCTGCTGCACCACCGAGCGCGAGTCTTTTCTCTCGATTAGGTCAAAATATATGACCTAAACGGGGGCGCCGATCGCCCGATCCAAGACCTCGCCCGGCCTCGATCCTCAAAATAGGTCCGATCAGGGCATATTCGCCGCCATGCTCGGCCGGCGCCCACCGCCGGGCCGGAACCGTGCCAGGTAGCCCGGCACCACCGCCTCCATCGCCTTGGGCGCGATGCCGAGCTCCGCCAGGCCCGCCGCCCCCTCCGCCACCACGTTGTCCCGCCCCAGCATCAGCAGCTGGTCGCGCGTCAGCGGCGGGTTGGGCAGGAACTCCCCCATCCGCGCCTGCAGCGCGGCGATGCCGGGCGGGATGTCCACCAGCGGCTTGCGGCTGCCGGTCACCTCCAGGATGTAGCGCAGCAGCTCGCGGAAACTCGCCACCCGCGGGCCGCCGAGCTCGAAGGTGCGGCCCGGCGTATCCTCCCGCTCCGCCGCCGCGACGATCGCCGCCGCCACGTCGCCGACATGGACGGGCTGGAACCGCGTGCCGCCGGCGATCACCGGCATGAAGGGCAGCATGCGCGAGAGGCCGGCGAAGCGGTTGAAGAACCCGTCCTCCGGTCCGAAGACGATGGAGGGGCGCAGGATCACAGCGCCGGGGAAGGCGGCGCGCACCGCCTGCTCGCCCTCGCCCTTGCTGCGGCCATAGGCGGAGGGACTCGCGGGATCGGCGCCGATCGCCGAGACATGCACCAGCCGCTCGGCGCCCGCGGCCGCGGCAAGCCGCGCGACCCGCCCGGCCCCCTCGGCCTGGATGCGCTGGAAGTCGCCGGGGCGCCGCTCGTGCAGGATGCCGACCAGGTTCACCACCAGGTTGGCGCCGGCGATGGCGCGCGCCGCCGCCGCCTCCTCCGTCACGCTCGCCGCCAGCGGCACAATCTGGCCGACGCGCCCCTGGGTCTGCAGGAAGCGCGCGCCCGCCGGGTCGCGCACCGCGACGCGCACGACGAAGTCGTGGTTCGCCAGGCGCTGCACCAGGTAGCGGCCGATGAAGCCCGAGCCGCCGAACACCGTCGCAACCTTCCGCACCGTCTCGCCGCGCATCGTCGCATCCCCTGCCGAAGCCGCGCCGGACCATATGGGCCCGTGCGGCGGGCGCAAAGGGTGGGCGCGGCCGCGGCAAGGCCCGCGGACCTGCGCGCTTGACGGCCCAACCCCGCGCCTCTATCTCGCCCCCCCTCACCGCACCGTGCCCAGGTGGCGGAATTGGTAGACGCGCAGGTTTCAGGTACCTGTGGCCGCGAGGCCGTGAAGGTTCGAGTCCTTTCCTGGGCACCATCTCTCCCGCGACGCCGTCGCCACCTGGCCGGACGCGGTCCCGGCGCGAGGCGCCCGCCGCCATGTCCTCTGCCGCCATGTCCTCCGCGTTCACCGCACCGGCGCAGGGCCTGCTGCTGGTGCCTCTCCAGGGGCGCCGCGCCGTGATCCACCTGCACCGCCACGACCTGCCCGAGGGGCTCGAACTCGGCCCCCTCGTCGCGGTCGATACCGAGACGATGGGCCTCAACCCGCACCGCGACCGGCTCTGCCTCGTGCAGCTCTCGGCCGGCGACGGGCATGCGCATCTGGTGCAGATCGTCCCGCCCGCGCTCGGCGGGCGCGGCGCGGATTGCCCGAACCTCAAGCGCCTGCTGGCCGATCCGGCCACGACCAAGCTGCTGCACTTCGCCCGCTTCGACTGCGCCGCGGTCCGGCTGCATCTCGGCGTCACCATGGCGCCGGTGATCTGCACCAAGGTCGCGGCGCGGCTGGTGCGCACCTTCACCGACCGGCACGGGCTCAAGGATCTCTGCAAGGAGCTGCTCGGCGTCGAGATCTCGAAGCAGCAGCAGAGCAGCGACTGGGGCGCGCCGGAGCTCACGGCCGAGCAGCAGACCTATGCCGCCTCCGACGTGCTGCACCTGCACGCGCTCTGGAGCCGGCTCGAGGGGCTGCTGCGGCGCGAGGGGCGGCAGGAGCTGGCCGAGGCCTGCTTCCGCTTCCTGCCGACGCGCGGCGCACTCGACCTCCTGGGCTACGCCGAGCCCGACATCCTCGACCACTGAAGGCGCCGCGGCGTCAGGCCGCGCCGAGCGTCACCAGCGTGATCTCCGACGGCACGCCGAGCCGGACCGGCAGCATCGACTGCCCGATCCCGCCCGAGACCACCAGGTGCCGCCCGCCCTCCTCGACATGCCCCCAGGCGTAGCGGTTGCCGTAGCGCGAGGGCACGTAGGGCGACCACCCGCCGAGCCGCACCTGGCCGCCATGGGTATGCCCCGCCAGGGTGAGCGCCACGCGCGCCGGCACGGCGGGGAAGATGTCGGGCTCGTGCGCCAGCAGGATGACGGGCGCCGCGGAGTCACCCACCGCCCGCATCGCCGCGCCGAGGTCATGCGCGCCGATGCCGTGCCGGATCAGCCGCCGGAAGGCCCATTGGCTGCCGAGCCCGGCCAGCCAGACCACCGCGCCGCCATGCGCCAGCTTCCGCGCCGCGTTGTGCAGCACCGGCAGCCCCGCCGCGGCGAGGTCGCTTGCGGCCAAGGGCAGCCGCCCGCGCGGCCCGAGGCTCGCCTGCGGGTCCGCCCACCAGTCGTGGTTGCCGAGCACGGCGTGCACGCCGAGCGGCGCGCGCAGCCCCGCGAGCACCGCCGCCGCCTCCGCCATGCGCGGCGTCTCCGACACGAAGCGGTGCGTGGCGAGGTAGTCGCCGAGCAGCACGACGAGGTCGGGCTCCAGCGCATTCGCCCGCGCGACGATGCGCGCCAGGCGCTCGGCCGGCGTGTGCGGCGCGCCGAGATGCGGGTCGGCGAGGCAGGCGATGCGCAGCGGCGGCAGCGCCGCCGGCCAGGACGCGGTGGCGACGCGGTGATGCACGGTGCGCAGCGCCAGCGCCGGCTCCCACAGGCAGCTCCAGGCGCCGAGCCCCGCCGCGGCCAGGGCCAGCCCGCCGGCGCCGCGGAGCAGCAGGTCGCGCCGGCGCATCCCCCCGCTACTGCGGCTTGAAGGCGCTGCGCTTCGCTGCATCCGCCGCGCGCCAGAGATACCAGGCGGCGACGCTGCGCCAGGGCGCCCAGGCCTCGCCGATCGCGGCCAGCGCCTTCGGCTTCGGCTGCTCCTCGAGGCCGGCGGCGACGCGCCAGCCCTCGCGCACGCCGAAATCATCCACCGGCAGCACGTCCGGCCGGCCGAGGGTGAAGATCAGCAGCATCTCCACCGTCCAGCGGCCGACCCCGCGGATCGCCACCAGGCGCTCGATCAGCTGCGCGTCCTCGAAGCGCGCCGCGGCCTCGCGCGTCGGCACCAGCCCGCCCGCGGCCTTCTCGGCGATGTCGCGGATGGCGGCGATCTTCGATTGCGAGAAGCCGCAGGCGCGCAGGGTCTCGGGCGGCGTCGCCAGCACCTGCTCCGGCGCGGGGAAGGGCGTGCCGGGAAAGAGCGCCAGGAAGCGGCCGAGGATCGCCTCCGCCGCGCGGCCATGCACCTGCTGGTGGGCGATGGCGCGCACCAGCGCCTCGTAGGGCTCGCGCTGCACGGGCACGAGCGTGCAGGGGCCGGTGGCGCGGATCACCCGGCGCAGCACGAGGTCGCGGCGCAGGTGCTTCGCCGCCGCGGCCCAGTCCGGTCCCGCCGGGACCGGCGCCGTCGCCGCCTCGGCTGCGGCGGTCTTGCGGCCTGCGCCGGCCCGGCCGCGCGTCCCGACGATCTCCACCATGCCGAAGCCTCCGCCTCCCTCGCTGCGATGCCCCGCCGGGCGCTCCCTCATTCGGGCGACGCCGCCCGCTGCCGCTCGTCCAAGCGGAGGATGTGGCCGCGGGGCGCGCGCGAGCAGGGTGTGCAGGTCGCCGGCACCCGGCGCCGCCCCGCGCTCTCCGCGGCGCGGCCTCGCCACCGCCGGCGCCGCCCCGCGGCCATGGCCGCAGCAAGGAGACCACCGAGATGCCGCAGGATAGCGTTCCGCCCCCCACCAGGCAGCCCAATGGCGACGAGGATCTCAGCTTCGGCCCGCATGCCGTCCGCTACATCGGCAATTTTCACAAGACCCTGCCGCACAACGAGTATGGCGAGGTCCTGCCCTCCGCCTACCACGAATTCCGCACCATCGCCGCCGACAGCAACGCCGCCGGGGCGGGCGACTTCGAGGGCGTCGACCGCGGCCCGATGAGCTTCGCGCCGCACCAGCAGGATTTCGTCCCCGCGAACGCCCTGCCGCCGGGCAGCAGCCTGCCGACCCAGGCCGACCGCCTGGTCAGTCCGCAGGCCGGGCGTGCCAGGGAGGCGAGCGGGCCCGATCCCAGCACGCTGAACATGATCGCGGCGCCCGGCGTGCTCTCCGATTCGACCGCGGCCGAGATGGTCGAGCTCTATTGGATGGCGCTGCTGCGCGACGTCTCGCTCGAGCTCTTCGACGTGCCCGGCCAGCTCGACACCGCCATCGGCGACCTGAAGGCCGCCTTCCAGTTCGCCCTTGCCAACGACACCGGCGCGGGGCGGCTGCGCCTCGGCCTCGACCTGCCGAGGGCGGACGACGGCACGCTGCGCCTAGACGCGAAGACACTCTTTCGCTGCGGCCTGCCGGACGAGCACCATGGTCCGCTGATCAGCCAGTTCTTCCTGCACGACGTGCCCTACGGCACGCAGACCATCAAGCAGCACCAGTTTCCCTACCGCGCCGGACGGGACTACCTGACCGACCACAAGTCCTGGCTGCTGGCGCAGAATGCCGGCTACGACAGGCACGGCCTGCCCTATCCGAACGCCAACAGCTGGTTCCACGACAAGCAGGTCTTCGATGACGCGGCGGCCGGCGCGACCGTGCCGCGCAAGCACCGCATCCGCAACATGCGCGACCTTGCGCGCTTCGTGCACAAGGACGCGCTGCACCAGGCCTATTTCAACGCTGCGCTGCTGCTGCTGGGCTGGGGCGCGCCGCTCGATCCGGGCAACCCCTACCGCAACGGCACCTACGGCCGGCAGCGCGACTTCGCCACGCTCGGCGGACCGCACATCCTGACGCAGGTCTCCGAGGTCGCGTCCCGCGCGCTGAAGGTGGTGTGGCGGCAGAAGTGGCTCGTGCATCGCCGCCTCCGCCCGGAAGCCTATGGCGGGCTGATGCAGATGCAGCGCAACGGCTACCAGGGAACGAAGCGGCCCTACGGGCTGCCGGACTGGGTCTTCACCACCGCGGCCGCGCAGGCCGTGCAGGGGAAGAACGGCACGCTCTTCCTGCCTATGGCCTTCACCAGCGGCGCACCGCCGCACCCGGCCTATGGGGCGGGCCATGCCACCGTCGCCGGCGCCTGCGTGACCATGCTCAAGGCGTGGTTCAAGGAGGACGAGCCGATCGGCGCCCTGATCCGCCGCAACGTCCACCCCGATACGCTGCGGCCGCTGACGCCGCTGCAGCCGAAGGAGACGCCGAACGACGACCTGCCGACCTATGCGGCGTCCGATGCCGGGCACATGACCGTGGGGGGCGAGCTCAACAAGATCGCCGCCAACGTCGCCATGGGGCGCAGCATGGGCGGCGTGCACTGGCGCAGCGACAACACGAGGAGCCTGCGCCTCGGCGAGCAGATCGCCACCATCATGCTGCGCCGGCAGAGCATCGACTATGCCGAGCAGGGCTTCCGCCTGCGCTACTGCAACTTCGACGGCAATGCGGTGACCGTCGAGGGCGGCACGGTGCGGGTGCCGGGGGATGCGGCGCTCGAGGCCTTCTACGCCGCGAACCCGTGACACGGGGCGGCGCCCGGCGATCCCGGGCGCCGCGCTCCGGCTCGCGCGGCGCCCTGCTTCGCGCGGCGTGCCCCCTTTCATGCCGCGCTACCCGAGCAGCGCCAGTGCCGCCACGCCGAGCCCGAGCACCAGCGCCATCGATGGCAGCAGCAGCCGCCAGACCTGCGCCGGCCGCGTGCCGTCGGCCAGCAGCCCGCAGAGCATGGCCATCACGCCGACGCTCATCCCCGCGCCCGCCGCCCCGGCGAAATTGTGCAAGCCCGGCGCCAGTGCCGGCGGCAGCCCCGCGGCCTCGCCGAGCCCGGCCTGCAGCGGCATCAGCGCCGCATTCGCGCCGACATTGCTGCCGGTGACGAGCCCCGCGAGCAGCGCCATCGGCGGGATCGCATAGGGCGCGACGGGCCCGAGCGCCGCCGCCGCCGCCGCGGCCAGCGCGCCCGCCGCGCCACCGCCCGCCAGGATCCGCCCCAGCACGACGAAGAGCAGCATCGCGGGCAGCGGGCTCTCCATCCACATTGCGAG
>CAYNYQ010000077.1:0-17033 GCA_964401305.1 uncultured Acetobacteraceae bacterium | reverse complement strand
CGCGAGAAGGCGACCTCCAACATCTGCACCGCGCAGGTGCTGCTGGCGGTGATGGCCGGCATGTACGCGGTCTGGCACGGGCCGGAGGGGCTGAAGCGCATCGCGCGCCGCGTGCATCTGCAGGCGCGGATGCTGGCCGGGGCGGCGCGGCAGGCCGGCATGCCGGTGCGCCACGATGCCTTCTTCGACACCATCGCCATCGAGGCCGGCGAGCGGGCCGAGGCGCTGGTGCAGTCGGCGCGGGCGAAGGGCTTCAACCTGCGGCGCGAGGACGGGCTGGTCTGCATCGCGCTGGACGAGACGGTGACGCGCGAGGAACTCGCGGCGCTGGCGCGCGTGATCGGCGCCGCGGGGCTCGAGGGGATCGCGGCCGAGGGCGGCATCCCCGCCGCGCTCGCCCGCACCAGCCCCTTCCTGACCGCCGAGGTGTTCAACAGCCACCACAGCGAGCACGCGATGCTGCGCTACCTGAAGCGGCTGGAGGACAAGGACGTCGCGCTGAACCGCAGCATGATCCCGCTCGGGTCCTGCACGATGAAGCTGAACGCGACGGCGGAGATGATCCCGGTCACCTTCCCGGGCTTCGCGGCGATCCATCCCTTCGCGCCGATCGACCAGGTGCCGGGGTATCTCGCGCTGATCCGGCGGCTCGAGGGCTGGCTCTGCGCCGTGACCGGCTTCGCCGCCGTCTCGCTGCAGCCCAATGCCGGCAGCCAGGGCGAATATGCGGGCCTGCTGGCGATCCGCGCCTTCCACCGGGCGCGGGGCGAGGGGCATCGCGACGTCTGCCTGATCCCGTCCAGCGCGCACGGCACCAACCCGGCCAGCGCGGTGATGGCGGGGATGACGGTGGTGGTGGTGGGCTGCGACCGCGACGGCAATGTCGATGTCGCCGACCTGCGCGCCAAGGCCGCGCAGCATGCCGACAAGCTCGCCGCGCTGATGGTGACCTATCCCAGCACGCACGGCGTCTTCGAGGAGGCGATCCGCGAGATCTGTGCGCTGATCCATGCGCATGGCGGGCAGGTCTACATGGACGGCGCCAACATGAACGCGCAGGTGGGCCTGACCAGCCCCGCCGCGATCGGCGCGGATGTGTGCCACCTGAACCTGCACAAGACCTTCTGCATCCCGCATGGCGGCGGCGGGCCGGGCGTGGGCCCGATCGGCGTCGCGGCGCATCTCGCGCCCCACCTGCCGAACCACCCGCTGCTGGCCGAGGCGGGGCCGGCCACTGGCTACGGCCCGGTCAGCGCCGCGCCCTTCGGCAGCGCCGCCATCCTGCCCATCAGCTACGCCTATATCCGCATGATGGGGGCGGCGGCGCTGACCCGCGCGACGCAGGTGGCGATCCTCAACGCCAACTACATGGCGAAGCGGCTGGAGGGGCACTACCCCGTGCTCTATCGCGGCCGCAACGGCATGGTGGCGCATGAGTGCATCCTCGACTGCCGCGGCTTCCAGCAGGGCGGCGGCGTGCTGGTCGAGGACATCGCCAAGCGGCTGCAGGACTACGGCTTCCATGCGCCGACCATGTCCTGGCCGGTGGCGGGCACGCTGATGGTGGAGCCCACCGAGAGCGAGCCCAAGGCCGAGCTCGACCGCTTCATCGAGGCGATGATCGCCATCCGCGCCGAGATCCGCGCGGTGGAGCAGGGGCGGATGGACAAGGCGGACAACCCGCTGAAGAACGCGCCGCACACCGCCGGGGAGATCGCGGCCGCGGAGTGGACGCACCCCTACACCCGCGAGCAGGCCGCCTTCCCGCTGCCCTTCGTGAAGGGTCACAAGTACTGGCCGCCGGTCAAGCGCGTGGACAATGTCTATGGCGACCGCAACCTGGTCTGCACCTGTGCGCCGCTCGAGGACTATGCGCAGAGGATGCAGCTGCAGGCCGCGGAATAGTGGCCTCGCCATCGCCCCGCGGGACATCCCGAGGGAGCAGAAAAAGGCGGGTGGGGGTTCGGGGGAGGGAGTTCCCTCCCTCCCCCGGGCTTCGTTGATGGTCCGCCCCTGGCGCTTCCACGGCACGCGCACGCTGCTGCGCGACCGCTGGATCCACCTCCGTGCCGACGCCTGGGAGACGGCCGGCGGCCGGCGGCTCGACCCCTGGTACATGCTGGAATGGCACGACTGGGTGCATGTGGTCGCGCTGACGCCCGACGATCACCTGGTGCTGGTGCGGCAGTTCCGCCCCGGCGTCGGCGCCGCCGTGCTGGAGTTGCCGGGCGGCATCATGGAGCCTGGCGAGACCGATCCCGTCGCCGCCGCCGCGCGCGAGTTCCGCGAGGAGACCGGCCACGACGCCGCCCGCTTCGCCCCCGTCGCGGCGCTCTCGCCAGAGCCCGCGCATGCGACCAACCGCGTCCATTTCGTGCTGGCCGAGGGCGCGGTGCCGGCGGGCGCGCAGAGCCTCGACCCCGGCGAGGAGATCGTGGTGGAGCGCCACGCCGTCGCGGCCGTGCTCGCCGGTCTGGCGCAGGGCATGCTCGGCAATGTGGCGCATGTGGGCGGGCTGCTGCTGGCGCTGCGCCAGGCCGGGCGGCTCGGCTTCTGAACCCCGCCCCGCGGGCGGCGTTGCTGCCGCACCGCCCGCGGAGAGGGACCGCCTGCATGCGCCTCAAGGATCGAACCGCCATCGTGACCGGCGCCGATTCCGGCATCGGCCGGGCGATCGCCACGCTCTTCGCCGCGGAGGGGGCGGATGTCGGCATCCTGCTCCACCGCGACCGCGCCGGGGCGGAGGAGACGGCGCGGCGCATCGCCGCGGCCGGGCGCCGCGCGCATCTCGTCCAGGGCGATGTCGGCGACGAGGCGGATGTCGAGCGCCTGTTCCGCGAGACCGAGGCCGTGCTCGGCCCGCCCGCGATCCTGGTGAACAATGCCGGCATCGGCCAGGACGGCACGCCGGTGGCGGAGACGAGCGCCGCGGATTTCGACCGCATCCTCCGCACCGACCTGCGCGGCCCCTTCCTCTGCTGCCGCGCCTTCGTGCAGGCCCGGCGGCGCGCCGGCGGCGGCGGGCGGATCGTCAACGTCACCTCGGTGCATGAGCGCATCCCGAGCCCGGGCAGCGCCGCGTACGGCGCGGCCAAGGGCGGGCTGCTGACCCTGACCCGCAGCCTCAGCCTGGAGGTGGCGCCGGCGCGCATCGGCGTGAACGCCGTCGCGCCCGGGCTGATCCATACGCCGATGACGGCGGCGCGGGTCGAGGACCCGGCGACGATGCGCGAGGAGCTGCCGCACATCCCCTGGGGCCGCCCCGGCCAGCCGGAGGAGGTGGCGCGGCTCGTGCTGTACCTCGCTTCCGACGAGGCCGACTACGTCACCGGCCAGAGCTTCACCATCGATGGCGGGCTGACGATGAACTGGGGCCAAGGGGCGTGAGGCGCGACGCGTGATCGCCCGCCGATGCAGCGTGCCGCCCGCCATGCCATGCTGCGCGCCATGCACCGCCGGGGCCTGCTGCGCCATGCCGCCCTCCTCCTCGCCGCCCCAGGCGCCGCCCTCGCTGCCGGCGCAGTGATCGACACCACCTGGCGCGACGGCGCGCGCGACCGCGTGCTTCCGGTGCGGCTGCGCCTGCCCGCCGGCACGGGGCCGGCGCCGCTGGTGCTGGTCTCGCACGGGCTCGGCGGGTCGCGCGCGGGGCTCGGCTATCTCGGCCGGGCGCTGGCCGAGGCCGGCTTCGTTGCGGTGCACCTGCAGCATCCGGGCAGCGACGCCGTCATCTGGCAGGGCGGCGGCGATGTCGGCGCGGCGCTGGCCGCGGCCGCCTTCGACGTGATGCAGGCGGTGGCGCGGCTGCGCGACGGCGTCTTCGCGCTGGACGAGGTGCAGCGCCGCGCCGCCACGCCGGACGATCCGCTGCACGGGCGGGTGGATGCGGGGGCGCTGGCGGCGGCCGGGCACAGCTACGGCGCCTGGACCGTGCAGCACCTGATCGGCCAGCGCCTGCCGGGCGTGGTGCCGGGGCTGACGCTGCCGGATCCGCGCCTCGGCGCCGGCATCGCGCTCTCGCCGATCCGGCCGCAGGGGCTGCCGCCGCGCATCGCCTTCGCCGGGGTGGTGACGCCGCTGCTCTCCGTGACCGGCACGCGCGACAGCGGCTATATCGAGCGCGCGACGCCCGAGGACCGCCAGGTGCCCTTCCGCAGCATTGCCGGCGTGCCGCAGGCGCTGGCCGTGCTCGACGGCGCGACGCATGGTGCCTTCGCCGACGAGGCGCTGGCCGGCCCGCGCTGGAGCGACGCCACCTACCATGCGCGCACGGCGGCGATCGCGGTCGCCTTCCTGCGCGCGGTGCTGCTGCGCGATGCCGCCGCGGCGCGGCTGCTGGCGACGGGCGCGCCGGGGCTGCTCGGGCCCGGCGACCGGCTGGAGGTGAAGGACTGGCCGGGCTGAGGCAGGCTACTGCGCTGCAATCGGCGCGCGGTCGAGGTCCAGCGCGCCGGCGCGCAGGCGCGGGATGAGCTCGCGGCCGAACTCGGTGGCGTCGGCCACGGGGTCGAAGCCGCGGATCAGGAAATTGTGGATGCCGAGCGCGTAGTAGCGGAGCATCGCCTGCGCCACCTGCTCGGCCGTGCCGACCAGGCAGGTGGTGTTGCCCTTGGCGCCGGAGGCGACGGCGATCGGCATCCAGAGCCGCTCGTCATGCACCTCGCCGCGAGAGGCGATCTCGAGGATGCGCTGCGCCGAATGGTCGGGCGAGCGCCTGGCGATGCCGCTCGCCTCGAGCGCCGCGAGATGCGCGCGCGCCTTGTCCCAGGCCTCGCCCTCGGTGGGCGCGATGATGGGGCGGAAGCTCATGTTGAAGCGCGGCGCCGGGCGGCCGAGGGCGGCGACGCGGGCGCGGAAGGCGACGACGCGCTGGGCCGTCTCGGCCAGCGGCTCGCCATAGAGGGCGAAGAGGTCGCACTGCGCCGCGCCCATCGCCAGCGCCCCCTCGGAGGAGCCGCCGAACCAGAGAGGTGGGTGCGGACGCTGCACCGGCTTGGCGGCGGAGAAGGCGCCCGCCACGCGGTAGAACTCGCCCGCATGGTCGAAGGGCGCGTCCTCGGTCCACATGCGGCGCAGGATCGAGAGGTATTCCGTGGCGCGGCGGTAGCGGTCGTCCTTGCCGAGGAAATCGCCCTCGGCCTGCTGCTCCTCGTCGGAGACGCCGGCGATGATGTGCAGCGCGAGGCGACCGCCGGTGATGGCGTCGAAGGTCGCCGCCATGCGGGCGGCGAGCGTCGGCGCCGCCACGCCGGGCCGGTGCGCGATGAGGAAGCCGAGCCGCGTGGTATGCGCCGCGGCGTGGTGCGCGACGCCGAAGCCCTCGGCCGAGGAGGCGTAGTAGCCGACGAGCACGCGGTCGAAGCCGGCATCCTCGTGAACGCGCGCGAAATCGGCGATGAAGCGGGGCGCGATGCCGCCGGCGATGACGTGCAGCGCCGTGCCCTGCGGCGGGGCCGGGCCGATCATGCCGGTGACGGTGACGGGCATGGCGGCTCCTCCGCGGGGGTCAGGGAATCGGCGCGCGGGTAATGCGCGAGAGCGGCTCGGCCACCTCTCGATAGGTCGCCTCGATGCCGGTGATGCCCATCCGGCCGAGGCGCTCGGCGTGCTTCCTGTGATAGGCCTCGGCCGAGGCGCGGTCGGCGAAGAGATAGGCGCCGCCGGCCCGCTTCTCCGCCGCGCTCTCGGTCCAGATCTTCCAGAGCAGGCCGGGCTCCTCGGCGATGCTCTCGGCGAGGGCGCGCAGCGCGGCCGCCTGCTCCGGCCCGCCGGGCGGACGGGCCGGGAAGTCGAAGACCAGCAGGATGGGCCCCCCGGCCATGCTCACCCCTCGTAGGCGACGGTGCGCTGGGTCTGCTCGCCGAGCCCGGCAACGCCGAGGCGCACGGTCTGGCCGGGCTTGAGGAAGACCGGCGTCGGCTTCTTGCCGAGGCCGACGCCGGGCGGCGTGCCGGTGAAGATCACGTCGCCCGGATGCAGCGTGATGCACTGGCTGACATAGGCGATGATCTGCTTCACGCCGAAGATCATAGTGCGGGTATTGCCGTCCTGCTGGCGCACGCCGTCCACGTCGCAGAACATCGCCAGGTTCTGCGGGTCGGGCACCTCGTCCTTCGTCACCAGCCAGGGGCCGAGCGGGCCGAAGGTGTCGAAGCCCTTGCCCTTGTCCCAGGTCATGCCGCGCTCGGACTGCCATTCGCGCTCGGAGACGTCGTTGCCGACGGCATAGCCGGCGACGTGGTCGAGCGCCTTCTCCTCCGTCACGTACTTCGCCTTGGTGCCGATGATGACGGCGAGCTCGCATTCCCAGTCGGTCTTCACCGAGCCGCGCGGGATGACGACGTCGTCGTTCGGCCCCGCCAGCGCGCCGAGCGACTTGAGGAAGACGATCGGCTCCTTCGGCACCGGCGCGCCGGTTTCTGCGGCGTGGTCGGCGTAGTTCAGGCCGATGCAGACCAGGTTCTTCATGCCGCTGACCGGCGGGCCGATGCGCGGGCTGCCCTGCACCGCGGGCAGCGTCGTCGCATCGAGCGCGGCGAGCTTCGCCAGCCCGGCCGGCGAGAGCGCCTCGCCGGCGATGTCGGGAACGACGCCCGAGAGGTCGCGGATGGTGCCGGAGGCATCGAGCATGCCGGGCTTTTCCTGGCCCGGCGGGCCGTAGCGCAGAAGCTTCATGGCGGTTCTCCTGAAGGAAGCAGCGCGCCGGCGCCGAGGGCTGGTGTGGCGGCTCGGTACCGGCGCGGAACGCGTGGCGGCTATGCGACGGCGCAGACTACAGCGTCCAGCCGCCGTCGATGACGATGGCCTGGCCGGTGACGAAGGTGCTCTCGGGCGCGGCGAGATAGACGACGAGGGCGGCGATCTCCTCGGCCGTCGCCAGCCGCCCCATGGCCTGGCGGGCGACGAAGGCGGCGCGCGCCGCCTCCTCGCTGCCCGCGGCCACGGCATTGGCGGCGATGCGCTCGCCGAGCGAGGGTGTGTCCACCGTGCCGGGGCAGAGGCAGTTGCAGCGGATCCCCTGCGTCACGTACTCGGTGGCGATGGACTTGGTCAGCCCCACCACGGCGGCCTTGGTGGTGCCGTAGAGGAAGCGGTTCGGCGCGCCCTTCACGCTTGAACAGGCCGAGGCCATGTTCACGATCGAGCCGCCGCCGCGCGCGACCATGCCGGGCACCACGGCGCGGATGGTCCGCCACATCGCGCGCACGTTCAGCGCGAAGGCGAAGTCCCATTCCGCCTCGGTGCAGGTCAGCACGGTGTTCTGGTGCACGAAGCCGGCGCAGTTGAACAGCACGTCGAGCGGACCGGCAGCCGCGATGGCGGTTTCGACCGCGGCATCGTCCAGCACGTCGAGCGGCCGCGTGGCGATGCCCTCGGCCGCAAGGCCGGCGAGCTTCTCCGCATCGCGGTCGGTGGCGATCACGGCGGCGCCCTCGGCGGCCATGGCGAGCGCGGCGGCGCGCCCGATGCCCTGGCCGGCCGCCGTCACGAAGCACCGCCTGCCCTGCAGCCTGCCGGCCATCGTCCTGTCCGTCCCCCCCTGCCGTCGCGTCATCATCGCCGCGGTCGGGCGGGCGTCAAGCCGGGGCCTTGCCGCCGCTCAGCCGAAGGGCAGGCCGAGGACGCGCAGCCGCGGCATGTCCCGCAGCAGCGAGGGCAGCAGGGCGGGCGGCACGAAGACCGTCCAGCGCGTCATCACGCAGTCCTCGAAGCGGCAGTCGTCGAGCAGGAGGGAGCCCGGCGCCGGCGCCGCGTCCGGCAGCGCGACGAAGGCGCAGGCGGAGAAGATGCAGTCGGCGAAGCCTGCCTCGGCCGCCAGCGTGACGGCCGCCGGCCCGGTCAGGTTGCAGCGGCGGAAGCGCCGCCCGGCCAGCGTGGCGACGCCATCCGTGCCGCGCGGCGCGCGGTGGAAGGCATCGAAGGCGAGGGTCAGGTCGTCGAAGGCGCGGGCCTCGAGGTCGAGGCGCGGCGCGGGGCTCTGCGGCGTCATGCGGCGCAACGCTCGCATGGTCGCGAGCGCGGCGCCAGGGGCGGAACGCCGCCGCAACCTTGCGGCTGCGGGCGGCGCCCCGCCCGCGCCGGCGTGGCGCCGCGTCAGTGGTTGTGCCGGCTCTCGCCCCGCGTCTCGAGGATGTTGAGGTAGAGCGTCGCCGGCTCGAGGCAGGCGCCGGTGCCGAGCTGGCCGATCATGCCGCGCTGGATCTCCTCCCAGGGCGTCTTGTTCGGCAGCGTCGGCGGCTGCCATGCGGCGCGGCGCGCGGCGAGCTCGGCCTCGGGGATCAGCACGTCCACGCGCCGCGTGTTGAGGTCGATGCGGATCGGATCGCCGGATTTCAGCAGGGCGAGGCCGCCGCCTACCGCCGCCTCCGGCGAGACGTTGAGGATGGAGGGGCTGCCGGAGGTGCCGCTCTGCCGCCCGTCGCCCATGGTGGGCAGCGTCTCCACCCCGGCCCGGATCAGCGCCGCGGGGGGCTGCATGTTCACCACCTCCGCGCTGCCCGGATAGCCGACCGGGCCGCAATTGCGGATGACCAGCACGGTTCGCTCGTCGATGGCCAGCGCCGGGTCCTCGATGCGGGCATGGTAGTCCTCCGGCCCCTCGAAGACGACGACCTTGCCCTCGAAGACGCCTGGCGGGTCGGCGAGGAAGCGGCGGCGGAAGCTCTCGTCGATCACGCTCAGCTTCATCACCGCGTTGTCGAAGATGTTGCCGGACATGATGGCGAAGCCGGCATGCGCGCGCAGCGGCGTGGCATGGGCGCGGATCACCTCGCGGTCGGGCGGCGGCAGGCCTTCGAGGGTGTCGGACAGCCGGCGCCCGGCGACGGTCATGACATTGCCGTGCAGCCTTCCCATCGCCAGCAGCTCGGCCATCACGGCGGGGATGCCGCCGGCGCGGTGGAAGGCCTCGCCCAGGAAGCGGCCGGCCGGCTGGCAATCGACCAGCAGCGGGATGTCGTGGCCGAGGCGGTCCCAGTCCTCGATGGCGAGCTCGACCCCCATGTGCCGCGCGATGGCGATGATGTGCGGCGGGCAGTTCGTGCTGGCGCCGATCGCGCCGGCGGTGACGATGGCGTTCTCGAAGGCCTGGCGCGTCATGATGTCGGAGGGGCGGAGGTTCTCCCGCACCATCCCGACGATGCGCTCGCCCGTCGCATAGGCCATCTGCCCGCGCTCCCGGTACGGTGCGGGGATCGCGGCGCAGCCCGGCAGCGACATGCCGAGCGCCTCGGCCAGGCTGTTCATCGAGAGCGCGGTGCCCATGGTGTTGCAGTGGCCGATCGAGGTCGCGCTGCTGGCGACGATCTCCATGAACTGCTCGTAGTCGATCTCGCCGGCGGCCAGGCGCTTGCGGCTCTCCCACACGATCGTGCCGCTGCCGGTCAGCCGGCCCTGCCAGTGCCCGTCCAGCATCGGCCCGCCGGAGAGCACGATGGCCGGGATGTTCACCGTCGCCGCGCCCATCAGGCAGGCGGGCGTGGTCTTGTCGCAGCCCGTGGTCAGCACGACGCCGTCGATCGGGTAGCCGTGCAGCACCTCCACCAGGGAAAGATAGGCCAGGTTGCGGTCGAGCGCCGCGGTCGGGCGCTTGCCGGTCTCCTGGATCGGGTGGATCGGGAACTCCAGCGGCACGCCGCCGGCGGCGCGCACGCCGTCCTTCACGCGCTTGGCCAGGTCGATGTGGTGGCGGTTGCAGGGCGCGATGTCGCTGCCGGTCTGGGCGATGCCGATGATCGGCTTGCCCGACTGCAGCTCCCCGCGCGTGAGGCCGAAGTTCAGGTAGCGCTCGGTGTAGAGCGCCGTCATCCCGGGGTCCTCCGGGTCGTCGAACCAGCGCTGGCTGCGCAGCCTGAACGGCTTCCTCGTCTGGTCGTGCTCCGTCACGGCGCGCTCCTCCTGGCCATGCCGGAAGCTGGGTGCGCGGCGGTGGCGGTGTCAACCGCGCGGCGCGGACCCGATGCGCGGCGGATCAATCCGGCCGGATGTTGCCGTCGCGGATCACCTTGGCCCATTTGGCGATCTCGCTCTCGAGGAAGCGCGCCATCTGCTCCGGCGTGCCGCCGCCGGGCACCGCGCCCTGCGCCTCCAGCGCCTGGCGGAAGCGGGGCGAGGCGAGGATCGTCCCGACCTCGGCGTTCAGCCGCGCGATGGCGGCGGGCGGCGTGCCCGCCGGCACCATCAGGCTGTTCCAGGTGTAGGCGTCGTAGCCCGGCAGCGCGGCCTCGGCGATGGTCGGCAGGTCGGGCCAGGAGGGCAGGCGCCGGTCGGTGGTGACGCCGAGCCCCTTCAGCCGCCCGCCGCGCACCTGCGGGCCGGAGGAGAGCGCGCTGTCGAACAGCACGTCGCATTCGCCGGCGACGGTCGCCGTCACCGCCGGGCCGCTGCCGCGATAGGGCACGTGCGTCATGTCGATGCCGGCGCGGGCCTTGAAGAGCTCGGCGGCCAGGTGGCTCGGCTGGCCCGTGCCGATGGAGCAGTAGTTGATCCGCCCCGGATTGGCCTTCGCATGCGCGATGAACTCGGCGACCGTGTTCGGCCCCCGGTTGGTCGGGGTGACCATCAGCAACGGATAGATCGCGACCAGGATGACGGGGGCGAAGTTGCGGATCGGGTCGTAGGGCACGTTGGGCAGCAGGCTGGGATTGATGGCGTGCGGTCCCGCCGCCGACATCAGGAGCGTGTGCCCGTCCGGTGCGGCGCGGGCCGCGAATTCCGTGCCGATCATGCCGGAAGCGCCGCCGCGGTTCTCCACCACCACCGCCTGGCCGAGCGCGGCGCCGAGCGGCTCGGCGATCAGGCGCGAGACGACGTCGGTGGAGCCGCCGGGCGGGAAGGCCACGATGATGCGCAGCGGCCTCTCGGGCGCCCAGCCCGGCTGTGCGAGGGCAGGTGCGGCCAGCGCGGCGGCGGGCGCGGCAAGCAGCAGGGTCCGGCGATGCATCGGCGTTCTCCCTACGTCTCGTTGCCGCGAAGGATGCGGCGGACGTGGGCGCCGGACAAGCCGCCTCGACGGGCCCCGCCCGCCGCGACACCATGCGCGGCAGCACGCAGGGGGGATGCCCATGACCAGCCCATCGCGCCGGCTTGCCGGATTCGCCGCCGGCCTCCGCTTCGAGGACCTGCCGCCGCCGGTGGTGCACCAGGCCTGCCGCGTGGTGCTGGATGCGGTGGGCTGCGCCGTCGCCGCCTGGACGGAGGATGCCGAGAAGGCGCGCATCGCGCGGGAAATGGCCGCGCTCTATCCCGCGACCCCCGGCGCCGGCGTGATCGGCGCCGCCGGCGGCACCGCGCAGCCGGCCTTCGCCGCGCTGGCGAACGGCATCCTGATCAACGCCGCCGACAACGACGACACCCACAAGCGCGCGCTGCTGCATGCCGGCAGCGTCGTCGTCCCCGTCGCGCTGGCCCTGGCCGAGGCGCGCCGCCAGTCCGGGCGCGACCTGATCGCATCGCTCGTCGCCGGGTATGAGGTGGCGGTGCGCGTCGGCATGGCGGTGATGCCGACGCATTACCGCTTCTGGCACTCCACGGCGACCAACGGCACCTTCGGCGCGGCCGCCGCGGCGGCGCGGGCGATGGGCCTCGATGCGGAGGCGACGCTGCGTGCCCTCGGCATCGCCGGCACCAGCGCGGCGGGGCTGAACACCTTCTTCGAATCCGGCGACATGACCAAGAGCATCCACCCGGGGAAGGCGGCGATGCTCGGCATCCTGGCGGCGCAGATGGCGCAGCTCGGCGCCACCAGCCCGCCGGAGATCCTGGCGCATCCGAAGGGCTATCTCGCCGCCTTCTCGCTCGAGCCGAGGGAGGCGGCGCTGACTGCGGGCCTCGGCGCGGAGTGGGAGATCCTGCAGAACGGCTTCAAGTACTTCCCCTCGATCCTCGCCAGCCATTCGCCGATCCAGGCGACGCTCGCCATCGTGCACCGCGCCGCGATCGACCCGCGGGCGATCGCGCGCATCACGGTCGAGACCTACCGGACCGTGACGACGCATTTCTCCAACAAGGATGTCGGCGGCGTGATGGCCGCGCGCATCTCCGTGCCCTACTGCGTCGCCGCGGCGGCGGTGGACCGCGCGCTCGGCCAGGCGCAGTTCGCGCCGGCCCGTGTCGCCGACCCGCTGGTGCAGCAGGTGCTGGCGCGGACCGAGGTGGTGGCCGCGCCCGACCTCGACCCGCTCTACCCCGAGAAATTCCCGGCGCGCGTCACCATCGCGCTCGCCGACGGCTCCACCCAGGCGGAGACGGTGCTGCTGCCGAAGGGCGACCCCGGCAACCCGCTCTCCGACGCGGAGCTGGCGGCGAAATTCCAGCAGAACTGCGCCGGGCGGATGGAGCCAGCGCGCATCGCGCGGCTGCAGGACGCGATCATGGGCCTCGCGCAGGCGGAGCGGCTGGACGGGCTCGGCGCGCTGCTCCGCTGACGCGCGAAGGGCATGACGCGGGCGGCCCGGGGATGCCGACCCGGGCGCCCGGCCGACAGACCAGGCGCGTATCGAAACCATGCGCGCCTTCGATGAGGCGCCTTGCTACCTGCGGTTGCCCCGCGACCCAGACAGGCAGGCAGCATGGCGACCATCATCGGCACCGACGGTGCGGACACCATCACCCCGGGCGGCGTGTCCCCCGGCGTGACCGGCGGCGTGCCTGGCAATGCGGCGGACACCATCGAGCCCGGCCTCGGCGCCAACCTTGTCGATGCCGGCGGCGGCAACGACCGGATCGTCACCACCGGCATCGACACGGTCGAGGGCGGCGCCGGCATCGATGTCTGGGCGGTGGACTACGCCACGACCGCCGGCATCACGGTGACGCAGACCGGCCCCAACGCCTTCGCCCTCTCGAACGGCAGCAGCGGCGCCGGGCTCGAGGGCCTCGACCTGCGCCTCGGCGCGGATGCCGAGGTGAACCTCGTCAGCGGCGGGCTGACCGGCGGCGCCTCCTTCGTCACCGTCGCCAGCGGCCGCGTGCTGCTGGACTGGGCGGCGAAGACGGCCGACGGCTTCATCGTCGCCGACAACAGCTTCGCCTACGGCAACATCGCCAATACCTTCCTCGACGAGATCGTCTATCTCGGCGGCTTCACCCGCGCCGAGATCCGCGCCGGCTCCGGCGACGACCTGATCTCCGGCCTCGGCGCGGCGGGCCGCAGCACCATCCTCGGCGGCGCCGGCGACGACACCATCTCCACCTTCGGTCGCGATTCCGTCGAGGGCGGCGAGGGCATCGACACCTGGAACGGCCGCTACTTCACCGAGGCGGGCCTGACCCTGCGCCAGACCGGCGCGACGAGCTTCACGCTCTCCAACGGCACCACCGCGCAGGGTGTCGAGGTTTACAACGTGAGCCTCGGCGCCAATGCCGCCGTCTTCCTGCGCAGCGGCGGCGCGGATGGCCGCTTCAGCTCGGTCGACGTGCTGAGCGGCACCCTCAACCTCGACTGGTCGGACAAGACCGCGGGCAGCTACGTGCAGGCGCAGAACAACACCAGCTTCGGCGACCGCAACGGCAACGGCCTGGCCGACGAGGTGATCAGCACCTACGGCTTCGGCAGCGCCGTCATCCGCACCGGCAGCGGCAGCGACGTCGTCTTCGGCACCGCCGGCAACGACGTGATCCGCACCGGCGCCGGCGCGGACGAGATCGTCGGGCTCGAGGGCGTGGATACGCTCTACGGCGGCACGGGCGACGACACCTACTATCTCGGCGAGGCGATCGACCGCCTGGTGGAACGGGCGGGCGAGGGGCTGGACCGCGTCGTCTCCAGCGTCTCCTGGCGGCTCGGGGCGAATTTCGAGACCCTCGAGCTTTTCGGCGCGGCGGGGCTCGAGGGCTTCGGCAACGGCCTCGACAACCTCCTGCGCGGCGCTGCGGGCGACGATACCCTCTCCGGCCTCCTCGGCGCCGATACGCTCGAGGGCGGGGTGGGCGCGGACCGGCTGCTCGGTGGCGGCGGCGCGGACAGCCTGGCCGGCGGCGAGGGCGCGGACACGCTCGACGGCGGCGAGGGTGACGACATCCTCCTGGGCGGGGCGGGCAGGGACCGCCTCCTCGGCGGCACCGGCCTCGACGCCTTCCGCTACGCCACCGTGGCCGAGGGGCGGGACGTGATCGTCGGCTTCGTTGCGGCCGACGACCGCATCGAGGTCTCGGCGCAGGGCTTCGGCGGCGGCCTGGTGGCGGACGCGGCCGTGGCCTTCGCCGCCGCCCTCGATAACCGCGCGACCAGCCCCGCGGGCACCGGCCAGTTCATCTGGGAGACGGATGCCGCGCGGCTCTGGTGGGACGCGGATGGCGCGGGCGGCGCGGCCTCCCAGCTCGTGGCGACCCTGACCGGCGCCGATACGCTGACGGCGGCCGACATCGTCGTGATCGCCTGAGGCGGCGCGGCGGGCGTGGGCCCGCCGCCGCCTTCGCGCGCCGCGGCCGCGTCAGGCCGCGGCTTCCTCCAGGAAGACCTGCACGGCCTGGAACAGCGCGCCGCGGTTGCGCTCCATCATGATCGTGTGCGTGCCCTCGGCCAGCAGCACCAGGCGCTTCCCCGGCGAGGCGGTCAGCAGCGGGAAGATCGCCGTCGCCATCGCCGGCGGCGTGTCGCGGTCCCATTCGGCCGTCACCAGCAGCGCCGGGGCGGTGATGCGCGCGGGGTCGTAGAGCGGCCGGCCGGCCTGCCAATAGGCGCGGCTGTCGGCGACGGAGCCGTTGGGCGCGCGGATCACCGGCGGGTTGCGCCGCCCGCCCTCGGGGTCGGTCGCCCAGGTCACGCCGGCCCAGTGCTCGAACCAGCCGGGCGGGATCAGCGCCGTGCGCCGCTCCGCCGGCACGCCGGTCAGCCAGCGCTCCCGCGCCTGGGCCTGGGTCACGGTGCGGTAGGCGCCGGGCTCGCCCGGCGGCAGGTTGGCCGCCGCCAGGCCCGGCCCCTCGCGCAGCCAGCCCGGCGCATACATCACCAGCCGGTCGACCAGCGTCGGGTTCTCGGCCGCGTAGCGCGCCATCAGGCTCGCCCCGCGCGACCAGCCCATGTGCACGAGGCGCGGGACGCCGCGCCGCTCGCGGATGAAGGCGGCGGCGGCGGCGATGTCGGCGACCGCCTCCTCCACCTGGGCGATGGGCGGGTTCGCCTCCGGCGGCTGCGCCATCGCCGGCGGGCGCGTGCTGCGGCCATAGCCGCGGATGTCCATCAGCCAGACGTCGAAGCCGCGGGCGGCGATGTAGTCCATCCAGGAAAGGCCGCCGAGCGGCAGGTCGAAGCTGGTGCTCGCCGGATAGGTCTCGTCGTGCACGAAGAGGAGCGTGCGCGCCGGGCTGAAGCTCGCCAGGGTCTCGGGCCGCTTGTTGCGCAGGAAGAGCTCGATGCCGGCGTCGCGCGCCGGGACCGTGAACTCCTCGGTGACGAGCGCGGGCTGGGCCTGGGCCTGGTGCAGGGGCGCGGTCGAGAGCAGCGCCGCGGCGGGTGGCGCGGCGAGCAGGGCGCGTCGGCGCATGGGAAGGGCGCTCCGGTCGATGAATCGGCCGGCACCCTAGAGCGGATCGGCGGAGGGCGTAAACGCCCGGCGCCGCGGCCGAGAACGCGCAAGGGCACGGGCTCGCGCGCGGCCGGCTGCGGGCATGAGGCGGCGCATCGCCGTGCCGCTCGCTTGCCGGCCCGCGTCCGCGCCGCGCATCCTGGCGCCAATCCGCCGGAGTCGCCCGTCATGCCGCTGCGTGCCGTCCTGCCCGTCCTTGCGGCGCTGCTCGCGTTCCTCGCCCTGCCGCGCGCGGAGGCGCAGCAGGCGGCGCCCGGCGGCGACGGCCGCGCCCGCGAGATCACCGTGGCCAACGAGACCGACCGCACCCTGCAGCAGCTCTTCGTCTGGCGCGCCGGCACGCCGGACCAGGGCGCGGACCGCCTGGGCGCCGACGTGCTGCCGCCGCGGGCGAGCCTGCGCGTCCCCCTCGGGCGCGTGCGCAACTGCAACTGGGAGGTGCGGGGCATCTTCGAGGATGGCGAGGAGATCCGCCGCCGCATCGATGCGTGCCGCACCTCGCGCGCCGTGCTGGCCGAGACGGGGCCGCGGCGCGAGGTCGAGGTCATGAACGATTCCGAGCTCGAGCTGCGCGAGCTCTACCTCTGGCCGCCCGGCGCGCGGGAGGAGGGGGCGGACCGGCTGGGCAACGCCGTGGTGCCGCCGGGCGAGACCTTCCGCCTGCGGCTGCGCGGCGAGTCGGCGCGCGGCTGCGCCTTCGAGCTGCGCGCCGTCTTCGCCGACGACAGCGAGGAGCGGCGCGAGCGCCTCGACCTCTGCCGCGCGCCGCGCATCGCCTTCGGCGACCCGGACCTGCCGCTGCGCGAGGTGCCGGTGCTGAACCGCGCCCGCCGCACGCTGCGCGAGCTCTACGCCGCGCCCTCGGGCGAGGAGCGGCGCGAGGAGCGCGCCTGGGGGCCGGACCGCCTGGGCAGCAGCGTCATCGCCCCGCGCGAGAGCTTCCGGCTGCGCGTCCGCAGCCGCGGCTGCGCCTTCGACCTGCGCGGCGTCTTCGACGACGACCGGGACGAGGTGCAGCGCAACATCGACCTCTGCGTCGTGCAGGGCGTCGTCTTCGGCGACCAGCCGGTGGCGCCGCCACGCCAGGTGACGCTGGTGAACGCGCACCGCCGCACCATCCAGCAGGCCTTCCTCTCCTCCACCGAGAGCCAGGACTGGGGCGAGGACGTGCTGGGCACCGGCGTGCTGCGCCCCGGCGCGCGCTTCGAGACGGAGACGGCGCTGCCCTGCCGCGTCGACGTGCGCATCGTCTTCGACACCAACGCGGCGGAGGAGCGGCGGGACCTCGACAGCTGCGCGACGCCCACGCTGGTGCTGCGGCCGGGCTGGACGGTCGAGGATGCGGCGGCGGAGAAGGGGCCGGAGCCGGTGCCGGCGGTGCCCACCCCCGCGCTGCCGGGCGCCGCGGGCGCACCGGCGACGCCGGCCAGGCCGGCCGCCACGTCGCCGGGCGAACCTGCACCGGCTGCCGCGTCGCCGGCCGAACCTGCACCGGCCGCCGCCTCG
>CAYNYQ010000076.1:0-17239 GCA_964401305.1 uncultured Acetobacteraceae bacterium | reverse complement strand
GACCTGGCGGGAGCGGACCAGGGCGGCGAGGGCGCCGGCGGAGAGGCGCCAGAGGTCGGTCGCGGTCATGCGGCGGGACGGGTCCTGGATGCGGGGCGGTCGCCGCGGATGCTCCGCGCGATGCGGCCGCGGGTCAATCGGGCGGCGCCGGCGCGGGGGGATCGCCGCGCCCCCCGCCGCCCCGGTCAGCCAGGCAGGCCCAGCACGTTCTTCGCCAGGATGTTGCGCTGGATCTCGTTCGAGCCGCCGTAGATCGTCGCCGGCCTGGCCTGGATGTAGAGGCCGCCGATGTTGAGGTCGCGGTTGCCCTCCATCGGCTCGAGCAGGCCGGCATTCTCGCCGCCGATCTCGAGCATCAGGTCGGTGATGCGCTGGAAGAGCTCGGTCTGGATCACCTTCAGCATGGAGACATCGGGGCCGAGGGATTCGCCGCGGCGCAGCTTGGCCACATGCACGCCGAACAGCGCCTTGAGGTCCTCGAGCTCGAGGCGGAGCGCCGCGTAGCGATCCTGGAAGAGCGGGTCCTCGGCCAGGCCCATGCGCTCGGCCAGCATGCGCAGGCGGGAAAGCGCGTAGGCCGACTGGCGTGGCGCGCCGAGGAAGATGCGCTCGAAGCCGAGCAGCGCCTTGGCCATGTCCCAGCCCCGGTTCAGCTGGCCGACCAGGTTCTCCTTCGGCACGCGGACATTGTCGAAGAAGACCTCGCAGAACTCGTCATGCATCTCGAGGTTGACGATGGGGCGCACCGTGATGCCGGGCGTGGTCATGTCCACCAGCAGGAAGCTGATCCCCTCCTGCTTCTTCGCCTGCTTGTCGGTGCGCACCAGCAGGAAGATCCAGTTGGCGTCCATCGCCAGGGTGGTCCAGATCTTCTGGCCGTTGACCACGTAGTGCTCGCCGTCGAGCACCGCCTCGGTGCGCAGCGCCGCGAGGTCGGAGCCCGCGTTGGGTTCCGAATAGCCCTGGCACCAGATGTGCTCGCCGGTGAGGATGCGCGGCAGGAAGCGGCGCTTCTGCTCCTCCGTGCCGTAGGTGATCACCAGCGGGCCGAGCATGACGATGCCGTGGTCGTTCAGCCGCGCCACGCCGTGCCGCTCGTATTCCTCCGAGAGGATGATCTGCTTGATCGGGCTGAGCCCGAGCCCGCCATGCTCCTTCGGCCAGCCGGGGCAGAGCCAGCCCTCGCGCGCCAGGATGTCGTACCACTCCCGGTTCTCGGCGAGGTGCAGGCGCTTCGGCGGGTTGCGCAGGTGCTCGGGGTAGTGGGCGTGCAGGAAGGCGCGCACCACCTGGCGGAACTGCTCGTCCTCCAGCCCGTCGAGCTCGGCCGGGGGCGGGATGCGGATGGCGTCCATGGGCTTCAGCCTCCCGTGAATTGCGGCTTGCGCTTCTCGAGGAAGGCGCTGCGGCCTTCCCGGGAATCGGCGGTCAGGAAGAGGGCGGACTGGAAGGTGCGCTCGTCCTCCAGCGCGCGGTCGAGGCCCTCGCCGAGGATCTGCTTGGTCAGCGCCATCGGCGCCGGCGCCTGTTCGGCCAGGAAGCGCGCCTTCTCGAGCGCGGCGGCCAGCGCATGCCCCTTCGGCACGACATGGTCGACGAGGCCGATGCGCTCGGCCTCGGGCGCCGTGAGCTGGGTGTGATAGAGCAGGATCTGCCGCGCCCGGCCCTGGCCGATGCGCGCGGGCAGCGTGTGCGGCAGGCCGAGATCGGCCATCAGCCCGATGCGGCCGAAGCCGGCGCCGAGGCGCGCATCCTCGGCCGCCACGATCGTGTCGCAGGCGCAGGCGAGCGAGAGGCCGGCGCCGACGCAATAGCCCTCCACCGCCGCGACGATCGGCAGCTGGCCCATCACCATCAGCCGGATCAGCTGGTGGCTGCGCCGCATGCGCTCCCGCCCCGCCAGCGCATCCGGCACGTCCATGCCGGAGATGTCGCCGCCGGAGCAGAAATGGCCGCCCGCGCCGGTCAGCACCACGGCGCGGATGGCGCGGTCGCCGATGGCGCGCTCCAGCGCCTCCAGCATGGCGGTGCGCAGCGGCATCGCCAGCGCATTGCGCCGCGCCGGGTAGTCGAGGGTCAGCACCAGGACGGGACCCTCGCGCGCCTCGGCCAGGCGCATGGTGTCGACCGCGGCGCTCATTCATCGGTCTCCGGTGCGGTGGCCATGAAGCGGCGGCGATGCAGCGCGGCGCCGCCGAACTGGTTCGCCACCACCATCGCCTTCCTCAGGAACAGGCCGACGTCGTACTGGTCGGTGTAGCCGATGCCGCCATGCAGCTGGATGCACTGGCGCGTGACCAGCATCGCCGCCTCGCTGGCCCGGGCCTTGGCGCGGGAGACGGCGGCGCGGCGCGCATCCCCCGCAGCGCCGGCGTCCAGCGCCGCGGCCGCGCTCTCCACGCTCGCCCGCGCCAGCGCGGTCTGCATCGCGAGGTCCGCCGCGCGGTGCTGCAGCGCCTGGAAGGTGCCGATGATCCGGCCGAATTGCTGCCGCGTCTTCAGGTAGTCGAGCGTCATGGCGAAGGCACGCTCCATGCCGCCGAGCAGGAAGGCCGCGGTCGCCAGCGCGGCGTCGTCCAGCAGCTCGGGCAGGACGCCGCCGACATCGTCCGCGATGCGCCGCGCGCGGCCGAGGTCGGGGCGCAGCGTGCCGACGCTGCCGCCATCCTGGGTGCGCTCGATGACGAGGTCCGCGCCCGCGGCGGGCTGGAGATGCAGCGCGATGCCACCGCCCTCGCGCACCGGCAGCAGGAAGGCCTCGGCGCCGCCGGCCATCGGCAGGAAGCGCCGCGCGCCGTCCGGCGAGGCCGGCACCGCCAGCGTATCGGCACGCTCCTGCCAGGCGGTTAGCACCAGCGCCTCGCCGGCGAGCACGCGGGCCAGCAGGGCGCGCTCGCCCGCGGCGGCCAGCAGGCGGGCCGAGAGCGCGGCGTGGACCAGCGGCTCCGGCACCAGCCCGGCGCCGAGCTGTTCGGCCAGCGCGCCCATCTCGCCCATGCCGAGGCCGGCGCCGCCCGCCTCCTCCGGCACGCGCAGGCCGATCCAGCCGAGCTCGCCCATCTGCCGCAGCACCGCGGGATCGAAGCCGGGATCGGAGAAGCGGAGGTCGCGCACGCGCTTGAGGTCGCCGCCCGGCGGCGCGACGGCGGCGGCGCTGTCGCGGATCATGCGGATGGAGTCGAGGCGGTCGCTGTCGTCCAGCGCGGCGCTCATGCGGGGCGTCCTCCGTGGTGGCGGGGATGCGCGCCCCGCGGGGGGAGGGATACCGCAGCACGGCGGAAAGGGAAGCCCGGCGCGACCGGCGCCGCCTGCGGGACGCACGAGCCCGGCACGCGTAGCCAGGCGCAGCGCTCAGTCGAGCGGCAGCACCTGGTCGCCGGGCCGGATCACGCCGCCCCGCTCGATCGAGCAATTGAGGCCGGAACGGTTGTAGAGCGGCAGGAAGACCGGCTTGTTCAGCAGCTTCTCCAGGTACTTGCAGGGGAAGTTCAGGCGTCCGCCGCGCAGGATCACCTCGTCCCCGACGGCGAAGCGCCGGCCGACCAGATGGTTCAGCGGCACGCCGCGCACCGTCAGGTTCCGCCGGTGCTCCTCCGGCGAGAGCAGCACCGGGCCGCCCTGCAGCGGCGGGTCGTTGCGCTCCAGCGCGTCCAGCACCTCCTGCTCGATCAGCGAGACCTCGCGCACCTCGGGCTTCGCGGAATAGGTGCCGGTGCCCAGGAAGTACCGGTCGCCCTCGATGCCCCGCCCGGCGACCAGCCGCCCCTCGGCCAGGGCGCGCATCGCCGCGCTGCCCACCGGCGCGACATGCACGTGCAGCAGCACGCCGCGCCAGCCCGTGGCGCCGCCGGCCCGGGCGCGGGCCGCGCTGCCCTGGGGGTGCTCGAAGGCCTCCACCATGCGAGGGGCGTCGTCCATGGGCATCTCCCTTCAGCTCCGATACGCGTCGAGGCCGGTCGCGGCGGTCGCCCCGGCATCCACCGGCACGATGGCGCCCGTCATCCAGCGCGAGTTGCCGCCGCAGAGGAAGGCCACCGCCGCGCCGACATCCCAGCCCGAGCCCTCGACGCGCAGGATGGAGCGGTTCTTCCGCGCCTCGCGCCGTTCGGGCGTCATGCCGCCCTCCTGCACCATCGGCGTGTAGACCATGCCGGGGCAGACGCAGTTCACGCGGATGGCGTCCTTGGCGTGGTGCACCGCCATGGCGCGGGTCATGTTCACCACCGCACCCTTGCTGGTCGGGTAGAGCAGCGAGGGATGCCCGCCCTTCAACCCGGCGACCGAGGCGATGTTCACGATGGCGCCGCCGCCGGTCCGGCGCATCGCCGGCACGGCATACTTCGCCATCAGCATCATCGAGGTCACGTTCACCAGCAGGCCGTGGTTCCATTCCTCGAGGTCGGCGTGCTCGGCATCGCCCTTGGCGCCGCCGATGCCGACATTGTTCACCAGCGCATCGAGGCGGCCCCAGCGCTGCCCGGCGGTGGCGACGATGCGCGCGCAATCCTCGGGCTTCGTGACATCGGCGGCGACGACGACGCTCTCGGCGCCGCCCTCCGCGGCGATCATCCGCCGCGTGTCCTCGGCCCAGTCGGGCATGGCGTCGGCCAGCACCACATGCGCGCCGGCGCGCGCCAGCAGGATGGCGGCGGCGCGGCCATTGCCCACGCCCTCGCCGGGGCGGGTGCCGGCGCCGGTGACGATGGCGACCTTGCCCTCCAGCGCCTCGGCGATCGGGATGGTCATGCGGTGTCCTCCTCGGTCCCGTTCAGGAAATCGAGCGCGGCGCGGGCCACCGGCTCGGGCAGGGTGTGGCCGCCGTCGAATTCGACGTAGCGCACCCCCCAGCCGCCATCGAGCAGCCGCTTCACCAGGCGCCGCGTGCCGAAGTCGATGTTCAGCACCTCGTCTAGGACGCCGTGGCTGATGAAGAAATCCGCCTTGCCGTGGATGCAGGTCGGCATGGCGAAGCCGGGCGAGAAGATCAGCGCATGGCTGAACAGGTCCCCGTTCATCAGCGCCAGCGAGAAGGCGTAGGAGGCGCCGTCGGAGAAGCCGGCGATGGCGAGCCGCGCGGGGTCGACCGGCCAGGCGGCGAAGACGCGCGCCAGCGCCGCATCGAGGCGCGCGATGTCGGGGCCGTAGCTGCCCTCCTCGATGATGTCCCAGGTCGGGCCGAGGCTCTCCGGCAGCACCACCAGCGCGGCGTCGGCGATCGGGGCGAGCCGGCGCAGCGTCCGCTCCGCCCCGCTGCCGGCGCCGTGCAGCATGACGATGAGCGGCAGCGGCTGGCCGGCCAGCGCCCGGTTGTCGGGGACGCGGATCAGCCCCTCCCGTCCCTCGCCCATGCCGAGCGGGTGGAGGCCGGGGGGCAGCGGCCAAGGGGAGGTGGTGGGCGCCGCCGCTGGGGCGCCGGGCCGGGCGGCGAGGCGGCCGGCCTCGGCCGGGGCTTCGGGCGCGTCCATCGCGCTCAGCCGAGACGGCCGGAGGCGCGGCCGCCCCCGTCCTGGCCGCTGAACTCGGGCATCGCCGCGCCCCTCCCGCTGGTTCGGGGGGAAGGCTAGCCCGCAGCCGGCGCCGTTGGAAACAGCGCCGGCCCGGCGGCGGCGCTACCCCCGCTCGCGCCGGAGCGCCGCGACCTCGCCGCGCAGCGCGCGCAGCTCGGCCAGCAGCACCTGCGAATCGAGATGCGCCTCGGCCCGCGCGGCGTCGGTCGCCGCCTGGGCGGCCGCGGCATCGGCGCTGGCATGGCTCTCGCGCAGCGACTGGATGCTCTCGACGATCACGCCGATGAAGAGGTTCAGCACCACGAAGGTGGCGATCAGGATGAAGGGCATGAAGTAGAGCAGCGACCAGCTGCTCTCCTCCAGCGCCGGCTTCACGATGTTGGCCCAGTCGTCCAGCGTCATCAGCTGGAACAGCGTGAAGAGGCTGGCGCCGAGCGTGCCGAACTGCTCGGGCATGCCGTCGGCGAAGAGCTTCGTGCCCATCACCGCGAAGACGTAGAAGATCAGCAGCATCAGCAGCACGATGCTGCCCATCCCCGGCAGCGCCGCCAGCATCGCGCCCACCACCATGCGCAGGCTGGGCACCACGCTGGCCAGGCGCAGCACGCGCAGCACCCGCAGCGCCCGCAGTACCGCCAGCGGCCCCGATTCCGGCAGCCAGGCGATGCCCACCACCACAAGGTCGAAGAGCCCCCAGGGGTCGCGCAGGAAGCGGCCGCGGAAGGCGTAGACCCGCAGCAGCAGCTCGGCCGTGAAGATCCAGAGCAGGACCTGGTCGATGCCCAGCAGCAGCGGCCCCCAGGCCGCCATCACGCTCTCCGAGGTCTCGACGCCTAGGCTGACAGCGTTCACCAGGATCAGCGCGATGATCGCCCGCTGGAAGGCCGCCGAGGAGACCAGCCGGGCGACGCGGGCGCGCGGCGTTTCCTCCGCATCGGCGGCGGTGAGCACTTCCTGCATGGCAACCCCGGGGCGGTTCGGCGCGCCTGAATGATCGCGCGCGCCGCCGCGATCAAGGGGGTGCGGCGACGCTCAGAAGAGGCCCGGCGGCACCCCGAAGAGGGCGGCGTGCAGGTGCAGCAGGGCCGCCCAGGCCACCAGCCCGGCCACCGGCGGCACCCAGCCGATCTCGGCCAGGGCCAGGCGGTTTCGCCCCGCCGCGATGGCGCCGAAGGGCAGGATGGAGGTGGTGGCAGAGAGCCGCGCCCAGGCCTCCGGCCGGCGCCTCGCAAGCTTGGCGTCGATCGAGGGCATCCCCGCCAGCGCCGTCACCAGGAAGGCGCCGAAGAAGACCACGCTCGCCGTGTCGCCATTGCCCAGCAGGTGCACCGCCGCCCAGATCGCGAAGCTCCAGAGCATCGGGTGCCGCGTCACGCGCTGGATGCCGCTGGCCTCGGCGCCGATCAGCGCCTCCCCGCCCACCGCCGTGGGGTTGCGGCGGAGCGAGGCGACGAAGAGCACGAAGGCCGGCAGCATCAGGGCCGCCAGCAGCCAGCGCAGCCAGGCCGGCGCGAACCACAGCGGCGTCGTCTCCGCCGCCTGCCAGGCCATGACGAGGAGGGTGATCGAGACGACGGAAAGCAGGGAGAAGGCGATGCGGAACCCGCCCTCCCCCAGCCGCGCCGCCAGCACGCCGCGCAGCCCGGTGCCGGCGATGCCGACATGCACGCCCACCCAGAGCACCGCCGCAAGCCCCAGCGCCAGCATCGCTGCCTCCGTCCCGTCCTCGCGCGGAGTCTCCGTCGCAAGGATGCGGCCTGTCCAGCCTCGGCGCGCGACGGTGCTTGACGCCGGGCGCGATCCGCCCTGCCCTGGCGCCAGGAGGATGGCGCATGACCCGGCCCTTCACGCTGAGCGTGCCCGATGCCGCGCTCGCCGACCTGCAGGAGCGCCTGGCCCGCACGCGCCTGGCCGATGCCCCGCCGCTCGAGGACCCCTGGGCGCTCGGCACCAGCCGCACCGCGCTGGCGGAGCTGCTGGACCATTGGCGCCACCGCTTCGACTGGCGCGCCGCCGAGGCGCGGCTGAACGCCTTCCCGCAATACGTCTCGCGCCTGCACGGCATCGACGTGCACTACCTGCTGGTGCCGGGGAAGGGGCCGTCCCCCTGCCCGCTGCTGCTCTCGCATGGCTGGCCCGGCTCGGTCTTCGAGTTCATGGAGATCATCCCCAGGCTGACCGACCCGGCGCGCTTCGGCGGCGACCCGGCGGATGCCTTCACCGTGGTCGCGCCCTCCCTGCCCGGCTACGGCCTCTCCTTCGCGCCGGGGCAGGAGCGCTTCGGCATCGACGGCATCACCGACTGCCTGGCCGACCTGATGACGCGCATCCTCGGCTTCCGCCGCTTCGCCGCGCAGGGCGGGGACTGGGGCGCGGCGGTCTCCTCCCGCCTCGGCGCGGTGCACGCGGCGAAGGTCATCGGCATCCACGTGAATCTGCTGATGATCCGCCGCGACCCCGCCGCGCTGGTCGAGGCGATGGACGAGGAGGAGGCGCGCTACCGCGGCGAGCTCGAGCACTGGCTGCGCGAGGAGACCGGCTACCAGTGGATCCAGGGCACGCGGCCGCAGACCCTGGCCTATGCGCTGACCGACAGCCCCGCCGGCCTCGCCGCCTGGATCCTCGAGAAGTTCCGCCAGTGGTCGGACTGCGACGGCGACCCCTTCACCGTGCATTCGATGGACGCGCTGCTGTCGAACATCGCGCTCTACTGGTTCACCGGCTGCATCGGCAGCTCCTTCCATCCCTACTACGCGCGCATGCACGGGCCCTGGCCGGTGCCCGGGACGGTCGACGTGCCCACGGGCTACTGCCAGTTCCCGAAGGAGATCCTGCGCCCGCCACGCAGCCTCGCCGAGCGCACCTACACCGACATCCGCCGCTGGTCCGTGATGGAGCGCGGCGGGCATTTCGCCGCCATGGAGCAGCCCGAGGCCCTGGCGCGCGAGATCCGCGAATTCTTCCGCCCGCTGCGGGGTGCATCGTGACGCCGTCGCGCGGGACTGAGGGCATGACGCCCGAGGCGGCGCGGGAGGCGGCGCGGCTGATCTGGGGCCATCGCCGCGCCGGCACGAAGCTCGCGGCGCTGCCCCCGGCGCTACGCCCCGCGACGCGCGCCGAGGGCTACGCCATCCAGGCCGGACTGGAGGCCGAGAGCGCGGCGCCGCTCTGGGGCTGGAAGATCGCCGCCACCAGCCTGGCCGGGCAGCGGCACATCAATGTCGACGGCCCGCTCGCCGGGCGGATCCTGGCCGAGATGGTGCTGCCCGAGGGCGCGCCGGTGCCGCTGGCCGGCAACGCCATGCTGGTGGCCGAGCCGGAATTCGTCTTCCGCATGGGAAGCGACCTGCCGCCGCGCGCGGCCGAGTACGGCGCGGAGGAGGTCATGGCGGCCGTCGCCGCGCTGCATCTCGGCATCGAGGTGCCGGACAGCCGCTTCCAGGACTTCACCGCCGCCGGCGCGCCGCAGCTGATCGCCGACGATGCCTGCGCGCATCTCTTCGTGCTGGGGGCGGAGGCGCCGGCGATGTGGCGCGGCCTCGACCTCGCGCGCCACCGCGTGGCCTGCCGCTTCGGCGCCGGCGAGGCGCGGGAGGGCATCGGCGCCAACGTGCTCGGCGACCCGCGCCTCGCGCTCGCCTGGCTGGTGAACGAGCTCTCGCGGCACGGCGTCACGCTGCGCGCGGGGCAGTACGTCACCACCGGCACCTGCGCGGTGCCGCTGCCGCTCCGTGCCGCGGGGGATGCGGTCGAGGCCGACTACGGCCCGCTCGGCCGCATCGCCCTGCGCTTCGAGGCCTGAGGAGAGGACCATGGCCGCCGAGCCCGACAGCTTCGACTACGTCATCGTGGGGTCCGGCGCCGCCGGCTCGGTGCTGGCCAACCGGCTGACCGAGGACGGCACGACGACGGTCTGCGTGCTGGAGGCCGGGCCGCCCGACCGCAGCCCCTGGATCCACATCCCCGCCGGCTTCATCAAGACGCTCGTCGATCCCGGCGTCACCTGGCAGTTCCGCACCACGCCGACGGAGAACACCGGCGGCCGCGCCATCGCCACGACGCAGGGCCGCACCCTCGGCGGCTCCTCCTCGGTGAACGGCATGGTCTACAACCGCGGCCAGCCCGCCGATCTCGACAATTGGGCGCAGCGCGGCAACCGCGGCTGGGGCTATGCCGACTGCCTGCCCTATTTCCGGCGCAGCGAGAACCGCATCGGCTTCGGCGACGACACGCGGCGCGGGCGCAGCGCGGGCGGCATCCCGGTCACCGACATGGACTGGTTCCACCCGGTCTCCGAGGCCTTCATCGAGGGCTGCGTGAAGGCCGGCATCCCGCGCAACCCGGACTACAACAGCGGCGACCAGGCCGGCGTCGGCTATTTCCAGCGCGCCATCCGGCAGGGCCGCCGCGTCTCCGCCGCCCGCGCCTTCCTCCACCCGGCGATGCGCCGGCCGAACCTCGAGGTGCGCACCAATGCACGGGCCAGCGCCATCCTCTTCGAAGGGAAGCGCGCAGTCGGCGTGCGCTACCTCGCCGCGCGGGGCGGCCCGGCGGCCGAGGTCCGGGCGCGGCGCGAGGTGATCCTCTCCGCCGGCACGGCGAACACGGCGCGGCTGCTGCAGGTCTCGGGCGTCGGGCCGGCCGACCTGCTCGGGCGGCTCGGCGTGCCGGTGGTGCACGCGCTGCCCGGCGTCGGCGCGAATTTCCGCGACCACTACGCCAGCCGCATCGTCATGCGCGCGCGGCCCGGCACCGTCACGCTGAACCAGCTGGCGCGGGGCCATCGGCTGGCCGTGCAGGTGGCGCGCTGGGGCCTGCGCCGCCCCTCGATCCTCGCCACCGTGCCTTCCCATGTCTACGTCTTCTGGAAGAGCTGGGAGGGGCTGGACGCGCCGGACCTGCAATGCGTCTTCACCCCCGGCTCCTATGCCGAGGGCAAGGTCTACGTGCTGGACGACTATCCCGGCGTCACCGCCGGCGCCTGGCAGCACCGGCCGGAGAGCCATGGCTGGGTGCGCGCGCGCAGCACCGACGTCTTCGAGGATCCGGAGATCAACCCGAACTACCTCTCCGACCCCATGGACCGGCGCGTGCATCTCGGCGGCATCCGGCTGATCCGCCGGCTGCTGAACACGCCCGAGATGCAGCGCTACCTGGAGGCGGAGACCATCCCCGGCCGCGACGTGCAGACCGACGACGAGCTGCTGGATTTCGCGCGCCGCAACGGCAGCACGACCTATCACCTGATCGGCACCGCGCGCATGGGCCCGGCGACCGACCCGACCGCCGTGGTCGGCGACCGGCTGCTGGTGCACGGGATGGAGGGGCTGCGCATCGTCGATGCCTCGATCATGCCCACGATGGTCTCGGCCAATACCTACGCGACGACGATGATGATCGCCGAGCGCGCGGCCGACTTCATCCGCGGGCGCGAGGCGGCGGCGGAGGCGATGGCGGAAGCGCTGGCGTAGGGCGGCACCCGAGCGGGCGAGCATGCGCGCCGGAGCACGGGAGCGGAGCTCCCGCCGTGGAAACGGCGGGATGCTACCAGGCCGGCGGCGGCCCGGGCGGGGCGAAGGGGCGCTCGAGCGCGCGCGCGACCATCGGCAGCCGGTCCTGGCCGTAGAAGGCATCGCCGTCCACGACATAGGTGGGCGAGCCGATGACGTAGCGGGCGATCGCGTCCGCGGTATTGGCCTCGAAGGCCGCCTGCACCTCGGGCGTCCGCGCCGCCGCGAGCAGCGGCGCCGGGTCGAGGCCGCAGCCCCGGGCGAGGTCGGCGAGCACCACCGGGTCGGCAATGTCGCGGTCGAAGCGCCAGAGCGCCTCGAGGATGGCGTGGGAGAGCGCGTCGGCATCCGCGCCCATCCGCTGCGCCGCGATCACGATCCCCGAGGGCAGGGAGCGGTCGCCGAAATGGTGCTTCGGGTCCACGAGGGCGGGGATGCCGAGGAACTCGCTCCAGCGCTCCACCTCGCGGCCGAAGAAATAGGCCTTGTGGGCGGCGCTGCGCTCGTTCAGCGGCTGGTGGCCGGCGCCAGGCACGACGCGGGAGAGGTCGATCGGCCGGTGCAGCAGCCGCCGCCCGTGAAGCCGCGCCAGGGCGGCGATGCGCGCCGCGCCGAAATAGGCGTAGATCGAGCGGACGGAGTAGAAGTACTCGATCGCCGGCGTGGCGGCGGCGGGCGGCTCAGTCATGCCGCAGCGCCTGGATCGGGTCGAGCCGCGCCGCCCGCCGCGCCGGCCAGAAGCCGAAGAAGAGGCCCGTCAGCGCGCTGACCGCGACCGCCAGCGCCACCGCGTCCCACTGGATCAGCACTGGCCAGCCCGCCGCCGCGGCGAGCCCATGGCTGAGCCCGATCCCGGCGGCGACACCCACCGCGCCGCCGAGCAGCGCCAGCACCACCGCCTCGATCAGGAACTGCGCCAGGATGTCGCGCCGCCGCGCGCCGATCGCCAGCCTGAGGCCGATCTCGCGCGTGCGCTCCGTCACGCTGACCAGCATGATGTTCATCACCCCGATCCCGCCCACCAGCAGCGACACCGCGGCGACCGAGGCGAGCAGGGTCGAGAGCGTGCGCGCCGAGGCATCGCGCGTCGCCGCGACGTCGGACATGTTGCGCAGCGCGAAGTCGTCCGGGTCGTTGGCGGCCAGGCGGTGGCGCTGGCGCATCAGCGCGCGCACCTCCTCCTCGGCGGCGCGCATGTCCTCCCCCTCCTCGACCTTCAGCGCGATCCAGGAGGCGGCGCGGGCCCAGACGCGCCCGGCCCCCATCACGCTGCGCCGCGCGGTCCAGAAGGGGATGACGACGATGTCGTCCTGGTCCTGGCCCTGCGGGTTCTGGCCCTTGCGCCCGAGCACGCCGATCACCTCGAAAGGGGTCTGGCGCAGCCGCACCTGCTGGCCGATCGGGTCGCCGTCGCCGAACAGGTTCTCGGCTACCGTCGCGCCCAGCACCGCCACCTTGCGCGCCGCCCGCGCCTCCTCCTCGGTGAAGAGCCGGCCCTGGTCGATGACCCAGTCGTGCACCGTGAACAGCTCGGGGTCGGAGCCCTGGACGAAGGTGGACCAGTTCAGGTTGCCCGCCACCGCCTGGTGCGGCTGGCGGATGCTGGCCGAGACGGCGGCGATGGCGGGCACGTCGCGGCGGATGGCGTCGGCGTCGTCCCAGGTGAGGTTGGGCCGCTGCCCGGCGCCGAGCCGCACACCGCCCTGGTTGATGGAGCCCGGCCAGATGATCAGCAGGTTGGCACCCAGCGACTGGATCTGCGCCAGCACCTGCTGCCGCGCCCCGGCGCCGACCGCCACCGTTGCGATCACCGCCGCGACGCCGATGAAGATGCCGAGCGCGGTCAGCACCGCGCGCAGCTTGTTCGCCGCCAGCGCCGAGAGCGCGCTGCCCAGCGCCTCGGCCAGGTCCATGCCGCTGCGCGCCGCCGGTGGCAGCGGCGGCAGCAGCGGGGCTTCCGGCCCACGGGGCAGGTCGGGCGCCAGCGTGGCCGGGCGGAACGGCGCGTTCATGCGGCCTCTGCCGCGGGACCGGGCGCCGCCTGCGCCGAGGTCCCCGGTGCGGCCTGTGCCGCGGGGCCGAGGGAGGCCAGCGCCGCCGCCGCATCGGCCGCCGCCTGGCGCTGGTCCGCCACCAGCCGGCCGTCGCGGAAGCGCAAGGTCCGGCTGGCGAAGCGCGCCACCTCGGCGTCGTGCGTGACCATCAGGATACCGACGCCGGAGCGGTTCAGCGCCTGGAACAGCGCCATGATCTCGAGCCCGGTGCGGGTGTCGAGCGCGCCGGTCGGCTCGTCGGCCAGGATCAGGTCGGGGCCGTTCACCAGCGCGCGAGCGATCGCCACGCGCTGCTGCTGCCCGCCCGAGAGCTGGCTCGGCCGGTGGTGCAGCCGCTCGCCCAGCCCCACCGCGGCCAGCGTCGCCGCCGCGCGCTCCCGCCGCACGCGCCGGCGCAGGCCGCGATAGATCATCGGCAGCTCGACATTGGCCAGCGCATCGGCGCGCGGCAGCAGGTTGAAGCTCTGGAACACGAAGCCGAGGCGGCGCGAGCGGATCTCGGCCAGGCGGTCGGGGTCGAGCCGCCCGACCTCCTCGCCCATCAGCCGGTAGGAGCCGCTCGTCGGGCGGTCGAGGCAGCCGATCAGGTTGAGGAAGGTGGACTTGCCCGAGCCCGAGGGCCCCATCGCCGCGACGAAGGCGCCGGGCGGGATCGCCACGTCCACGTCGGAGAGTGCCGCGACCACGGCGCCGCCCTCGCCGGCCGGGTAGTGCCGCGTCAGGCCGCGCGTCTCGATCATCGCGGGCGCGAGGCTCGCGGGCGCGGCGTCCGGCATCAGAAGGGCCGCCCCGCCGGCGCCGTGCCGGCGGCCGCACGCTCGGTGCCGATCACCACGGCCTGGCCGGGCTGGAGCCCGCCGCCGATGATCTCGGTGTAGGTGCCGTCGGTCATGCCCGCGCGCACCGGCACCGCGACCGGCGCCGCGCCCGGCGCCGCCACCACCCAGACCGTGCCCGGCGTGCCGCCACGCCCGGCGCGGCCGCCGCGCGTCTCGGCCAGCTTCGCGCGTTGCTCGGGCGTCAGCGCGGCGTTCAGCCGGCTGATCATGCGCTGGCGCGCCGCCTGCACCTGCTGCTGCCGTGCCTCGACGCTGCGGGGGATGGCGGCGATGCGCTCGCGCATCTCGGCCAGGGCGGAATCGATCTCGGCGCGCTGGCTGGCGGTGAGGTCGGGCAGGTCGCGCAGCGCCTGCTCCAGCGCCGCCGCCGCGCCGCCGCCCGGGGCCTCGGCACCGGCCGCGCCGCCGCGTTCGGAGGGCGGACGCCAGCGCAGCGCGGCGTTCGGCACGCGCAGCGCCTCCTCGCGGTGGTCGGTGATGATCCGCAAGGTCGCGGTCATGCCCGGCAGCAGCCGCCCGCGCGGATTGGGCACGGTGATGACGACGGTGTAGGTGACGACGTTGCTCACCGTGGTGGCGGCGAGCCGCGTCTCCTTCACCCGGCCGGTGATGGTCTCGCCGGGGAAGGCGGCGACGGTGAAGGGCACCTCCTGGCCGGGCCGGACGCGGCCGATATCGGCCTCGTCCACCGTGGCGTGGACCTCCATCTCCTCGAGGTTGGCCGCGATCAGGAACAGCACCGGTGCCTGCAGCGAGGCCGCGACGGTCTGGCCGAGATCGACGTTGCGCGAGATGACGATGCCGTCGATCGGCGCACGGATGGTGGCGTTGGTGAGGTCGACCTCCACCTGGCGCAGCAGCGCGGCCTTCTGCTCGCGCGCCGCCTCGGCGGCCTCCACCTGGGCGCGGGCGGTGCGGGCGGCGGCCTCGGCGGCGCGGTGCTGCGCCTCGCGCTGCAGCACCGTGGCGCGCGCATCGGCCAACTCGGCGCGCATGCGCTCCAGCAGGAAGCCGGCGCGCACCGCGTCGCGCGCGGTGCCGGTGCCGCTGCGGCGCAGCTCGGTGGTGCGGCTGGACTCGTATTCCGCGTCGCGCAGCTGCGCCTCGGCGCTGGTGACGCCGGCGGCGGCGGAGGCGCGCTGGGCATCGGCCTGGGCGGCATCGGCCACGGCCTTCTCGGCGGCGGCGGCGGCGACGGCGACCTGCGCCTCGGCCGCCAGTACATCCGCGGCCGCCGCGGCGCGCCGCGCCTCGATCAGCCTGGTGTCGAGCTGCGCCACCGCCTGGCCGGCCGTGACGCGGCTGTTGAAGTCGGCCGTCAACTCGCGGATCTGGCCCGAAAGCTGGCTGCCCACCTGCACCGTGACCACCGGGTTCACCGTGCCGGTGGCGGAGACGGCGGCGGTGATGGCGCCGCGGTCGGCGATGGCGGTGCGCAGCCGCGGCCCCTTGCTCTCGCCGGCGAAGCCGCCGAGCCAGGGCAGGTCGAGCGCGGTGGCCACGGGGGTGGCGAACCACAGCAGCCCGGCCCCCAGCGCGCCGAGCAGCACGGTCGCGATCAGCGCGCGGCGCATGGCGGCGATCCCTCGGTGCCCGGCAGGGCGGCGTGCGGTGGCATGCGCATGGTCCCGGCCATATAGGGGTCGCATGTAACGCGCATGTTGCGCCAGGAAAGGGAAGGCCGTCGATGCGGATCCTTGTGCTGGGGGCGGGCGCGCTCGGCGGCTATTTCGGCGGGCGGCTGCTGGAAGCGGGCGCGGATCTCGCCTTCCTGGTGCGGCCTCGGCGCGCGGCGCAACTGGCGGCGCAGGGCCTGATGATCGAGAGCCCGCTCGGCGCGCTGCGCCGGCCCGTGGCCACCGTCATGGTCGACGAGGCGGAGCCGGGCTGGGACCTGATCCTGCTGACATGCAAGGCCTATGACCTGCCGGGGGCGATCGCCGCCATCCGCCCGGCGGTGGATGCGCGCACGGCGATCCTGCCGGTGCTGAACGGGCTTTCCCATATCGAGGTGCTGCAGCGCGAATTCGGCGCCGGCGCGGTGCTGGGCGGGCTCGCCAAGATCCAGGCGACGCTGGCGCCGGACGGGACGGTGCGGCACATGAACGACTGGCGCTGGCTGACCTTCGGCGAGGTGGACGGGCGGATGAGCCCGCGCGTGCAGGGCTTCGCCGAGATCGCCGCCCGCGCGCCGGGCATGATCGCCGAGGGCGTGCCGGACATCCTGTTCCGCATGTGGGAGAAGCTGGTGCATCTCGGCACCGCGGCGATCGGCACGGTGCTGATGCGCGCCAATACCGGCGAGATCGCCCGCAGCCCCGGCGGCGTCGCCTTCATGCACCGCATCCTCGAGCGCAACGCGGCCATCGCCGCGCATCACGGCCACCCGATGCGCCCGGCCTATATCGAGGAGTTCCGCCAGGTCTTCGCCGATACGGCCGGCATGTATTCCACCTCCATGCTGCGCGACCTCGAGGTCGGGGGGCGGATCGAGGCCGACCACATCCTGGGCTACCTGCTCGAGGCGGCGCGCCGCGCGGGCGTGCCGGCGGAGGTGCACGAAGCCGCCCTGCTCCACGCCAAGGCCTTCGAGCAGCGGCGCGATGCCGGGCGGCTGCCGGGGCGGGGGTAAATCCCTATTGAAGAAATAGGGAATTTTCGGCTCCACTCCGCCCGCCATGACGGACCCCGACAGGATGGCCCTGCTCCGCCTCGACGCCATCTCCCGCCGCACCCCCACCCGGCCGATGCTCGACCGGGTGTCGCTGGAGGTGGCGGCGGGGGAGTGCCTCGCGCTGCTCGGCGCGCCGGGCAGCGGCCGGGCCAGCCTGCTGCGCATCGTCGCGGGGGTGGAGGAGCCCGATGCCGGCCGCATCCTGTGGGAGGGGCGCGACATCACCCGGCTGCCGCCGCGGCGCCGGCCCTTCGCGCTGGTCTTCCGCCAGGACCCGCTCTTCGGCCATGCCAGCGTCTTCGAGGCGGTCGCCGCCGCCATGCCCGAGGCCGAGGACGGGGCGGCGCCGGACGCGGCGCGGGTGCAGCACCTGCTGCAGCTGCTGGGCCTGGCCGGCGATGCCGGCTCGCTGCCCGCCATGCTGCCCGGCCCGAAGCGGCGGCGCCTGGCGCTGGCCCGGGCGCTGGCCGCCGCGCCGCGGCTGCTGCTGGTGGCCGAGGGCTTCGGCCCGGCCGAGGGGCGCGCGGCGCCGCGGCGCTGGCTGCGCGAGGCGCAGCAGCGGCGCGGCCGCGCCCTGATGCTGGTGGCGCAGGGGGCGGGGGGGGCGCGGGCGCGCGCCGCCCGCGGGGGCGTGGTGGCACCGGGGCGGGGCGGG
>CAYNYQ010000075.1:0-17276 GCA_964401305.1 uncultured Acetobacteraceae bacterium | reverse complement strand
TCGGCGATCACGCTCCAGCTCGTTGTTTCGTCGCGTGATTCACGCCTGCGGGCGTCACGCCCTTCGGCGATCACGCTCCAGCGCGTTGTTTCGTCGCGTGATCCACGCCTGCGGGCGTCACGCCCTTCGGCGATCACGCTCCAGCGCGGTTCCGCAACACGACCGCCCGGCGCGCCCCGGATGCGCGACGGCGGGGGCCGGGCACCGGCGCTTGGCCATCACCACCGCGCGGGTCTAGGCTCGGGCCGCCGCGACCGAGGACACCCGACCATGCTGAAGATCTGGGGCCGCACCAGCTCGAGCAACGTCATGAAGCTGCTCTGGCTCTGCGAGGAACTGTCCATCCCCTACGAGCGGGTCGATGCCGGCGGCACCTACGGCGTGACGAAGGAGCCCTTCTACCTGGCCATGAACCCCAATGCCCGGGTGCCGACCATCGAGGATGGCGAGGGCTTCTCGCTCTGGGAGAGCAACACGATCTGCCGCTACCTGGCGAGCGACCGCGCCCCGGGCCACGCCCTCTACCCCGCCGCGCCGAAGCCCCGCGCCCTGGTCGAGCGCTGGATGGACTGGCAGCTGGCGAACCTCAACGCGCCGATGAGCGCGATCTTCTTCACCTATGTCCGCACCCCGGAGCCCGAGCGCGACCTGGCCGCCGCCGCCCGGGCGCGCGACGAGGCGGAGGCGCTGTGGCGCTTGGTGGAGGCCCAGCTCGGCAGCGCGCCCTATCTCTGCGGCGCCGAGCTGACCCTCGGCGACATCGCCCTCGGCCCCTACCTCCACCGCTGGTTCGCCCTGCCCATCGCGCGGGCGGAACTGCCGGCGCTGCGCCGCTGGTACGACCGGCTGCAGGAGCGGCATGCCGGCTTTCGCACCCACATCGCCGTGCCGATGAGCTGAGGAGGCGCGCGCCATGATCACCGTCTGGGGCCGCGCCAGCTCGGTCAACGTCATGAAGGTGCTGTGGCTGCTCGACGAGCTGGCCCTGCCCTTCGAGCGCGTCGAGGCCGGCGGCGCCTTCGGCCGCACCCGCGACCCCGACTACGCCGCGATGAACCCCAATGCCACCGTGCCGACCCTGGTCATGCCAGGCGGCTACACGCTGTGGGAGAGCCACGCCATCCTGCGCTACCTCTGCCGCACCCAGCCCGGCGGCAACGCCCTCTATCCGGAGGGGCCGGAGGCGCGCGCCGATGTCGAGCGCTGGATGGACTGGACGCTCGCCTCGATGAACGAGCCGATGCGCGTGCTGTTCTGGACCTATGTGCGCACGCCTGAGCCCGAGCGCGACATGGCCGCGGTGGCGGCGGCGCTGCCGCAGGCCGGCCGCCTCTGGCGGATCGTCGACGAGGTGGCGCTGGCCGAGCGGCCCTTCCTCGCGCCCTCCGGATTCTCCGTCGCCGACATCGCACTCGGCGGCTTCCTGCACCGCTGGTTCGCCCTGCCGATCGAGCGGCCCGATCTGCCGCGGCTGCGCGCCTGGTACGAGCGGCTGCTGCTGCGCCCGGCCTATCGCGCGCATGTCGCGGTGCCGATGACCTGAGGCTCAGCGGCCTTCCGCCAGGTCGCGCGCCGCCAGCGCCGGGTTGCGCGCGGCCGGCGGGCCGTAGCCGCCGGCGCCGGGGGTGACGATGCCGAAGACCTGCCCGGCGGCGAGCGCCCCCTGCCCCTTCGCCAGCGGCGCCACGCCGGGGCCGTACTCGATCCGCCCCATCCCGCCCGCCGCGCCGCCAGCCAGCCCCCAGGGCGCCGAACGCATGCGGGCCATGTCGAGCTCCACCCGGCACGCCGCCTCGGCGCGGTAGACCCGACGCAGCCCCATGCCGCCGCGCCAGGTGCCGGCGCCGCCGGAGCCCTCGACCAGCGCGTATTCCAGCACCGTCAGCGGGTATTCCGGCTCCAGCGCCTCGACCGGCAGGTTGGAGGTGTTGGTGGTGTGGACATGCACGCCGTCCAGCCCGTCCTTCGTCGCGCGGGCACCGAAGCCGCCGCCGATGGTCTCGAGATACACCCATGGCGCCCCGTCCATCGCGCCGGCGAAGGTCGCCATGACGCAGGCGCCGTTGTGCGCCGCGGTCACACGCTCCGGCATCGCCTGCGCCAGCGCGCCGAGGACGAGATCGACCACGCGCTGGCAGAGCGAGAGCCGGTTGTGCACCGCCGCCGGCGCCGTGCAGTTCAGCACGCTGCCCGCCGGCGCCGTCACCGTGAGCGGGCGCGCCAGGCCGGCATTGGGCGGCAGGCCGGGATCGACCGCGGCCTTCACGGCGTAGAACACCGTCGCCAGCAGCGCCGTCATGGTCATGTTGATGCCGGCGCGCAGCTGCGGCGGCGCCTCGAAGTCGAGGCGCATCGTGTCGCCGGCGACGGTGACGGCAACCGAGAGGTCGATCTCGCCCTCGAGCTCCGGCCCGTCGTGCCGGTCGGCGAAGCGGTAGAGGCCGTCCGGGATGGCGGCGATGCCGGCGCGCATGCGGCGCTCGGCGTAGTCCATCAGCGCGGCCCCCGCGGCGAGCACCACCGGCGTGCCGTGGCGGGCGCAGAGCGCCTGGAAACGCGCCACGCCGAGGCGGTTCGCCGCCATCTGGGCGCGCAGGTCGGCCAGCCGTTCCCGCGGCACCTGGCAGTTCAGCAGGATCAGGTCCAGCACGCCCTGGCGCAGCGCGCCGGCCGCGTGGAGCCGCACGGGCGGGATGCGCAGCCCCTCCTGGAAGATGTGCGCATGGCCGCGGTCGGCGAAATCGGCGTGGTGCGCCAGGTTCATCGCCCAGGCGGCGATCTCACCATCGACGAAGATCGGCTCGGCGAGGACGATGTCGGGCAGGTGCGTGCCGCCGCCGGCATAGGCGTCGTTGAAGACGAAGACGTCGCCGGGCCGGATGCCGCCGGCGTCGTGGCGCTTGCGGATCTCTGGCAGGGCGTCGAGGAAGGAGCCGAGATGGATCGGGATGTGCTCGGCCTGGCAGAGGGTGCGGCCCTCGGCATCCATCAGCACGGTGGAGCAATCCCGCCGCTCCTTGATGTTGGTCGAGAAGCTCGCGCGCACCAGCGCCTCGCCCATCTCCTCGACGATGGAGGAGAGGGCGGCACCGATCACCTCCACCGTCACGGGGTCAGGCGGCACCGTTCACCTCCACCGTCACGGGATCAGGCGGCATGCGCGGCAGGCTCCCGCGGCGCCGCGGGCCGGTCAAGCGCCGCTTGCACCCTGCCCGGGCCCGGCCTAGCAGTTGCGGACCGCGATCCCCGGGAGGCCCGCGCCATGTCCGCATCCGCCGCCGTCGCCCCGAACGACCCGCCCGTGCTGCGCCGCGACGAGGGCGCCGTCGCGCTGCTCACGCTGAACCGCCCGGCCAGCCGCAACGCGCTCTCCCGCACCATGCTGGCCGCGCTCCGCGCCGAGCTCGACGCCATCGCGGCCGATGAGGGGATCCGCTGCGTCGTCCTCGCCGGCGAGGGGCCGGCCTTCTCCGGCGGGCACGACCTGCGCGAGATGAACGGCCATCGCGGCGATGCCGATGGCGGCGAAGCCTTCTTCGCCGAGACCTTCGCCGAATGCGCCGGCCTGATGCAGGCCGTGGTCCACCTGCCGCAGCCCGTCATCGCCGCGGTCGAGGGGATCGCCACCGCCGCCGGCTGCCAGCTCGCCGCGAGCTGCGACCTCGTCGTCGCCGGGGAGGCTGCGAAATTCGGCACCTCCGGCATCAATGCGGGCCTCTTCTGCACCACGCCCGGCGTCGCCGTGGTGCGCACCATGGGCCGCAAGCCGGCGATGGAGCTGCTGCTGACCGGCGACATGGTGCCGGCCGCGGAGGCGCAGCGCATGGGCCTCGTCAACCGCGTGGTGCCGGCGGGCACGGCGGTGGCGGCGTCGCTGGCGCTGGCCGCGCGCATCGCGCGGCATTCCGGCGCGGCGCTGCGCATGGGCAAGCGGGGGGTGAACGCGCAGATCGGCCAGCCGCTCGACCGCGCCTACGAGCTCGCCTCGCGCATCATGGTGGAGAACCTCATGACGGCGGACGCGGCGGAGGGCATGGATGCCTTCCTGGCCAAGCGCCCGCCGGTCTGGACGCATCGCTGAGGACGCGCGCAGGATGGATTACGATACCGGCCTCGGGCGCTCGGCGGCGAACCACCAGCCGCTGACGCCGCTGCTCTTCCTCGAGCGCGCGGCACAGGTCTTCCCCGACCATGTCGCCGTGGTGCATGGCGCGCTGCGCCGGCCCTATCGCGCGCTCAGGGATCGCTGCGTGCGCCTCGCCTCCGCGCTGACGCGGCGCGGCATCGGGCGTGGCGACACGGTGGCGGCGCTGCTGCCGAACATCCCCGAGATGCTGGAATGCCACTACGGCGTGCCGATGGCCGGCGCCGTGCTGAACACCATCAACACGCGGCTCGACGCCGACACCATCGCCTATATCCTCGGCCACGGGGAGGCGAAGGCGGTGGTCGTGGACCGGGAGCTGATCCCGCTGCTGCGCGTGGCGCTGGCCATGCTGAAGGGCTCGGCGCCGCTGGTGGTGGAGGTCGACGACCCGGAGGCGCCGGCCGCCGCGCGCGCCAACACGATGGACGGGCTGGGCTACGAGGCGTTGCTGGCCGAGGGCGATCCCGGCTTCGCCTGGCCCATGCCGCGCGACGAGTGGGACGCGATCACGCTGAACTACACCTCCGGCACCACGGGCCGGCCGAAGGGCGTGGTCTACCACCATCGCGGCGCGCAGCTGCTGGCGGTGGGCAACGTGCTCTCCTCCGGCATGGGGCGGCAGCCGGTCTATCTCTGGACCCTGCCGATGTTCCACTGCAACGGCTGGTGCTTCCCCTGGACGGTCTGCGCCGTGGCGGGCACGCATGTCTGCCTGCGCGCCGTGCGCGGCGCCACGATGTGGCAGCTGATGGCCGAGCACGGCGTCACCCACATGTGCGGCGCGCCGGTGGTGATGGCGACCCTGCTCGATACGCCGGACGCCGAGCAGCGCACCATGCCGCACCAGGTGCAGTTCGTCGTCGCCGGCGCGCCGCCGCCCGAGGCGGTGCTGGCGCGCATGAAGGCCGCCGGCTTCGCCGTGCTGCATGTCTACGGCCTGACCGAGGTCTATGGCCCGGCGGTGGTGAACGAGTGGAACGCCGCCTGGGATGCGCGCCCCGCCGGCGAGCAGGCCCGGCTGATGGCGCGCCAGGGTGTGCGCTACCTCGCGCTCGAGGGGCTCGACGTCATGGACCCCGAGAGCATGGTCCCCGTCCCGGCGGACGGCGCGACCATGGGCGAGGTGATGATGCGCGGCAACGTGGTGATGAAGGGCTACCTCAAGGACGCCGAGGCCACCGGCAAGGCCTTCGCCGGCGGCTGGTTCCACACCGGCGACCTCGCGGTGAAGCACCCGGACGGCTACGTGCAGCTGCGGGACCGCTCAAAGGACATCATCATCTCGGGCGGCGAGAACATCTCCTCGATCGAGGTCGAGGACACGCTCTACCGGCATCCCGCCGTGGCGCTGGCGGCCGTGGTCGCCAAGCCCGACGACAAGTGGGGCGAGGTGCCCTGCGCCTTCGTCGAGCTCAAGCCGGGCGCCGCCGCCACCGAGGCCGAGCTGATTGCCCATTGCCGCGAGCACCTGGCCGGCTTCAAGTGCCCGAAGCAGGTGGTCTTCGCCGAGCTGCCGCGGACCAGCACGGGCAAGATCCAGAAGCACGTGCTGCGCAGCCAGGTGCGGCCGAATTAGCACGTCTCCGGCCTGACACCGAAGCTTCACGGACGCGTCGCGGTTCCTTGATCGCGGCCGCGGGCCGGGCGGGCTTTCTGGTTCCCTGCCAGAACGGCAGGAGACAGAGAGCATGGCCCGCCCCCGGATCCCCGTCGCCACGACGCGCGCCGACATCGCCGACATCGCCTTCATCGGCCAGGTCACCTTCCCGACCGGGCTGGACTTCGACGGCACGCAGGTGGGCGGCCTCTCCGGCATCGCCTATGACCCGGTGGCGGGGCAGTACTACGCGATCTCCGACGACCGCTCGCAATTCGCCCCGGCGCGCTTCTACACGATGGAGATCGACCTCGCGGACGGGTCGCTCGACCTCGGCGACGTCGCCTTCACCGACGTCACCACGCTGCGCCGCACCGACGGCACGCCCTTCCCCGCGCTCTTCATCGACCCCGAGGGCATCGCCTACGACCCGCGCAACGGGACCCTCTTCATCAGCCAGGAGGGCCAGGTGGCGCCGCTCGCGGCGCTGCCCGGTGTGCAGGTCGCGCCCTCGGTGGCGAGCTACAGCCTCGACGGCCGCATCGGCACCGTGCTGCCGGTGGACGCGAAGTTCCTTCCGACGAAGGACGGCTCCTCCGGCATCCGCAACAACCTGGCCTTCGAGTCGCTGACCCTCTCGCCCAACGGCCGCTGGCTCTACACCGCGACCGAGAACGCGCTGTTCCAGGACGGCCCGGCGGCCTCCGTCGCCAGCGGCAGCCTCGCGCGCATCGTCAAGTACGACGCGCTCACCGGGCAGCGGGTCGCGGAATACGCCTACATCACCGAGCCGGTCGCCGAGCCGCCGGCGGCGGCCAACGGCTTCGCCACCAATGGCCTCGTGGAGCTGCTCGCGCTCGACGACAACGGCACGCTGCTGGCGATGGAGCGCTCCTTCTCCGTCGGCGCGCCCGGCGCCGGTGGCACGGGCAACATCATCAAGATCTTCCTGGTGCAGACCCAGGGCGCGACGGACATCTCCGGCATCTTCTCGGTCTCGACCGAGATCGACGACGGCGAGCTCTCCGCCTTCCTCGATGCGCCGGTCAAGAAGGAGCTGCTCTTCGACCTCTCCGAGCTCGGCATCCCGCTCGACAATGTCGAGGGCATGGCGCTCGGCCCGAAGCTGGCCGATGGCCGGCAGAGCCTGGTGCTGGTCTCGGACAACAACTTCTCCGCCACGCAGTTCACCCAGGTGCTGGCCTTCGCGCTCGAGACCGAGACCATCCCGCTGATCCAGGCGCGCGCGGAGACCTCCGACGCGCTGCGCTACGACAACCCGACCGACACCGTCGAGGGGCCGGACAGTGACGACCCGGCGGTCTGGGCGAACCCGCTCGACGGCGGGCAGAGCATCGTCATCACCACGGCGAAGAATGGCGGGCTGCGCAGCTTCGACCTCGCCGGCCAGGAGCTGCAGCGGATCGACTCCGCCGGCATCCGCTTCAACAACGTCGACATGCTCTACAACGTCTCGATCGACGGCAAGCTGGTCGACCTCGCCATCGCCTCCGACCGCGAAAACGACACCCTGGCGATCTTCCAGATCGACCCGGCGACGCGGCTGCTGACGGACATCACCGCCAGCACCCTCTCGGACGAGGCCTTCAGCATCTTCGGCGTCGACGACGGCGAGGCGACCGCCTATGGCCTCGCCTCCTACACCTCGCCGGTGGACGGCGCGCACTACGTCTTCGTCACCCAGGCGGACGGGGCGCTGCTCGCGCAGCTGCGCATCGAGGACGCCGGCGGCGGCAAGGCCGGCGCGACGCTGGTCCGCACGCTCGCCCTGCCCGTCGCGCCGGGCGACGACCCGTCGGACTACCAGGCCGAGGGCATCACCATCGACCGCGAGACGGGCATCGGCTACCTCACGGTGGAGGGCGAGCTCGGCCTGATCGCCTTCGAGGCGGAGCCGACCGGCAGCCCCTTCTTCGACCTCGTCGCGCCGATCGACTTCGAGGCCTTCACGCCCGACCTCGAGGGCGTCTCGATCATGTACGGCCGCCGCGGCAACGGCGCGATCGTCGTCTCCAGCCAGGGCGACAGCAGCTTCGCCGTCTTCGACCGCAAGACCTGGGAGTACAAGGGCAGCTTCGCCATCGGCGACGGCCGCCGCACCGACGGGGTGGAGGAGAGCGACGGGCTCGAGATCTACTCGGGCGCGCTCGGCGACGCCTTCCCGCGCGGCCTGCTGATCGCGCATGACGGGTCGAACGACCCCGCCGCCGTCTTCGCCACGCCGGACGACCCGGATGGCGAGGTGCAGAACTTCAACACCAACTTCAAGTATGTCGACCTGCGCGACATGGCGCGCGCGGTCGGCATCCAGTTCGGCGACCGCGGCTTCGACCCGCGCGAGGTGCCGGACGCGCTGCTCGACAGCCCCTTCGGCGGCTGAGCCGATGGGCGGCGGCGGGGCGACCCGCCGCCGCCGCGGCGCGCCTCAGCGCACCAGCGCGAGACGCGCGAGGACACCCGCGGCGCCGCAGAGCGCCACGGCCAGCGCCATCGGCACCGCCGTGCCGTCGTGCAGCGCGCCCACGAGCCCGCCCGATGCCGCGCCGATGCCGAATTGCAGCGTGCCGATCAGCGCCGAGGCGCTGCCCGCCATCGCGCCATGCGGCGCCATGGCGAGCGAACTGGCCAGCGGCATCACCGCGCCGACCCCGGCGACGTAGCAGAACAGCAGCGCCACGATGGCGGGGAAGCCGCCGATCCCGGTCGCGGCCGCCAGCAGCAGCGCCGCCCCGGCCGCCGCCATCGCCCATTGCACCAGGGCCAGGGCCCGAGTGGTGGAGGCGCCGCGGCGGATGGCCCAGGCATTGGTCTGCGCCACCAGCATGATCCCGAAGGCATTGGCGCCGAAGAAGAGCCCGTAGCCCTGGGGCGAGATGCCGGCCAGTTCCATGAAGACGAAGGGCGAGCCGGCGATGTAGGCGAACATCCCCGCCACCGGCAGCGCGCCGGAGAGCGCGAGGCCCAGGAAGCGCCGGTTCGACAGAAGCCGCCAATACGTGGTGAGCACGGCCTGCGGCCCGTCGCGGCGCCGCCGCTCGGGCGGCAGGCTCTCTGGCAGGAACAGCGCGACGGCGAGGGCGAGCAGCGCGCTGTAGGCCGCCAGCGTCCAGAAGATGCCGCGCCACCCCGCGCTGCCCAGCAGCAGCCCGCCGATCGTCGGCGCGATGATCGGCGCGATGCCGCCGACCAGCATCAGCTTCGACATCAGCCGCACCATGGCCGGGCCTTCGGTCAGGTCACGGGCGATGGCGCGCGCCACCACCACGCCGGCGCAGCCGCCCAGGCCCTGCATCAGGCGCATCAGCGTGAACCAGCCGATCCCCTCGGCCAGCGCGGCACCGGCGGAGGCGGCGGTGAAGAGGCCGAGGCCGACGAACATCGGCAGCTTCCGCCCCCAGCGATCGGAGGCCGGGCCGTAGAGGAACTGGCCGCAGCCCATGCCGGCGAAGAAGGCCGCAAGCGTGCGCTGCACCGCGGCCGGGTCGGTCCGCAGCGCCTCCGTGATCGCCGGGAAGGCCGGCAGGTACATGTCGGTGGCGAAGGGCCCGAAGGCGGAAAGCCCGCCGAGGATGACGATGAGGGAGAGCGGGATGGCGGGCATGCCCCGGCTCATACCACCGGATGCTGCACTGCACAGAGCCAAGCCGGGCCGCGGGGTCGGCTCAGGCCGGCGGGAAGCCGACCCCCTCCGCCTCCAGCCGCTGCCGGACCAGCAGCTTCGGCACCTTGCCGTAGCCGGATTTCGGCAGCGCGTCCCAGACCACCACCCGCAGCGGCTGCTTGTAGCGCGCGACGCGCCCCTGCAGGTGGCCGAGCACCGCGGCCTCCGACAGCGCCTGGCCGGGCTGCGGCACCACGCAGGCGATGCCGGCCTCGCCCCAGCGCGGATGCGGCATCCCGACCACGGCGCATTCGAGCACGCCGGGATGGGTCAGGATCGCCTCCTCCACCTCGCGCGGATACACGTTGGATCCGCCGGAGATGTACATGTCGCTGGCGCGGCCGGTGATGGTCAGGAAGCCGCGCGCATTTAGCTGGCCGAGGTCGCCGGTGTGGAACCATCCCCCTCGGAAGGCCTTCTCGTTCGCCTCCGGATTCTCGAAGTAGCCGGCGAAGACGGCCGGGCCGCGCACGCAGATCTCGCCCGTCTCGCCGGGCGGCAGGCGGCGCCCGGCTTCGTCGAGAATGGCGATGTCCATGCCCGTGCGCGCGCTGCCGCAGCTGCCGACCGGGATGGCGCCGTCCTCCTCCAGCCCGTGCTGGTCGGGACGCAGCACGGTGATGTTCCCCGTCACCTCGCCGAGGCCGAAATACTGCACGAGGCAGGGCCCGAAGGTCTGCAGGGCGCGGAGCTGGTCGGCCCGGTACATCGGCGCGCCGGCATAGATCACGTGGCGCAGCGAGGAATGGTCGTGGCGCCGCGCCGCCTCGTGCTCGGCCAGCGCCTTCAGGATGGTCGGCACGGTGAACATGTTGGTCACGCGGTGCGCCTCGATCAGGCGGAAGGCCTCCTCCACGTCGAGGCGCTCGCCCGGCAGCAGCACGGTGCGCGCGCCGCGCGCCACCTGGCCGAGCTGGTGCACGCCGGCGCCGTGGCTGAGCGGGGCGACGACGAGGGAGGCGTCTCGCTCGGTCACGCCGGGGAAGAGGTCGGCCAGGTGGTTGGTGACGACGAAGGCCATCTGCCCATGCGTCAGCACCGCCGCCTTGGGCCGCCCCGTCGTGCCGGAGGTGAAGAAGAACCAGCAGGGATCGCCGTGGGCGACCTCGGCCTCGTGGTCGGGCGGCGGCGGCGGCGTCGCCGCCAGCAGGGTCTCGTAGTCGAGCTCGTCCGCGGCGCGCGCGTCGCCGAAGGCGATGACCGCGCGGCACCAGGGCCCGGCGGCGCGGACCGCATCGGCATGCCCGGCGAAGCCCGCGTCGCGCAGCATCACCACCGGGCGGGCGGTCTCCGCCAGCCCCGCCACCTCGGTCGGCGTCAGGCGGAAGTTCGTCGGCACCCAGACCGCGCCGATCTTGAAGGTCGCCCACATGCTCTCGAACAGGGCGTTCGAGTTGCGGCCGTGCACCATCACCCGCTCGCCCGGCGCGACGCCGAGCGCCCGCAGCACCGCGGCCAGCCGGTCCACACGCGCGTCCAGCTCGCGCCAGCTCCATTGCCGCGCGCCCCAGACGAGGGCGACGTGGTCGGGCAGCCGCCGCGCCGTCTGCGTCAGCAGCCGGCCGAGATTCATCGCGGTCGCCGCGCCCACCATCAGAAGGCGCCCGCCCAGCCGTCGCGCCGCGGATCGCTGCCGGCCATGCGCATGCCGCTCTCCAGCAGGCGGATCGCCGCGACGCTGCAGGGCCCCTCGAGCGGCGGCACCAGGCGGATGCGGTGGCCCATCGCCTCGAGCGCCGGCGCGGCCCCGCCGAGGCCCTCCTCCAGCGTCAGCGCGTCGTCGCCGCCATGCGGGTAGTTCGCCGCCTGGCCGGGCTGGCTCGAGGTCCAGCGCGGCGCCTCCACCGCCTGCTGCGGGTCGAGGCCGAAAACCGCCATGCCGACCAGCACCTGCGCATTGACCTGCACCTGGTTGTCGGCGCCCGGCGTGCCGAGCACGGCCCAGAGCCGGCCGTCGCGGAACACCATGGGCGCGTTCATGGTGTGGCGCACCCGCCGCCCCGGCACGAGCCGGTTCGCGTGCCCCGGCTCCAGGTGCCAATAGGCCATGCGGTTGTTCATCAGGATGCCGGTATCGCCCGCGACCACGCCGCTGCCGAAGGCGGAGTTCAGCGACTGGATGGCGGAGATCGCGTTGCCGCCGGCATCGACGACGCAGAAATAGGTGGTGTCGCCGCCGGCATCGCCGCGCACCGGCAGCGCGGCGGCGCGGTCCGGGCGGATCGCCGCCGCATGGGCCGCCGCATGCTCGGCCGAGAGCAGGCGCGCGAGCGGGATCTCCGCGTGCCGCGGATCGGCGCCGTGGCGCTCGCGGTCGAGGAAGGCGCGCTTCTTCGCCTCCACCATCAGGTGGATCAGTTCGGGCGAGGCCCAGCCCAGACCCTCGAGGTCGAAGCGGTCGAGGATGCGCAGCATCTGCAGCATGGTGAAGCCGGTGGAGTTCGGCGGGGTCTGGCGCACCTCGAAGCCGCGGAAGGGAACGGCGATCGGCGCCTGCGCCTCGGCGTCGCAGGCGGCGAGGTCCGGCGCGGCGACCAGCGCGCCGATGGCGGCGAGGTCCTCGGCGAAGCGCGCGGCAAGGCCGCCGCGGTAGAAGCCCTCCGCCCCGCCGTCGCGCGCGATGAACTCCAGCGTCTCGGCAAGCGCGGGCTGGCGGATGACGGCGCCGAGCGCCGGCGGCGCGCCGTCCTCGCCGAGGAAGGTCGCGCGGCTGCGCTGGTCGGCCAACAGCCGCGGCCGCTGCTCCTCGGCGAAGTGGCGATAGGCGTGCGTCACCGCGAAGCCGTCGCGCGCCGCCTCGATCGCCGGCGCGCAGAGCAGGGTCCAGGGCAGGCTGCCGAACCGGCGGTGCAGCAGCGCGAGCCCGGCCAGCAGGCCGGGGACGGAGGCGCTGCGCGGGCCATGCACGGGAATGCCGTCGCGGAACAGCTCCGGCCGCGCCGCCGCCGGCGCGGCGCCCGTGCCGTTGATGCAGACATCGCCGCCGGCGGCGAGATGCACCTGCCAGAACCCGTCGCCGCCGAGCCCCGACATGTGCGGCTCGACCACGCCGAGCACGAGGGAGACGGCAATGGTGGCATCCGCCGCGTTGCCGCCCTGGCGCAGGATGTCGAGCCCGGCCTGGGTCGCCAGCGGGTGATTGGTGGCGACCGCGCCGCGGCGGCCCATGATCAGCGGACGATGGCAGCGCAGCGCTGGATGCATCGGGGCCGGGCCTCCCTCCCGGCCCGCCATCGCAGCACGCGGCGCGGCCAGGCGCCACCCCGATCGGCGCGCGGCGCCGCAGGGGTCGGCAGCGCTGCGGCCCGTCCTCGCGCCGGGTGCCAGGCCGGGCATCGCCTCCGTCTCCTCCGTCACACGCCCGGGCACATCCCAGGGCACCTGCCCGGGCACCTGCCGGCACGCGGCGGTCCCGCTCTGGACCGTGGCCGGTCCTGCGGGCAGGATCCGCCCCGCCCCCGCGCGCCGGCAAGCGCGCACGGAGGGCACGACCGGACCGGGAGGACGAACAAGGATGATCGAGCGTCGCAGCCTGCTGACCATGGCGGGCCTGGCAGCAGCAGCGCAGGCCGCCCCCGCGCGCGCGCAGGGCCAGTGGCCGGATCGCCCGATCCGCCTGATCGTCGGCTTCCCCGCCGGCGGGCCGACCGACTTCGCCGCGCGCCTGCTGCAGGACCCGCTGCAGCAGCTCTGGGGCCAGCCCATCGTCATCGAGAACCGGCCAGGCGCGACGCAGAACATCGCGGCCGAGATGGTCGCGCGCTCGGCGCCGGACGGCTACACGCTGTTCCTCTGCACCTCCTCGCTCACCGCCAACCCGGCGGTCTTCACCCGCCTGGCCTACGACCCGGCGAAGGACTTCACGCCCGTCGTCGTGGTCTATTCGGCGCCGACCGTCCTGTTCACGGGCATGCAGCAGCCCTTCCGCACGGTGCGCGACATCGTGGAGGCGGCGAAGAAGAACCCCGGCATGGCGGCCGCGACCTCCGGCATCGCCACCTCCGGCCACTTCACGACCGAGATCTTCATGCGGGCGACAGGCGTCGAACTGACCCACGTGCCCTACCGCGGCGCCTCGCCGGCACTGCAGGACGTGATCGGCGGACGCATCCCGGTGACCTTTTCCACCCTCTCCGGCGCCATCAACCTGGCGCGGGACGGCAAGCTGCGGCCGATCGCCGTGGCCGCCGAGCGCCGCGCCAAGGTGCTGCCGGACGTGCCCACCATGGCCGAGGCGGGCTTCCCCATCCGCGACACTTCGCCCTGGTACAGCATCGTCGGGCCCGCCGGGCTGCCGGAGCCGATCGTGAGCCGCATCGCCGCCGATGTGCTGGGCCTGCTCAAGCGCCCCGACATCGTCGAGCGCATCGAGACCCAGGGTGGCTTCGTGGTGGGCGAGGGACCGGCCGAGTTCCGCGAACGCATCCCGCGCGAGATCGCCATCATGACGGAGATAGCCCGGACGGCGAACATCAAGATCGACTGACGGAACCGGGACGCAGGAGGAAGCGGCGATGCGCATGCAGGCGGCGATCATGTACGAGCAGGGCAAGCCGCGTCCCTACGCCGCCAGCACGCCGCTGGTGGTGGAGGACGTGGAACTCGAGGGCCCCGGCCCCGGCGAGGTGCTGATCGAGGTCGCCGCCGCCGGCCTCTGCCATTCCGACCTCTCCGCCATCGAGGGCATCCGGCCGCGGCCGCTGCCCATCGTCATCGGGCACGAGGGCGCGGGCATCGTGCGCGAATGCGGCGCCGGCGTGACCGACCTCAGGCCCGGCGACCACGTCATCACCGTCTTCGTCACCAGCTGCGGCAACTGCCGCTACTGCGTGCGGGGGCGGCCGAACATCTGCTCCTCGGGCAATGCCGCGCGCGCCGCGGGCACGCTGCTCTCGGGTGCGAAGCGCATCAGCCGCCTCAACGGCGAGAAGATCAACCACGGCAGCGGGCTGTCGCTCTTCGCCCAGTACTGCGTGGTGAACCGCCGGGCGATGGTGAAGATCGACCCCTCCATCCCGCTGGAGGATGCGGCGATCTTCGGCTGCGCCGTCATGACGGGCGCGGGCGCGGTGCTGAACACGGCCGGGCTCGAGGCCGGCGAGGCGATCGCGGTGGTCGGCCTCGGCGGCGTCGGGATGAATGCGCTCTTCGCCGCGGTGGCGGCGGGGGCGGAACCGGTGATCGCCATCGACACCAACCCCGAGAAGCTGGGTCTCGCGCGGCAATGGGGCGCGACGCACACCTTCCTGGCGACCGACCCCGACTGCGCCGAGCAGGTGAAGGCGGCGACGGGCGGCGGCCTCGACACCGTCATCGAGACGGCAGGGACGATCCGCGCGATGGAGCTGGCCTATGCCGTCACCGCGCGCGGCGGGCGCGTGGTGAGTGCGGGGCTGCCGGCGGCGGATGCAAAGTTCAGCTACCTGCACGGCGCGCTCGTCTCCGACGAGAAGGCGCTGATCGGCAGCTACATGGGCAGTTGCATCCCGGAGCGCGACATCCCGCGCTTCCTCGGCCTCTACCAGCGCGGCAAGCTGCCGGTGGGCTCGCTGAAGTCGGGCTTCCTGCCGCTCGCCGAGATCAATGCCGGCTTCGACCGCCTGGCCGAGGGCACGGTGCTGCGGCAGATCCTGCGGCCGAACGGCTGAGCGGGTGGGACGGCCGATCCCCTCTCTCCCGGCCATCGCCGGGAAGGGCCGGCCGGACCGCCGCATCCCGGTGCCGCAGTGATGCGCATCGCCGCCGCCGACCTGCAGCGCCTGGCCGAGGCGATCTTCGTCGCGGAGGGGGTGGGCGCGGAGCATGCGCGCCTCTGGGCGGAGGTGCTGGTCTGGGCGAACCTTCGCGGCGTCGACAGCCACGGCGTGCTGCGCATCCCGCGCTACCTCGAGCAGATGGCGGCGGGGCACATCAACCCGCGTCCCGCGCTCCGGCTCCTCCGCGCCGCCGGCGCCATCGCACTGCTGGAGGCGGACCGCGCGCCAGGCCCCGTGGCGATGCAGCGCGCCATGGCGGAGGCGATCGCCCGCGCCCGCGCCGTGCATGTCGGCTGGTGCGTCGCGCGCGACATCACCCATGCCGGCGCGGTCGGGCATTTCGCGCTGCAGGCGGCGGCCGAGGGCATGGCCGGCCTGGTGATGACGGCGAGCATTCCGCTGATGGCCTGGCCCGGATCGAAGGGCGCGGTGGTCTCCACCAACCCGATCGCCATCGCTATGCCGGCCCGGGGCCGCGCGCCGCTGGTGATCGACCTCGCCACCTCGGCGGTGGCGAACGGCAAGGTGATGGCGGCGAAGGATGCCGGCACGCCGGTGCCGCCGGGCTGGGGCCTGGACGCGGCGGGCGCCGACACCACGGATGCGGCGCGGATCGCCACCCTGCTGCCGCTGGGTGCGCACAAGGGTGCGGGGCTGTCGCTGATGATCGAGTGCCTGACCTCCATCGTCGCCATGAACCCGGTGATCGCCCCGGCGCTGCGCGGCGAGCTGGCGCGGACCGATGTGCGCATGAACGGTGTCGCCATCGCCGTCGACCTCGCCGCCTTCGGCGATCCGGCAGCGATCGAGGCGGAGGTGACGGAGGTCGCCGCCCGCATCGCCGCCGCGCCGCGCGCGCCCGGCGTGGCGGCGCTGACCCTGCCGGGCGAGCGCGGGGATGCGGTGAAGGCGCAGCGCCTGACGGAGGGCATCCCGCTGCCGCAGGGCACCTGGACGCGGCTGGCGGCCGAGGCGGCGAAGCGCGGCATCGCCGTGCCGCGCTGACCCCGCCGCCGCACGGCGAACGCCGCGAGCGGCCTGCCTTCGCACCGGCGCAGGGACTCCCTGCGGGCCGCCGGCGAGGCGACGATCTCGGGCGCCTGGCCGAAAGGGGGCGGACGCCCGCCCCCTTCCCCCGCCCCGCTCAGACGACCCGGATGTTGGCGAACTGCCAGGGATCGGACTCGTCCAGCGCCTCCGGGAAGAGCTGGCCGCGGTCCTGCAGCGGCGTCCAGTCGGAATAGACGCCGACGACGTCGCCGAGATAGGGCGCGCAGATCTCGAGGATGCGCGCATGGTCCATCTCGTCGGACTCGACCACGCCCATCGCCGGGTTCTCCATCGCCCAGACCACGCCGGCCAGCACCGCCGCCGTCACCTGCAGCGAGGTGGCGTTGTTGTGCGGCACCAGCCCGCGCGCCTGCTCGATGGTCAGGCGCGAGCCGTACCAGTAGGCGCCCTTGGCATGCCCCATCAGCAGCACGCCGAGCTCGTCCATGCCGCGGACGATCTCGTCCGTCATCAGCCGCTTCTCGGGCTGCATCTGCCAGTTCTTGCCGGCCAGCTCGTGGACGGAGAGCACCGCGTCGTCGCAGGGGTGGTAGGCGTAGTGCGCCGTCGGGCGGTACAGGACGCTCCCCTGCGCGTCGCGCAGCGTGTAGTAGTCGGCGATCGAGATGCTCTCGTTGTGCGTGATCAGGAAGCCGTGGAAGGGCCCCTCCAGCGGCGTCCAGGTGCGCACGCGCGTCGAGGCGCCCGGCCGCAGCAGGTAGATCGCCGCGTCGCAGCCGAAGCCGTGCCGGCGCCCATCCGCCGGCAGCGCCTTCTCGTGCGTGCCCCAGCCGAGCTCGGCGGGCTGGCAGCCCTCGCCGACGAAGCCGTCCACGGACCAGGTGTTGACGAACTCGCCGGGGCGCTTCGGGCGGTCGGCCACCTGGGTATCGCGCTCGGCGATGTGGATCACCTTCACGCCGAGCTCGGCGGCGATGCGCGCCCAGGCGGCGCGGTCCATCGCCGGCGGCGGCGAGGCGATCGGGCGGCCCGTGTCGCGGGCGATGTCGAGCAGCGCCTGCTTCACGAAATGGCTGACCAGGC
>CAYNYQ010000074.1:0-17280 GCA_964401305.1 uncultured Acetobacteraceae bacterium | reverse complement strand
GGGAGCGCCAGGCCGGCAGGTCGCGCTGCGTCACGGCGCGCCCGCGCCCGCGCGCCTCACGGCGCGCCTCGGTTCCGCGCGCCTCACGGCGCGCCCGGGTTCCGCGCGCCTCACGGCGTGCCCGGGTTCCGCGCGCCTCAAGGCGTGCCCGGGTTCCGCGCGCCTCAAGGCGCGCTTCGGTTCCGCGCGCCTCACGGCGTGCCCGGGTTCCGCGCGCCTCACGGCGCGACGCCGAAGTCGATGAGCTGCCGCACCGCCTGGCCGCCCTTCATGCGCTGGAAGCCCTCGTTGATCTCCTCGAGCTTCAGCGTGTTGGAGATCAGGTGGTCGAGCTTGAGCCGCCCCTGCTGCCAGAGCGTCAGCAGCCGCGGCATGTCCGTGCGGAAATGGTTGCTGCCCATCGAGCTGCCCTGGATCTTCCGCTCGCGCAGGAAGTCGAAGCCGTGCAGCTCGATCTTCTGGCCGAAGGGCACCATGCCGACGATGGTCGCCGTGCCGCCGGGGCGCAGCATGCCGAAGGCCTGCTCGGCCGTCGCCTTCAGGCCGAGGCATTCGAAGCTGTACTCGACGCCGCCGGCGGTGAGGTCCTTCACCGCCTGCACCGGGTCGTCGTTCCCGACCAGCACGGTGTCGGTCGCGCCCATCTCCTTCGCCAGCGCGAGCTTGCCGGGCTGGGTGTCGAGCGCGATGATGCGCGAGGCGCCGGCCAGCGCCGCCCCGTTCACCGCCGAGAGCCCGACGCCGCCGCAGCCGATGACGGCGACCGTCGAGCCGACCGGGACGCGCGCCGTGTTCATCACCGCGCCGACGCCGGTGATGACGCCGCAGCCGACGAGCGTCGCACGGTCCAGCGGGATCTCCGGGTCGATGCGCACCAGCGCGTTCTCGTGCACCAGCAGCTGCTCGGCGAAGGCCGAGAGGTTCAGGAACTGGTTGATCGGCCCCTCCTTCTGCCAGGAGAGCCGGCGCGACTGGCCGGGCAGCATCTTCACCTCGGCATTGTCGCAGAGCACGGTGCGGCCCGAGGTGCAGTAGGCGCAGGACCCGCAGAAGACCGAGAGGCAGCCGATCACGTGGTCGCCCGGCTTCAGATAGGTCACGTCGCTGCCGACCTGCTCGACCACGCCGGCGACCTCGTGGCCCAGCACGGCAGGCAGCGGGTGCGGGTAGAGCCCCTCGATGAAGTGCAGGTCGGAATGGCAGAGCCCGGCATAGGCGGTGCGCACCAGCACCTCCCGCGCCTTCGGCTTCGCCAGGCTGACCTCCTCCACCGTCATGGGCTGGTTCACGGCGTGCAGTACGGCGGCCTTCATCGGCGGTTCCCCCATTGGGCTTGCAGCGGTCCCCGGGGAGGCTAGCCCGGGCGGGCCGCGGCGCACCATCCCCCGCCCCGGACGGCTTGCGCCCCCGGCCGGTGCCGAACAGGATGCGCCAAAGGAATCCGGGAATGGAGCGTCCAGCATGAAGACCACGCGTCGCGCCCTCCTGGCCTCCGCGCCCGCGCTCGCGGGGCTTGCCGCGCTGCCCCGCGCGCGGGCGCAGGCCCAACCGCAGGCACCGGCGCCCTGGGCGCCGGACCGCCCGGTGCGCCTGGTCGCGCCCTTCCCGCCAGGCGGCACGGTTGATGTCGTCTCGCGCATCATGGCGCCGCGCCTGTCCGAGGCGCTCGGCCAGCCGGTGGTGGTGGAGAACCGGGCCGGCGCCGGCGGCAGCGTCGGCGGGGCGGAGGTCGCGCGCGCCAGGCCGGACGGCCACACGCTGATGACCGGCTCGAACGGGCCGGTCGCGGTGAACCAGCTGCTGCAGGCGCATATCGCCTACGACCCGCTCCGCGACCTGCAGCCGATCGGGCTGATCATCCGCGTGCCGATCGTGGTCGTCGCCGGCCCGGCCATGCCGGCGCGGACGATCGAGGAGATGGTGGCGCTGCTGAAGTCCCGCCCGCCGGGGACGATCGGCGCCGGCACGCCGGGCATCGCCAGCTCCAACCACCTGGCGGTCGAGCTGTTCAATGCCGGCGCCGGGGTGAGCATCGCCCATATCCCCTATCGCGGCAGCGGGCCGGCGATCTCGGACCTGCTCGCCGGGACGGTGCCGCTGATGTTCGACCAGATCGCCACCGCCCTGCCGCTGCACCGCGATGGGCGCGCGCGCATCCTGGCCGTGGCGGACGTGGCGCGCTCGCGCCTGCTGCCGGAGGTGCCGACGCTGCAGGAGGCCGGGATCCGCGACGCCGAGATGGGCACCTTCAACGGGCTCCTGGGCCCGGCGGGGATGCCCGCACCGGTGCTGGCGGGGCTGGCACGGGCGCATGCCGCCGTCCTCGCCGGGGCGGCGACGCGCGAGCGGCTGGCCGCGCTCGGCGCCGATGTCGCCACCGCCGAGCAGGCGACGCCCGAGGGCTTCGCCGCGGTGATCGCGGCCGAGGTCGCGCGGTCGAAGCGGGCGATCCAGCTTGCCGGGCTGAAGCCGGAATAGCCCGGCCGGGGGGCCGGCTGGACCGCGCCCGTCGCCGCGCTACAACCGCGGTCGATCGACCGAATAGCCGCACCAGGGGGTAAGCCGCCCATGTCCGCCGACCAATTCGACGTCATCGTGGTGGGCGGCGGCAACGCGGCCTTCTGCGCCGCCCTCTCCGCGCAGGAGCAGGGCGCGCGCGTGGTGGTGCTGGAGCGTGCGCCGGAGGAGGAGGCCGGCGGCAATACCCGCTTCACCGCCGGCAATATCCGCTTCGCCTATCGCGGCGTCGAGGACCTCAAGGAGATCATGCCGGACCTCACCGAAGACGAGATCGCCATCACCGATTTCGGCACCTACACCGAGGACCAGTTCTTCGACGACATGTTCCGCGTCACCCGCAACCGCACCGACCCCGACCTCTGCGAGATCCTGGTGCGCCGCAGCTTCGAGACGATGAAGTGGCTGCGCGGCAAGGGCGTGCGCTTCGTCCCCATCTGGGGCCAGCAGGCCTTCAAGATCGACGGTCGCTTCAAGTTCTGGGGCGGGTTGACCGTCGCCGCCTGGGGCGGCGGCCCGGGCCTAGTGGCCGCCGAGACGGAGTCCGCGAAGAAGCGCGGCATCGAGATCCGCTACGCCACGCGGGCGCAGAAGATCCTCTACGACGGTTTCAAGGTGCTGGGCGTGCAGGCGAAGGCGCCGGGCCGCATCTACGACCTCCGCGCGCCCTGCGTGATCCTCGCCGCCGGCGGCTTCCAGGGCGATGCCGAGATGCGCACGCGCTACCTCGGCCCGGGCTGGGAGCTGGCGAAGGTGCGCGGTACCCGCTTCAACACCGGGGACGGCATCAAGATGGCGCTCGACATCGGCGCCAGCCCCTTCGGCAACTACAGCGGCTGCCACGCCGTGCAGTGGGACTTCAACGCCCCCGAATACGGCGACCTGGCGGTGGGCGACGCCTTCCAGAAGCATTCCTACCCGTGGAGCGTGCTGATCAACGCCAACGGCCGCCGCTTCCTGGATGAGGGCGCCGACTTCCGCAACTACACCTATGCGAAGTACGGCCGCATCGTGCTGGAGCAGCCCGGCAACTTCGCCTGGCAGGTCTTCGACGCGAAGGTCGAGAAGCAGCTGCGCGACGAGTACCGCATCAAGCAGGTGACCAAGGTCGAGGCCGACACGCTGGAGGAGCTGGCGCGCAAGCTCGAGGGCGTCGACCCGCAGGGCTTCCTGGACGAGATCCGCGCCTACAACGCCGCCGTGCGCCAGGACGTCCCGTTCAACCCGAACGTCAAGGACGGCCGCCGCACCGAGGGGCTGGCGGTCGACAAGACCAACTGGGCGAACACCATCGACACGCCGCCCTTCAAGGCCTTCCAGGTCGGCTGCGGCATCACCTTCACCTTCGGCGGCCTGCGCATCGACACCGAGGCGCGGGTGCTGGACGCCGACCAGCAGCCGATCCCCGGCCTCTATGCCTGTGGCGAGCTCGTGGGCGGCATCTTCTATTTCAACTACCCGGGCGGCTCGGGGCTGATCAACGGCGCGGTCTTCGGCAAGCTGGCCGGGGCGACGGCGGTTGCCGACCTCCGCACCAACCAGGGCGGGCTGGCCGCGCCGATGGCCGCCGGCGCCTGAACCGGCCGCGCGCATCCCCCGTCCCGGCCGCCGCGTGCGCGCGGCCGCCGGGACGGCGGGGAGGGGTGTCAGCCCTTGGCGGCCTTGCGCTTGGCCTTCTTCATGCCGGCCAGCGCCGCTTCCTTCAGGGCCGGGCTGGCCTTGAAGCGCACTGTCGCGCCGGCCTTCACCGGCACCTTCTCGCCGGTGCGGGGGTTCATGGCGGTCCGCTTCGGCGTCTCGCGGACGCTGAAGGCGCCGAATTCGGGAATGGTGAACCGGCCCGTCTCGATGATCTCGCCCTTGATGGCGGCGATGATGTCGGCAGCGAGCTTGCCGGCAGCCGTCGCCGGCATCTCGGCCGAGCGCGCGATGACATCGGTCAGGAACTTCTTAGACATGGACAGGGCTCCTTCGAAAGGCGGCCTGTCATACTGCACCGCGCCGATTCGGTCGTCATCGTTGTTGACGCGGGGCGTGCGATTCGCCGCGGATTTTCGCCCGGGCGTGCGACCGCGCCACGCTGGCGCGCGCCCCCGGCGCCGCAGGATCCGGGGGCGCGGCGCGCCGGCCCGGCTACTCGGTCTTGATGTTCGCGGCCTTCACCACCGGGGTCCAGCGCGCATACTCGGCCGCGACGAAGCGGTCCGTCGCCGCCGGGTCGGTCCAGATCGGCTCGCTGCCGCCCTCGACCAGGCGCGTCTTCAGGGCCGGCATCTCCAGGATCTCCCGCATCGCCGCCGAGACGCGCTCCAGCACCGCCGCCGGCGTGCCGCGCGGCGCGAAGAGCCCGGTCCAGGAGCGCACGGCGTAGTCCGGCACGCCGCCCTCCTGCACCGTCGGGATCTCCGGGCGGCTGGCGACGCGGGTATCCGTGCCCACCGCCAGCAGCTTCACCCGCCCGGCCTGGGAGGGACCCCAGACGGTGGGCAGGTTCAGGAAGCCGACCGGGACCGTGCCGGCGATCAGGTCGGCGATCGCCTGGCCGCCGCCGCGATAGGGCACGTGTGTCATCTCGAGCCCCGCGCGCAGGCGGAAGAGCTCCCCGGCGAAGTGGTTGGAGGAGCCGACGCCGGAGGAGGCAAAGGCCACCCCGCCGGGCGTCGCGCGGATCTTCGCCACCAGCTCGGCGACGCTGGCGACGCCGAGGGCATTGGTGGCGGCGACGACGTTCGGCACGTCCACCATCATGGCGACGCCGGCCAGCGCCTCCGGCACGCGGTAGCCCAGGTCGGGCGAGATCAGCGGGTGGAACACGTGGTTCGAGGCCGAGGAGACCAGCATGGTCAGCCCGTCCGGCCGGGCGCGCACCACCATGCCCATGCCGAGCGACCCGCCGCCGCCGGGCCGGTTCTCGACCACGAAGGGCTGGCCGAAGCGCGCCTCGAGCTGCGGCGCCACCATGCGCGCCACCACGTCGTTCGACCCGCCCGGCGCCCAGGGCACCAGCAGCGTGACCGGCCGGCCGGGCCAGGCATCCTGGGCACGGAGCGGCCCCGCCGCCAGCAGCAGCGTGGGCAGGGCAAGGGCGGCGCGGCGTGTCGGGCGGGGCATGGGGCGGTTCTCCGGCAGGGCGTGTCCGGCGCTATAGAACGGATCGCCGCCGAGCGGGATCGCCCTGCGGCGTGTGGCGTGCGGCGGGCGGCTTGGCGGATCCGGCGCGCCGTGCGACTAGCGGCACCGCCATCCTGCGCCACCGCGGCCACGCCCGGCGCACCGCGGGCGGAACGAGGCTGCCGCTGGCCTGCGGATGCTTGACTCCGCCCCGGGCAGCGGCGAGACGCAGGTGGCCAGGACGGTTGAATTGTTGCGCGGGTCTTCGCGCATCGCTTGTGCCGCGGGGGTGGCCATGCTGTCGTCCATATCGGAAACGCGTCCGCTCGACGGGGCGGAGGAGGCGGGGAACTTCACCGCCCATCGCTTCGCCATCGCGGGGCCCGTGCTGGTCGCGGCCCGGCGCTTCGGCGACCACCGCGGCTTCTTCCTCGAGACCTACAGCAGCCGCGACTTCGCCGCCCTCGGCATCCCCGACCTCTTCGTGCAGGACAACCACTCGCTTTCCGCGCAGCCCGGCACGATCCGCGGCCTGCACTTCCAGCTCCCGCCGCGGGCCCAGGCCAAGCTGGTGCGGGTGCTGCGCGGCGCGATCCTCGACATCGCCGTCGATATCCGCCGCTCCTCGCCGACCTTCGGGCAGCATGTCGCGGTCGCCCTCAGCGCCGCCGATGCCCGGCAATTCTACGTGCCGGCGGGCTTCGCCCATGGCTTCTGCACGCTCGAGCCGGATACCGAGGTCGCCTACAAGGTCACCGATTTCTACGCGCCCGAATGCGACCGCGGCATCGCCTGGAACGACCCCGATCTCGGCCTCGCCTGGCCGGTGGCGGCGGAGGCGGCGCAGCTCTCGGAGAAGGACCGCCGGGCGCCGCGGCTGCGCGACCTCGCCGGCGGCTTCGGCTGACATCCACTGTGCCAGCCGCGTCGCGCCCGCTTGCCCTGCCCGGCCACGCGCGGCAGAGGACGACCGCAACCCCATCGCCCGGGACCCTGAGATGCGCGTGATCGTCACCGGCGGCGCCGGCTTCATCGGCTCCGCCCTCGTCCGCCACCTGGTGCTCGAGCGCGGCGCGGAGGCCGTGCTGGTGGTGGACAAGCTGACCTATGCCGGCGACCGGCGATCCCTGCGCGACTGCGAGGGCCGCCCGGGCTTCGCCTTCCTGCAGGCCGACATCTGCGAGGCCGAGCGCATGCGCGCCGTCTTCGCCGAGTTCCGCCCCGAGGCGGTGATGCACCTCGCGGCGGAAAGCCATGTCGACCGCTCCATCGCCGGCGCCGCGCCCTTCATCGAGACCAACATCACCGGCACCTTCAGCCTGCTGGAGGCGGCGCGCGCCCACCACGCCGCGCTCGATCCCGCCGCCGCGGCGCGCTTCCGCTTCCTCCACGTCTCGACCGACGAGGTCTTCGGCAGCCTTGGCGAGACCGGCGCCTTCGACGAGCACACGCCCTACGACCCGCGCAGCCCCTATTCCGCCTCCAAGGCCGCCTCCGACCACCTGGCGCGGGCCTGGCGCGAGACCTACGGGCTGCCGACGCTGGTGACGAACTGCTCGAACAACTACGGGCCCTTCCACTTCCCCGAGAAGCTGATCCCGCTGATCATCCTCAACGCGCTCGAAGGGCGGGAGCTGCCGGTCTATGGCGATGGCGGAAACGTGCGGGACTGGCTCTTCGTCGAGGACCATGTGCGCGCGCTCGTCGCCGCGGTGGAGCGCGGCCGGCCGGGCGAGACCTATTGCGTCGGCGGCCGCTCCGAGATGCGCAACCTCGAGGTCGTGCACGCCATCTGCGACCTGCTGGACCAGCGGCGGCCCGGCGCCGCGCCACGCCGCGGCCTGATCCGCTTCGTCCCCGACCGCCCCGGGCACGACCGCCGCTATGCCATCGACCCGTCGAAGACGGAGCGCGAGCTCGGCTGGCGGGCGCAGGAAAGCTTCGCCAGCGGCATCGCCCGCACGGTGGACTGGTACCTCGCCAACGAGTGGTGGTGGCGGCCGCTGCGCGAGAAGCGCTATGCCGGCGAGCGGCTCGGCCTGCTGCCCGAGCGGAAGGCCGGCTGATGCGGGTCCTCGTCGTCGGCCGGGTGGGGCAGATCGCCACCGAGCTCCTCGCCCGCCTGCCCGCGCGCGGCCACGAGGCGACGGGCCTGGAGCCGCCCGAGCTCGACATCACCAGCGCCGACAGCATCGCCGCCGCCTTCGCCCGCCTCCGGCCGGAGGCGGTGATCAACGCCGCCGCCTATACCGCCGTCGACCGCGCCGAGGACGAGCCGGCGCTCGCCCATGCGGTGAACGGCACCGGCCCCGGCCTGCTCGGCGCGGCGGCGGCGCGAGCCGGCATTCCCGTGCTGCACTACTCGACCGACTACGTCTTCGACGGCACCAAGGGCGCCCCCTATGTCGAGGAGGACGCGCCGAACCCGGTCGGCGTCTACGGCGCCTCCAAGCTCGAGGGCGAGCGCGCGCTGCATGCGGCGAACCCGCGCAGCACCACGCTCCGGACCGCCTGGGTCTGCTCGCCGCATGGCGGGAATTTCGTCAAGACCATCCTGCGCCTGGCCGGGGAGCGCGAGGAGCTGCGTGTCGTCGCCGACCAGCACGGCGCGCCAAGCTTCGCCGACGACCTGGCCGAGGCGGCGATCGCCCTGCTGCCGCGCCTCGCCGCCGCGCCGGCGGGCGATGCGTCCTTCGGCGTCTTCCACCTCACCGGCGCGCCGCACACCACCTGGCACGGCTTCACCGCGGCGATCCTCGCCGGCGCGGCGGCGCGCGGCCGGCGCGTGCCGCGGCTTCTCCCCATCACCACCGCCGAGTATCCCACCAAGGCGCGCCGCCCGGCGGATGGCCGGCTCGATTGCGGCCGGGCGCGGCGCGTGCTCGGCCTCGAGGCCGCGGATTGGCGCGCCGCGCTCGACCGCTGCCTCGATGCGCTGATCGGCCCCCAGGGCAGCCCCCAGGGCAGCCCCCTGGGCAGCCCCGACGGAAGCCCCCAGACGGAGACCACGCGATGAAGGGCATCGTCCTCGCCGGCGGCAGCGGCACGCGGCTCTACCCGGCGACGCTCGCCGTCTCGAAGCAGCTGCTGCCGGTCTACGACAAGCCGATGGTCTACTACCCGCTCTCGGTGCTGATGCTGGCCGGCATCCGGGAGATCATGGTGATCTCCACGCCGCACGACCTGCCGCTGTTCCGCCGCCTGCTCGGCGACGGCAGCCAGTGGGGCATCCGCCTCGAGTTCGTCGAGCAGGAGAAGCCGAACGGCATCGCCATGGCGCTGCTGCTGGCCGAGGAATTCCTCGCCGGCGGCCCCTCCGCGTTGATCCTCGGCGACAACATCTTCCACGGCGACGGGCTCGACGTGCGCATGGCCGAGACGCTGGCGCCGCATGGCGCATCGGTCTTCGCCTACCGCGTCGCCGACCCCGAGCGCTACGGCGTGGTGGAGTTCGATGCCGAGGGAAGGGCGCTCTCCATCGAGGAGAAGCCGACGCAGCCGCGCTCCTCCTGGGCGGTGACGGGGCTCTACTTCTATGATGGCCGCGCGCCGGCGATCGCCCGCCGCCTCTCGCCCTCGCCGCGCGGCGAGCTCGAGATCACCGATCTCAACCGGGTCTATCTCGAGGAAGGCAGCTTGCGCGTCTGCCGCCTCGGCCGCGGCTTCGCCTGGCTCGACACCGGCACGCATGATTCGATGCTGGAGGCCGGGGAGTTCGTGCGCGCCATCGAGAAGCGCACCGGCCAGAAGGTCGCCTCGCCCGAGGAGGTCGCCTGGCGCAAGGGCTTCATCGACGACGCCGCGCTGCGCCAGGTGGCGCGGCCGCTGCACAACAGCGGCTATGGCCGCTACCTAGAGGCGCTGCTGCAGCAGGGCTGAGCCTCAGCCCGCCGCCTCCTCCACCCGCACCGCCAGCGGGTTCCACGGGTTCGGCGCCGCGCTCGCCGCCAGGTGGCGCGCGATCTCGGCGGCCGAGGGCTCGCGGATCGCCGCGAAGGGCCTGGCCCAGCGGCTCCAGTGCGGGTTGAAGCCGGGGTCGAGCAGCACCGCCTCGCCCCAGCGCGCGACCAGCTGCCGCCGCTCGAAGGCGGCGCGCTCGGCCTTGGCGGCGTCGAGGTCGTCGATGCCGCGGCTCTTCGACTCGTAGTGCACCAGCGCGATCTGCGGCGCGTAGAGCACCGAGAGCCCCGCCGCGCGCAGGCGCAGGCAGAAGTCGACATCGTTGAAGGTGATGCCGAGCGCCTGCTCGTCGAAGGGCCCGACGCGGTCGAAGACCTCGCGCCGGCAGCCCAGGAAGGCGCCGGTCACCGCGCCGGCCGCGCGCAGCCGCTGCCAGCGCCCGCCCGGGCCCCCCTCCTGCATGGTCGCGCCCACGCCCTCATGCGCCGCCAGCCCCTCGACGCCGAAGAGCACGCCGGCGTGCTGGATGGTCAGGTCCTCGTAGACCAGCAGCGCGCCGACGGCGCCGACCTCGGGCTCGGCCAGCAGGCGACGCAGCCGGCGGTCCCAGCCGCCGGTCAGCATGCGGGTGTCGTCGTTGAGGAAGAGCAGCAGCCCCTCCGGCGCGGTGGCGCGCACGGCCAGGTTGTTCAGCCGCGACCAGTTGAAGGGCTCGGCGATGCGCAGCACCCGCGCCATGCCCGCGGCTTCCAGCCCGGCCAGGATCTCCAGCGTCTCCGGCGCGTCGCTGCCGTTGTCGACCACCAGCACCTCGAGCCGACCGGGATCGGCGGCGCGGTCGCGCAGCGCGGCCAGGCCTTCGCGCAGCAGCGGGCCGCCGTTGCGCGTCGGCACGATCGCGGTGATGCGCGCCGGCTCGCCCGCGGCCGCGCCCCAGTCGGGCTCGAGCAGCCAGGGGTGGCGCAGCAGCGGGCGCAGCGCCGCGATTGGCGGGGCGGACTCCGCGTCGGGCGCGGTGCGCTGGTCGGCCTGCAGCGAGGCGAGCAGCCGGGGGATGTGCGCGACCGGTCCGGCCTGCGCCAGCGCCGCCCAGGCGACCCAGCGCTGGGTGGCGCGGTCGGTGCAGCCCGCCGCCGCCGCCAGCGCCGCGCGCAGCGGCGCCGCCCGGGCGCAGAGCAGCGCCCCGCAGGGATTGGCCTGGGCGATCTGCCAGGGGTCGGGCGCGGCGCGGAAGACCGGGTCGGCGTGCCGGTCCTCGTCGCGGAAGACCTCCTCGATGTGGTCCTCGTCGGCGCAGGCGGCCGGGCTGTCGGGGAAGCGCCGGGCCCAGTGCGCGAACCAGGCGAGGGCGCCCTCGGCCAGCAGCGCCGCCGGCGGCAGCAGCAGCACCAACCGGTCCTCGGGCGCCCCCAGCGCCGCCGCGCGCTCGGCCGCCAGCATGGCGGCCGGCCCGGGATCGACCGCGCGCCAGGCGAGCCGCGGCTCCCGCGCGGCCGCCGTGCCGGCCAGGGCCGCCTGGGCGGTGTCCGTGACAAGCAGCAGCGCCTCCCAGCGCACCGGCCCGGCCTGCCGCTCCAGGCTGCCGATCACCCGGCGCAGCCCGCGCACGCTCACCCCGTCGCCGGGGATGATGATGCGGAAGGCCACCGGCGCCGCCTCGGCCGCAGCGGATGGCGGCGGCAGCAGCCGGTGCTGGCGGCGGAAGGCGTCGTGGTCCCCCGGCGCGAAGGCGGTGAAGCTCTCGAGCTGCGGCAGCATCGCCTCCAGCCGGCGCAGCGTGGCACGGGTCTGGGCCAGCTCGGCGGCGATCATCTGCAGCGTGGTGCGCGGCTCGACGAAGACGGAATCGAGGCGCAGCGGCGGGCCCGCCGCCTGGCCGCTGCGCGCGGCGACGATCTGGAAGCGGTAGCCCTCCGCCCCGCCGCGCAGGTGCGACCGGCCGCGCCAGGGGATGCGGAAGCCGCAATCCCCGGCGCCGCCCTCGCCGCCCTCCGGCGCATGCGGCCGCGGGCGGTCGGCGCGGCCGAGCGCCACGCGCTCGCCGTTGCAGTGGATCTCGATCTCGAGCGGCGTGCCGGGCGGCGCGGTGGGGTCCATCGCCCAGCCGGCGATCCAGTCGCCGGTGACGTAGTCGATGCCACCGATCGGCCGCGCCGCGCCCTCCGCCACCCAGCGGTGCAGCGCGCCGGCGGCCTCGGTCCAGAGCAGGCCGTGCAGCCGGGCGAGCTCGGCATCGACGGCCGGCAGCGCCAGCAGCCGCGCCAGCAGCGACATGGCGTGCAGCGGCACCGGCGCGCGCGGCGGCGGATGCAGGCCGAGCCGTGCGGCGAGCCAGGCCCCCACCATGCGCCGCTGCTCGGCGCCGAGCGCGTGGTGCGGCACCGGCTCCTCGGCGATCAGCCGGCCCAGCACATGGGCGCGGAACTCGCCCGAGGCGAGCAGCGTCGCCAGCAGCTGGCCGAGCCGCGCGCCCTCATGCGCCAGGCGCACCGCGGCGCTCTCCGGCGCACGGCCGAGCACGGCGAGATAGGCGAGCGTCGCGTCCTCGCCCGCCGACCGCAGCGCGGCTAGGTGCTGCGCGCCGCTCTCGAGGCCGGGCAGCGCGGCCTCCAGCGCGGCGGCCTCCTCCGGCCAGAGCGTCTCGACCAGCGCCGCCACGGCCGGCAGGCGCAGCAGGGCGGCGAGCGCGGCGCCGGCGAAGAGCGCGGGCCCTGCCGGCACGGGCGCGCCGAGCCGCCCGGCGAGCCAGGCCGCGGCGGCCTCCAGCTCGGTCGAGGCGAGGCCGAAGACGGGCGGCGTCCCGTCGCGCAGCAGCGGGTGCAGGACGCCGGCGCGGAAGCGCGTCTCGGCAATGGCGGCGCGCAGCAGGTGGTGCAGCCCCGGGCCGGCGGCACCGGGCGGGGGCGCCCAGGGCTCGGCGGCGGCGCCGTGCAGCAGCGCGTGCAGGTGCCGCGCATCCTCGGCCCCGGCGGGCTGGGAGAGGCGGTGCAGCGCCGTCTCCCCGGGCCGCTCGCGCAGCAGCTGCACGGCCGGGCGCAGGGCCTCGGGCAGCGCCTCGGCCTCGGCCGCCAGCCCCGGCGCGGCGAGCAGGGCGCCGAGCAGCACGGCCGGGGAGGGGGCGGGGCCCGGCGCCATGCCCTCGGCCAGCAGGCCGCGCTCGCGCGCCCAGTGCCACGCCGCCTCGCGCGCCTCGGCGGGCAGCAGACCATGGCTGGTCATCCGCCCGGCGGCGATGTCGGCCAGCTTGCGGGCGAACTCCGCCGAGCGCAGCAGCGCGCGCAGGATCTCCGTCGGCCGGCGCCGCAGGTTGTGGGTGATGACGGACTCGGTCTCGGGATTGCGGCCGAGCACGGCGCGATAGGCGTTCGCCACGTCCTCGGGCGTGGAGGCGGCGGGGATCGCGTCCGGACCCGGTGCGTCGCCGGGCGCGTTGGCCTGGTGGAGGTCGGGCATCAGCGCTGCAATCCGCGTCCCGGGGCGAGGCCCTGACTGTATGGGCGGCGTGCTCTCGCGCCGTCAATCAGGGGTTGCTGAGGCTCTGCGCAACGATGACCCTGCGTGGCTCGCGCGCACCGCCCGCTGCCTGTCCCCGCGGACGCATCCTCCCGCGCGCGACGATGCTTGACCATTGCGGGTCGGCAGGGCCAAGCCCCGCGCGATGACGGTCGCCATCCCGCCGGCGCGCCTGCTCCTGCAGGAGGCCCTCGCTGCCAGGCAGCGCGGCGATCGGCCGGCCGCGCTCGCCCTGCTGCGGCGCGCGCGGGACGCGGCGCAGCAGGGCGAGCTGCGCGCCGGGGCCGGCGTGGAGCTGGCGGCCGAGCTGCTCGCCCTCGGCCACGCGCGGGAGGCCGAGGAGGCCTATGGCGCGGTGCTGGCCGAGGCGCCCCGCCAGGTCCGGGCCTTGCTCGGCCTGGCCCGCTGCCTGCGGGACCGGGGCGAGACGGCGGCGGCGCTGGCCCGGCTCGCTGCGGCGGCGGCGGCCGACCCTGCGAATCCCTGGCCACCGCTTGAGCGCGGCAGGCTGCTGGCCGGGCTCGGCCGGGCGGCGGAGGCGCGGGCCGCGCTGGACCATGCCCTCGCCCTCCAGCCGGAGCTGCCGCCGGCGCTGCTGGCGCTGGGGCGGCTGGCCGGCGCGGCGGGCGACCACCCTGCCGCGCGGGCCTTCTTCGCGCGCGCCGCGGCAGCGGATCCCGATGCGCCGGGGCCGCGGCTCGAGCTGGCCGAGGCGTGCCGCCTGCTCGGCGACCATGAAGCGGCGCGCGCGGCCATCGGCGCCGTGCTGGCGGCCCGGCCCGGGCATCTCGCTGCCCTGCTCGCCCTGGGCGAGACGGAGCGGGCCGCCGGCGACCGGGGTGCCGCGCTCGCCGCCTTCCGCCGGGCCATGTCCGCCGATCCCGGGCGCCCCGCGCCGCGGGTGGAGGCGGCGCGCGAGCTGCTGGCCCTGGCGCGGCCGGAGGAGGCGCGCCGCCTGCTGGCGGAGGCGCTGGCGATCGACCCGGCCAGCCGCGCCGCCCGCCTGGTGCTGGCCGAGGCGGCGCTGCTCGCCGGCCGCCCGGCGGAGGCGCTCGCGGCGTTCCGGGCCGTGGAAGCCGCCATCCCGGCCCAGGCGGAGGCCGTGCGCGGCATCACCCGCGCGCTGGTCGAGCTCGGCCGCCGCGACGAGGCCCTCGCGGCCCTCGACGCCGCCAAGGCGATCCGCGGGCCGCAGCCCTGGATCCTGGCCAGGCGGCTCGCCCTCGCGCCCGTTTTCGGCGCGCCGGCCCTGGCGCTCGCGGCCCATGCCGTGGCCGAGCATCCGCGGGACTTCGCGCTCTGGCACGAGGCGGCGCTGCTGCTGCTCCGCACCGGGGCGCTGGAGGCGGCGGAGGCCTCGCTCGACCGCGCCCCGGCGACGACGCCGGTGCAGCGGGCGATGCGGGCCGAGATCGAGGGGCGCCTCGCCGAGGCGCGGTGGCGGATCGACGAGGCCGGGCGGTGCTTCGCCGCCGCGCTGGCGCTGCACCCGGCGCTGGCGGCGGCGCAGGACGGCATGGTGCGGGTCGCGCTGCTGCGCTTCGACCTGCCGCTGGCCGAGCGGCACCTGCGCGCCTCGGGCGCGCTGCGGCGGCCGGCAGCGGCGGCGAAGCGGCGCGCGCTGCGGATCTGGCAGACCCTGCCGGGCCAGCTGCTCGAGGAATTCCGCCTCGATGCCGAGACCGCCGCGCAGCTGCAGGCCTGGGGCGCGTTGCCGGCGCCCGAGCGCGTTGCCCCGATCGCCGCCCTGGTGCGCTCGCGGCCGGATTCGACCGCGGCCGCCATCGGGCTGCTGGTCGCGCTGCGCGAGGCCGGCTGGCTCGACCGGGCCGCGGACGCGGCGGCGCCGCCGTCGGCGGGCGCCCCGGCCGCGCTGCCGCCGAGGCTCGGGCAGTACTGGCACAGCCCGACGCCGCCACCCGACATCGCCGCCCTGCTGCGCGGCTGGCGGGAGGCGAACCCGGATCTCGAGGTCGAGCGGTTCGACGATGCCTCGGCCGCGCGCTTTCTGGCGGCGGGCCCAGCGGGCGTGGTGCAGGCCTTCGCCCGCGCCCGCGAGCCGGCCGCCCGCGCCGACCTCCTCCGGCTGGCCTGGCTGCACCGGCGCGGCGGGCTCTGGATGGATGCCGACAACCGCTGCCTGGGCCCGGCCGCGCCCTGGATCGGCGGCGGGGCCGGCTTCCTCGGCTACCAGGAGCCTCTCGGCTCGCTGGCCAACGACGTTCTGGGTGCCGCCCCCGGCGACCCGGTCATCGGCCGGGCCCTGGCGGGCGCGGTGGCGGCGGTCGGGCGGGGCGATGACGAGAGCATCTGGCTCTCGACCGGGCCGGGCCTGCTGACGCGCGCCTTCGCGGCGGTGGCGGCGGAGCAGCCGGCGCCGGATGCATGGCTGCGGGGGCGGCGGATCCTGGCGGCCAGCGCCGTGCTCGCGGGCGTGGGCATCGGCAGCCACGCTGCCTATAAGACCGTCGGGCGTCACTGGCTTCATCCGGCCAGCGATGCGCCGCGCCCGCTTGCCTTATCACATCTTGACGAAACGTGATGCGACCGGGGGTGCCGTCGCCACTCGTGGCCGGCCAGATGCGCGAAAATATGCTATCCGCCGTCGCGGCCTGCGCTTTCGGGGGCCTGAATCCCAAGGAATGAGACGTGCCTGAGATCCTGGTACCCTTCACGTCCAAGCCGGAATGGGATGGCTGGCTGGCCCGGCAGGACGCCGCGTCCCGCCTCGGCGAGGCCGTGCTGGCCGATGTGCGCGCCGGCGGGCTGACCGAGCCGCTCTCGGGCGTCCGCCGCCAGCCGCGCGAGCTGCAGGTCAATGCCGGCAATCTCCGCGAATCCCTCAGCGCCGAGGAGATGAACGCCCGCAAGCGCGCGCTGCTGCTGGTGCTGGCCGCGGCTGGCCATGCCGCGGGCTGGGATGCGCGGGCCGATCTGGCCGTGCATGTGCCGGAGGCCTCGACCCGCGTCGCACGCGTCGTGGCGGGTCGCTTCGGCCCGGGCCCGGCGCGGCGGCCCGGCAGCGGCCCGAAGCTCGAGAAGATCGGGCTGCCGGACGGCGTGGCGGATGCCGTGGTGGTGGCCGACGGCTTCGACGCGGTGGAGGATGCCGGCGCCGCCTGGGCCGAGCTGGCGCGCGTGCTGCGCCCGGGCGGGCTGGTGGTGGCGACGCCGCGCTTCCAGCCCGGGCGCCTGGACGAGGGATCCCCCGCCGAGGCCATGGGCGCCGCGGGGCGCTGCGGCTGGGGCCTGCCGGCCGCGCTGAAGCAGGCCGGCTGGGCCGAGGCGGCGGTGGTGCTGGCGGTCTCCTCGCAGCACGGCGTGGCGGCGACCGAGCATCCCGGCGTCTTCGTGCTGGTGGCGCGGCGCCCCGGCGGACCGGCGGTGACGGCGCCGCTGCTGCACCCCGTGCAATGGCAGGGGCGGCTGCCGGAGAAGGTCTGCCTGCTGGTGGCGCTGCCGCGCTCCGGCACCACGCTGACCACGGCGCTTTTCGACGTGCACAGCCGCTTCGACGCGGTCTACGAGCCGTGGAACGCGAAGCTGCTGGATGGCGCCGCCGATGCCCGGCTGGAGACGGTGCTTGAGCGCGCGAAGCTCGGCCGCGAGCCGGGCCGCTTCCTCTTCCTGAAGGAGACCGCGGCGCAGCGCGAATACGTCGACAACGTGCGGCGGCTGCACGAGACCATGTCGCTGCCGCTGGCACGCAGCGTGCTGATGCTCTGCCGCAAGCCGGCGCATACCTTCCTCTCCGAGGTGGAGCGGCGGCGCGAGTGGTGGGGCGCCGACGTCTCGGTCAACCAGGAGCAGTTCGACCTCTGGTGCGGCAAGACGCGCGCCGCGCTGCGGGCCATGCTCGACCTGCTGCGCCATGCCGGCGGCAGCATCGTCTGCTACGAGCGCATGGCCGAGGATCCGGCCTGGATACTGGACCGGCTCTCGGGCGTGATGGGCTTCGAGGTGGAGCCGCAGCAGCTCTCCTTCGAGAAACACGTGGATACCAAGAAGGTGCGCGGCGACCGCAACGTGGAGCAGAACCCGGCGCCGATCTCGGCCGACAGCATCCGCCGGCGCGAGGCCCGCGAGGACGTGGTGCGCGCCATGGCGGCGGCCAGCGAGCATGCGCGCTGGTTCGCCGCCTTCGCCGCGTTGCACGAGGTGCTGTACCGCGAGGGCGTGGTGGCCTTCGCGGACCTGCCGGCGGGGGCCCTCGACAGGCTGGCGTGAAGGCGGCACAAG
>CAYNYQ010000073.1:10886-17501 GCA_964401305.1 uncultured Acetobacteraceae bacterium | reverse complement strand
GGCCGCGCTGGAGGCGCTGGCGCGGGCGCGCGGCCTGAGCCTGGCCGCGCTGGTGGCCGAGGTCGACGCGGCGCGGGCCGAGGCCGCGGTGCCGCTCGCCAGCGCGCTGCGCGTCCATGCGCTGCGCGCAGCGGGCGCCGGCCGGGGCTGACCGGCTACTCCGGCTCCAGCGCCAGCCGCGCCGCCTCGTCGAAGCGCAGCGGGTCCTTCAGGAACTCGATCACCGCCAGGCGCTGCGCCGGCGCCAGCGGCGTGCGCGGGAAGGCATGGCCCTGGTTTGAATTCCCCGGCCGCCGCGTGTCGAAGCGGAAGAGGCCGGGCGCCTCGGCGGAGACGAAGCCGAGCCGCTCCGTGTCGATCTCCGTCCCGCCCACCCAGAACACCGCCGGCCGCTCCGCCGGCGGCGAGAGCAGGTCGTAGACCGTGGGCACGGAGCCGTTGTGCAGGAAGGGCCCGGTCGCCCAGATGCCGAGCAGCGGGCCCGCCTTCATGCTCTCGAGGAAGCGGTCCGGCAGCGCCCAGCGCTCCGGCGTCATGCGCACCGCCCCGCGGGTGATGGCGCAGACATTCTCCGCCTCGTAGCGGCCGGCGGGGGGCGGGATCTGCGCCACCATGCGGCGCGTGGTGCCGCCCGGGCAGGCCCGCGCCTCGCCGCTGTCGAGCAGCATGCGCCGCGTCAGCCCGGCATCGGCGGTGCCGCGCTCGACCACCGCCATGACGCTGCGGGTGAAGAAGGAGGTGGCCGGCACGGTGTCGGGGCCGCCCGGCACGTCGGCCATGCGGTCGCGCAGCGGCCCCGCCTGGATGCGCCAATCGGCCAGCGCCCGAAGATAGCTCGGGTCGGTGCCGACGACCGAGAGCGGCACGCCACTCACCCGGATGAAGCGGCTGCCGTCCACGCTCTGCCGCGGGTCGGTCAGGCGGAAGGGCGGCAGGTTGTGGCAGCCCGTGCAGTTCTGCTGCACGATCCGCCGCCCCTCCTCCCAGCGCGCGCGGTCGATGGCGCCGAACTGCTGCTCGGGCCAGGGCGGCGGGCGGAGGCGGCGCAGCCAGTCCTCCAGCGCGACCAGGTTGCGGAAGTTGACCGAGGAGGTGAAGCGCGCCGGATCCTCCGGCCCCGAGAGCCGCGCCTCGCCGAGCACGCCGAGCACCTCGCCGGCATTGCGCCCGATGGGCGAGGCGGCGATCGGCACCCATTGCACCCAGTCCTGGCGCGAGGTGGTCCAGAGGAAGGGGTAGGAGACCGGCGCGCGCGGCGCACGGCGGTTGGCGTCCTGCATCGCCCGCGGCGCGTCGAGATGCATGGCCGAGAGCGCGTTGAGGATCTGCCCCAGCGCATCCACCCGCGCATAGCCCGAGACCACGGCGGGCTGCTGGATGGCGGTGTGCCGCGCGCTCCAGGCGGCGTAGCGGGCGAAGGGCTCGGCGATGCGCGCTGCCTCGGTGCCGGTGGTGGCGGCGAGCCGCGCGAGGCGGGCCGGATCGCGCGCCGTCGCCTGCACCGCGGCGTCGAGCTCGGCGGCGAAGCGGTCGAAGTCGAAGCGGGCCGGCGCGCCCTCGACCCGCATCCGGGCGCCGCGATGCGTCACCTCGCCGGTGTGGCAGGCGGCGCAGGTCAGGCCGACCCAGTAGCCGGTGACGGGCTGCGGCACCGGGTCGACGGCGAAGCCGACGGGCAGATTGTCCGGGTTGAGGCCGGTGCCGGCGTCGCGTGCGTAGATCAGACCGTAGCGCGAGAGATTCTCCGGCGCGGCGAAGCGGTCGCCGGTATCGGCGCGCTCGAGCGCGAGGAACCAGGCGCGCGGCATCAGGCGCGAGCCCTGGGGCGTGAAGTGGAACAGGCTGGCGAGTTGCGGGTCCCAGCCCTGGCCCTGCAGCGACGGCGTCTCGGCGACCGCCGGCAGCGGCCAGGCGGCAGGCCCGGCGCCGGGCACCGGCGTGATCCGGTGCTCGGCCAGGGTGCAGCCGCCGAGCAGGAGCGCGGCGAGCAGGGCGCCGAGGCGGCGCCGGATGCGCCGCGGCGTCTGCGGCAGGTCGGTCGGCATGGGCGACTCGCGTGCTGTGGCCAGCGCCGAGCCTAGGCGGGATCGCCCACGGATCAAATCACCGGAACGGAGGATGCGCGACGCACCCGGCCCGGTTGCGGCGGCCCTGCGCGGCCGCCGCGCCCTGCGGTGTTCAGGCCGCGTCGTCGCTCTCGAGGAAGCGGTGCACGACGCCCGCGATGGCCGCGCCGACGATCGGCGCCACCCAGAACAGCCAGAGCTGGCCGAGATACTCGCCGCCGGCGAAGATCGCCTGGCTGGTGCTGCGCGCCGGGTTCACGCTGGTGTTCGTCACCGGGATGCTGATCAGGTGGATCAGCGTCAGGCAGAGGCCGATGGCGATCGGCGCGAAGCCGGCCGGCGCGCGCTTCGAGGTGGAGCCCAGGATCACCAGCAGGAAGAAGGCGGTCAGCACCACCTCGCAGACCAGGGCGGCCATCATGCCGTACTTGCCCGGCGAGAGGTCGCCGAAGCCGTTCGCCGCGAAGCCGCCCAGCGCGAAGCCCGGCTTGCCGCTGGCGATGAGGAACAGGATCGCCGCACCGGCGACGGCGCCGAGCACCTGCGCGACGATGTAGGGAATCGCCTCGCCGGCGCTGAACCGCCCGCCGACGACGAGCCCGACGGTGACCGCAGGGTTGAGGTGGCAGCCCGAGACGTGCCCGATGGCGAAGGCCATCGTCAGGACCGTCAGACCGAAGGCAAGCGAGACGCCGACGAAGCCGATGCCGAGTTCCGGGAAGGCGGCGGCGAGCACGGCGCTGCCGCAGCCCCCGAGCACGAGCCAGAGCGTGCCGAGGAATTCGGCGGTGAGTTTCTGCGGCATGGCGGGTCCCCCATTCGCCGCCGCCCGCTGCAGCCCCCCGGGGCCAGTGGGCTGCGGACATGCTTGCGCCGACGATGGCGACGCAACCTGCTACAGCGCAAATGCGACGGCAAGGCGCGCGCAACGGTTGCCCCGTCGCGACTTCGCGAAGCCCGGCGCCGCGTCTCAGCCTGGGATGGCCGGCACGACCTGCGCCGACCAGGCGCGACCCGGCGTGCTGGCCAGCAACCGTTGCGTGTAGTCGTGCTGCGGTGCGCGGAACAGCGAGGCCGTCTCGCCTTCCTCCACCACCAGGCCGCGATGCATCACCAGCACGCGGTCACAGACCTGCGCCGCGACGCGCAGATCATGCGTGATGAAGACGAGGGAGAGCGAAAGCCTCTCCTTCAGCTCCGCCAGCAGCCGCAGCACCTGCGCCTGCACCGAGACGTCGAGCGCGCTGACCGGCTCGTCCGCCACCAGCACGGAGGGCCGCAGCGCGAGGGCGCGCGCGAGGCCGATGCGCTGGCGCTGCCCGCCGCTGAACTCGTGCGGGTAGCGCTCCGCCGCCGCCGGATCGAGGCCGACGAGGCCGAGCATCTCCCGCGCCCTGGCCCGCGCCTCGGCGCGGGGGGCGCCATGCGTGATCGGCCCCTGCGCGATCAGGTCGCCGGCGCGGCGGCGCGGGTTCAGCGAGGCGAAGGGGTCCTGGAAGACCATCTGCACCTGGCGCGTGAAGGGGCGGAAGGCGCCGCGCGAGAGCGGGCGGATATCGGCGCCGCCGAGCTCGATGCTGCCGCCATCCGCCGCCAGCAGGCGCACCAGGCAGCGCGCGACGGTGGACTTGCCGCTGCCGCTCTCGCCGACGATGCCGAGCGTCTCGCCGCGGCGCAGCGCGAAGGAGACGCCCTGCACCGCATGCACGGTGCGGCGCCGGCCGAAGAGGCCGCCGGTGCGGTAGGTCTTCTCGAGGCCGCGCACGGCGAGCACCGGCGGGCCGAAGCCGGCGGGGTCGCGCGGCGGCGGCGGCACCAGCGGCGGCACCGCGGCGATCAGCGCCTGGGTATAGGCGTGCCGCGGCGCGGCCAGGATCTGCGCGGCGGGCCCGGTCTCGACGATGCGGCCGGTCTGCATGACGGCGACGCGGTCGGCGATCTCCGCCACCACGCCGAAATCATGGGTGATGAACAGCACGCCGGTGCCGCGGCGCGCCTGGATGTCCTTGATCAGCGCCAGGATGCGCGCCTGGGTGGTGACGTCGAGCGCGGTGGTCGGCTCATCGGCGATCAGCAGCCGCGGCTCCAGCGCCAGCGCCATGGCGATCATCGCGCGCTGGCGCTGCCCGCCGGAGAGCTCGTGCGGGTAGGCGCGGGCGGCCTGCGGCGGGTCGGGGATGCCGACCTCCTCCAGCAGCCGCAGCACGCGCGCCGCGCGCCCGGCGCGGGGCAGGTCGCGGGCGTGCTCCTCCAGCACCTCCTCGACCTGGCGGCCGATGGTCATCAGCGGGTTCAGCGCCGTCATCGGCTCCTGGAAGATCATGCCGATCCGCGCGCCGCGGATGGCGCGCATGCGCGCCGGCGGCAGCGTGGTCAGCTCCTCCCCCTCGAGGCGGATCGAGCCGCGCTCGAGCCGCACGCGCGGCACCGGCAGCAGGCCCATGATGGCGGTGGCCGTCAGCGACTTGCCCGACCCGCTCTCGCCGACGACGCAGAGGATCTCTCCGGCGGCGAGGTCGAGGTCGATGTCCTGAAGCGCGAACTCGCGGTCCGCCCCCTTCGGCAGCCGCACCGTGACGCCGCGCAGCGATAGCAGCGGCGCCGCCGTCACGCCGCGACCTGCATGCGCGGGTTCAGCGCGTCGTTCAGCCCCTGCCCGACCAGGCTGAAGGCCAGCACGGTGACGAGGATCGCCGCGCCGGGGATGGCGGAGACGTACCACTCGGTGCGCAGCACGTTGCGCCCGGCGCCGATCATGTTGCCCCAGGAGGCGACGTTCGGGTCCGAGAGGCCGAGGAAGGCCAGCGCGCTCTCCAGCAGGATCGCCACCGCCATGACGACGGAGGCATAGACGATGACCGGCGGCAGCGCGTTCGGCAGCACCTCGCCGAGGATCAGCCGCGCATCCGAGAGGCCGAGGCCGCGCGCGGCCAGCACGAATTCCCGGCTGCGCAGCGAGAGGAACTCGGCGCGCACGAGACGGCAGGGCGCGGTCCAGCCGACCAGCCCGATGGCGACCGTGATCACCCCGAGCTCCGAGCCGAAGACGGCGACGAGGACCAGCAGCAGGATGAAGTTCGGGATGGTCTGGAAGGCCTCCGTCACCCGCATCAGCGCATCGTCCACCCAGCCGCCGTAGAAGCCGGCGACGGCGCCGATGGCGACCCCGATGCCGACCGCGACCGCCGAGGCCGCCAGCCCGATCAGCAGCGAGATGCGCGCGCCGTGGCAGAGGAAGGCCGCGATGTCCCGGCCGAGATTGTCGGTGCCGAGCGGCAGGCGCGGGTTCTGCCCCGGCCATTGCAGCGGCCGCCCGGCGAGCGAGAGCGGGTCGCGCGGGAAGACCCAGTCGGCCGAGACCGCCGCGGCGACGACCACCAGCAGCAGCACGAGGCCGATCATCCCGGCCGGGCTGCGCAGATAGGCGCGGAGCGCACGGCTGCGCATCATGCCCCGCCCGCCCCGATGCGCGGGTCGAGCCGGGCGTAGAGCAGGTCCACCACGAAGTTCACCACGACCACCAGCACCGAGGAGACGAGGACGATGCCGAGCAGCGTGTTCAGGTCCCGCTGCACGACGCTTTCGTAGGCAAGCCGGCCGAGGCCCGGCAGGGAGAAGACGCTCTCCACCACCACCGAGCCGCCGAGCATGGTGCTGAACTGCAGTCCGACGAAGGTGACCATGGGCAGCATCGCGTTGCGCAGCACGTGCCGGCGCAGCACGCGCCCCTCCGGCAGGCCCTTGGCGCGGGCGGTGCGCACGAAGTCGAGGCCCATCACCTCGAGCATGGAGGCACGCATGAGGCGCAGGTAGATCGCCAGGAAGATCAGCGCCAGCGAGATGGTCGGCAGCACCAGGTGGCTGGCGATGTCGAGCACGCGGGCGAGGCCGGTGAGGCCGGCGCCGATGCTCTCGAACCCGCCGGGCGGCAGCCAGGCGAGCTTCACGCTGAACAGCACGATCAGCATCAGGCCGAGCCAGAAGCTCGGGATGGCGTAGAACAGCAGCCCGGCGGTGCTGATGACGGTGTCGCGCCAGCCATTCACACGCCGCGCCGCCAGCACGCCGAGCAGCAGCCCGGCCGAGAAGGCGAAGGCCAGCGCGCAGGACATGAAGAGGGCGGTGACCGCCAGGCGCTCCCCGATCACCGTCGCCACCGGCTTGCCGTAGATCGCCGACTGGCCGAGGTCGAGCGTCGCCAGCCGTACTAGGTAGCGGCCGAGCTGCGTGGCGATGCCGACATCGAGGCCGTACTGCGCGCGCAGCCGCGCCGCGTCCTCGGCGCTGCCGCCGCCCATCTGCGCCATCAGCGCATCCACCGTGTCGCCGGGGGCGAGCTGCAGCAACAGGAACAGGCCGACCAGGATGATCAGCAGGGTCGGGACGGCCTGCAGCAGCCGCCGCAGCGCCAGCGCGCCGAGGCGTTTCATGGTTTGGCTTTCCGATTCACGCTCCGCTCCTCGCTACGCTGCGGTGCTGCGCGATCGGATGCGCGGCTTTCCGATTCACGCTCCGCTCCTCGCTACGCTGCGGTGCTGCGCGATCGGAT
>CAYNYQ010000073.1:0-10786 GCA_964401305.1 uncultured Acetobacteraceae bacterium | reverse complement strand
CGCTGCGGTGCTGCGCGATCGGATGCGCGGGGCTCAGCCCGGCGCCAGCCAGGCATCCGCCCAGGAGGAGCTCGCCCAGCGCGGCTGGGTGTGGCTGTTCATCAGCCGCTTCGAATAGGTGCTGATGAAGGCGTGCTCCACCGCCATGTGCACCGGCACGTCCTCCACCGCGAGGCGCACGAAATCCTGGTACAGCGCCTTCCGCTTCGCCGGGTCGAGCTCGGTCGCCGCCGCGTCGATGGCCGCATCCATGGCGGGGTTGTCGTAGCCGTACTGGTTGGTCCAGGGCGCGCCCACCGGGCTGCCGGTGCGGAACCAGACCGTCGTGCTCACCGCGGGGTCGTTGCGATACTGGTGCCAGCCGGTGGTCAGGTCGAAGCCGTGCTCGCGGTAGACGCCGGTGAGGAAGCCCGGCGCATCGCGCGCCTCGATCTCCACCCGCACGCCGATCTCGCGCAGCGACTGCTGGATGAAGGTGGCGAAATTCGCCGTGTACTCGCCCCAGGGCGCCGGCAGCAGCCGGAGCGGCTGGGCGAAGCGCATGGCGCCGCGCGAGGGGCGGCGGAAGCCGGCCTCGTCCAGCAGTTGCTCCGCCTTCGCGCGGTCGAAGGGATAGGGCGGCTGGCGCGGCACGTAGAAGGCGGCGCTGGAGGAGGGGATCGGCCCGGTGCCGAGCTTGGCGTAGCCGTAGAGGAAGTTCTCGACGAAGAAGTTGAGGTCGAGCGCATGGCAGAGCGCGCGGCGCACCCGCACGTCGGAGAGTTCCCGCCGCCGCAGGTTCATCTCCATCACGGTATGCGCCGTGTTGCCCTCGTTGCCCTTGGTGCTGACGGTGAAGCGCGGGTCCTTCGACAGCCGCGCGATGTCGGAGAGGGCGAGGCTGGAATAGGGGCTGAACTGCACCTGCCCGCTCTCGATCGCCGCCGCCGCCGCGGCGCGGTCGGCGATGAAGCGCCAGACGATGCGGTCCAGATAGGGCAGGCCGTTGCCGCGCCAGTAGTTCGGGTTGCGCTCGGCCATCAGGAACTGCCCGCGCTCGTACTGCACGAAGCGGAAGGGGCCGGTGCCGATCGGCGCGGTGTTGGCCGGGTTCGCCCGGATGTCGGTGCCCTCGTAGACATGCGCGGGGATGACATGGCCGAGGTCGGGCAGGGCGCGCAGCAGCAGCCCCTGCGGCATCGGGCGGCTGAAGCGGAAGACCGCCGTATGGTCGTCCGGCGTCTCCACCCGGTCGAGGAAGAGGTAGAGCGTGGTGCCGTAGTTGAGGATCCGCTTCCAGCACATCATGGCGCTGAAGGCGACGTCCTTCGCGGTGAAGGGCTTGCCGTCGTGCCAGGTGACGCCGCGGCGCAGGCGGAAGCTGTGGGTCAGCCCGTCGGGCGCGCTCTCCCAGCTCTCGGCCAGCACGCCGACGGGCTCGCCATTGGCATCGAGGTCGATCAGCGGCTCGACGATCTTCGACGCCATGACGTAGACGCCGGTGGAGGCCTGGATCGCCGGGTTCAGCACGCGCTGCTCGCTGCTGATCTGCACCGTCAGCGTGCCGCCGCGCTGCGGCGCCTGGGCGGCGGCGGGCCATGCCCCGCCGGTGGCGGCCAAGGTCGCGGCGCCGGCCAGCGCCTGCCTGCGTGTCACCTGCATGCCGACTCTCCCGGGCTCGTGTCGCACTGCACCATGCCGCGCCGGGGACGGCGCCGCAATCCGCCGCGTGGCGGCAACTTCGGTCGCGATTCACCCGCGGAAGGCGAGGATCACCCCATGCGCCTCGGCCGGCGGCACGGCCAGGCCGCCCGGCCCGCGGCGCGCCGCAACCCCCGCCGCCCGCAGGCAGGCCTCCGCCGCCGCAAGGTCCGCGACCCTGAGCGCGAGCGTCGCCGGCCCCTCCTCGGGCAGCGCCGCCAGCGCCATCCCGGGGTAGCGCGCTTCGAGCTGCAGCCGCGTCAGGAACAGGATCGGCGCCGCCCCCGTCGCCACGGCCAGCGCGCCATCCGGCTCGGCCGCGACCGGGCGGTCGAGGATGCGTGCCACCGCCCCGGCCGCGGCGCCGGGGTCCTTCGCCAGCACCTCGAGGCCGGCCAGCCCCGTGGCGGTGTTCGCATGCTCGGACAGCCCGGGCACCCAGGTCGCCTCCGGCGTCAGGTGCTGGCAGGCGAAGAGCCGCAGCCCCGGCACCGGCGGCTCGGCCAGGTGGAAGGTGGCGAAGCGCGTCTCCGTCCGCCCGCCATCGGGCAGGTCCACCGGGCGGCCGAAATGCTGCACCGGCAGGGTCGCCGCGCCGCGGCCGGCGATCTCCTCGGCGCCGCGCGCGGCGTCATGGGCGCGCAGCGCGATCGCCGTCATGCCCTCCCGCGTCTCCAGCACGCGGCGCCAGCGGGCGTTCAGCTCGGTCGGCTGCAGCACGCCGAGAATCTCGAAATAGTCCCCCCGCAGCATCACGCAGTGGTTGCCCGTGCCCATGTGCGGCGAATGCGTCCCGCGCGGCGCCACGGTGAAGCCGAGCCGGGCGAAATCCACCGCCGCCGCGGCAAGGTCGCGCACCAGCACGATGCAATGATCGACGCCGCCGACATGGGTGAGCATCGCCCTCTCCTCCGCCCGGTCCGCCGCCAGACTGCCCGAGCCGCGGCCCCGGCGGAAGCCGCGCTTGACCGCGCCGCGGCGGACGGCCGATCCTGCCGGCCACGCAAGGGAGGGGCCGTGCCATGCCCGAGGACCCGCCGGACGGGGCGGCCTTCGAGGCCTATCTCGACGGCATCCGCCGCCTGGTGGACCAGCGGCTGATCCCGGCCGAGCCGCGGCTCGAGGGGCAGGAGACGCTGCCCGAGGACCTCACCGCGCTGCTGCGCGAGGCCGGGCTCTTCGGCATCTCCATCCCCGCGCGCTACGGTGGCGGCGGGCTCTCGATGGAGCAGCAGGTGCGCGTGATGTTCGAGGTGACGCGCGCCTCGTCGGTCTTCCGCGCGCGCTTCTCGACCACGATCGGCCTCGGCAGCCAGCCCATCCTCTACAACGGCACCGAGGCGCAGCGCGCCGAGTGGCTGCCGCGCATGGCCTCCGGCGAATGCACCGCCGCCTTCTGCCTGACCGAGCCCGAGAACGGCTCGGACGCCGGCGGCCTGACGACCAGCGCGCGGCGCGAGGGCGGGGACTTCGTCATCGACGGCGTGAAGCGCTACATCACCAATGCCCGCCAGGCGCAGGTCTTCATCGTGATGGCGCGCACCGATCCGGCCAGCCGCGACGCCGGCGGCATCTCCGCCTTCATCGTGCCGGCGGGCACGCCGGGCCTGCGCTGCGGCCCGGCCGACCGGAAGATGGGCCAGGACGGCAGCGCCACCAGCGAGGTCTTCCTCGACGGCGTGCGCGTCCCCGCCGCCAACCTGATCGGCGGGCGCGAGGGCGGCGGCTTCAAGACCGCCATGCGCGGCATCAACCACGCCCGGCTGCATGTCGCGGTCACCTGCGTCGGCCAGGCGCAGCGGCTGACCGCGGAGGCCCTCGCCTACGCCATGCAGCGCCGCCAGTTCGGCCAGGCGCTGGCCGAGTTCCAGCTCGTGCAGGCCATGCTGGCCGACAGCCGGGCGGAGACGCTGGCCGCCCGCAGCATGATCCTCGAGACCGCGCGCGCCTTCGACGCGGCCGGCGAGGCGCAAGGGGCGCTTGTCGCCGACATCGCCTGCTGCAAGCTCTTCGCCTCCGAGATGGTCAGCCGCGTCGCCGACCGCGCCGTGCAGATCCATGGCGGCGCCGGCTACATGCGCGGCACGCCGGTGGAGCAGCTCTACCGCGACGTCCGCCTGTTCCGCATCTTCGAGGGCGCCTCGCAGATCCAGCAGATGCTGATCGCGCGCGACATGGTCAAGCATGCCGCCGCGGGCTGATCGCCGCGCGCTGCTCGCCGGCGCGGCGCTGCTGGCGCTGCCGGGCCTCGCGCGGGCGCAGCGCTGGCCGGCGGGGCCGGTGCGCGTCATCTGCCCCTTCACCCCGGGCGGCGCCAACGACCTGCTCGGCCGCTGGGCCGCCGGGCTGCTCGGCCAGGCCTTCGGCGTGCCCTTCGTGGTGGAGAACCGCCCCGGCGCCGGCGGCAACCTCGGCATGGAGGCGGTGGCACGCGCCGCGCCCGATGGGCGCACGCTGGTGGTCGCCGCCGGCGCGGCGGCGGTGAACCAGACGCTCTACCGCAACCTCTCCTTCGACCTGCTGCGCGACTTCGCGCCCATCACCCTGCTCGGCGCCGTCGCCAACGTGCTGGCGGTGAACCCGGCGCTGCCGGTGCAGGACGCGGACGACTTCGCCCATCTCGCCCGCACCACGCCGGGCGGCGTCACCTATGGCTCGGCCGGCATCGGCACCATCCCGCACCTGACCATGGCGCTGTTCCTGCGCGCCATCGGCGCCGAGGGGGTGCACGTGCCCTTCCGCGGCTCGGCGCCCGCGGTGACGGAGCTGGTCGGCGGGCGCATCCAGGCATTGTTCGAGAACCTGCCGCCGCTGGCGCCGCAGATGCGCGCGGGCGCGGTGCGCGCGCTCTGCGTCTCTACCGCGCAGCGCCACCCGGACTGGCCGGACCTGCCCACGGCGGCCGAGGCGGTGCCGCTGCCCGGCTTCGACATCACCGCCTGGCAGGCGCTGCTCGCCCCGGCCGGCACGCCGCCCGAGATCGTCGAGGCGCTGGCCGCGGCCATCCGCGGCGTGCTGGCCACCACGGAGGGCCAGGCGCCGGTGCGGCGCATCGGCGCCCTGCCGCGCCCGCTCTCGCCGCGGGAGATGCGCGGCTTCCTCTTCGAGGAGGTCGCCAAATGGGCCGGGGCGGTGCGCATCTCGGGCGCGACGGTGGATTGACCGCGCCGCGGTTGCCGCGCGCGGCCAGGCCGGTCACGACTCCCGGCCCGCCCCCAGGAAGACCCGCATGCCCGACACCATCCCCGCCGCCCCGCCCGCCATCGAGACGCGCGTCACGCGCCTGCTCGGCATCCGCTACCCGATCGTGCAGGGCGGGCTGGCGCGCGTCGCCTTCGCCGACCTTGCCGCCGCGGTCTCCAATGCCGGCGGGCTCGGGCAGATCGCCATCGCCGGCCTCGACACGCCGGAGAAGCTGCGCGCCGAGATCCGCCGCTGCCGCGCGCTGACGGAGAAGCCCTTCGGCGTGAACTTCCCGATCGGGCGGATGGACCTCTGGCCGCTGCTCGATGCCGCGCTCGACGAGGGCGTGCGCATCATCGCGCTCACCGCCGGCAACCCCGCGCCCTACATCAAGCGCTGCCTCGAGGTGGGCGCGAAGACCCTGGTGCTGACCGCGGGGCCGGAGCTCGCGCGCAAGGCCGAGGCGGCCGGCGCCGACCTCGTCGCCACCGTGGGCTTCGAGGGCGGGGGGCATATCGGCCGCACCGACGAGACGACGATGGTGATGGTCCCCCGCACCGTCGCGGCGGTGAAGATCCCGGTGCTCGCCTCGGGCGGCATCGCCACGGGCGGGCAGATGCTGGCGGCGCTCGCGCTCGGCGCCGAGGGGGTGGAGATGGGCACGCGCTTCGTCGCCTCGGTCGAGGCCCGGGCGCACGCCGCCTACAAGCAGGCGCTCACCACGGCGCAGCCGGCCGACACCATGCTGATCAAGCAGAGCCTCGGCATGCCGGGCCGCGTGCTGGCCAGCGCCCATGCGCACCGCATCGTCGCCGCCGAGGGCGACGGCACGCCCAAGGAGACGCTCGTCGCCATGATCCGCGGCGAGCTGAACGCGGTGGGCACCGAGCAGGGCGACCTCGAGAACAGCTATGTCTGGGCCGGGCAATGCGTCGGCCTGATCGACCAGGTGGAGCCCGCCGGCGCGATCATCCACCGCATGGCCGCCGAGGCCGCGGCGGGCATGCAGCGCCTGCGCGGCCTGGTGCCGGCATGAGCGACCCCTGCCTGCTGCCGGCCACGGCGCTCGCCGGCCTCTACGCCCGCCGCGCCCTCTCCCCGGTGGAGGCGCTGGAGGCGGTGCTGGCGCGCATCGCGGCGCTGAACCCGCGCCTGAATGCCATCGTCGCGCTGGACGAGGCGGGCGCCCGCGCCGCCGCCCGGGCGAGCGAGGCGCGCTGGCGCGACGGCGTGCCGCTCTCGCCGCTCGACGGCGTGCCGATCACGGTGAAGGACAACATCGCCATGGCCGGCCTGCCCTGCAGCTGGGGCAGCCCGCTGTTCCGTGACATGGTGCCGGAACGCGACGAGCTGCCGGTCGCCCGCTGCCGCGCCGCGGGGATGGTGCTGCTGGGCAAGACCAACGTCCCGGAATTCACCCTGCAGGGCTATACCGACAACCCGGTGCACGGCGTCACGCGCAACCCGTGGAACGCGGCGCTGACGCCCGGCGGCTCCTCGGGCGGCGCGGTCGCGGCGGTGGCGGCGGGGCTCGGGCCGCTGGCGCTCGGCACCGATGGCGGCGGGTCGATCCGGCGGCCCTGCTCGCATACGGGGCTCGTCGGGCTGAAGCCCACGATCGGCCGGGTGCCGCGCTGCGACGGGCTGCCCGCCATCCTGCACGACTGCGAGCAGATCGGCCCCATCGCCCGCACCACCGCCGACCTTGTCGCGCTGCTCGGCCTCATCGCGCCGGCCGATGCGCGCGACCCTGCCTCCCGCGCGCTGCCGCCGCTCGCCGTGCCGGACCGGCCCGGGCGGCTGCGCATCCTCTTCGTCCCGCGCTTCGGCGCGCATCCGGTCGACCCCGAGATCGCCGAGCGCGTGGCCGCGGCGGCGCATCGCCTCGGCGTGCTCGGCCACCGCGTGGAGGAGGGGGCGGCGCCCTTCGACATCGACGCGCTGAACCCGCTCTTCGGCACCATCGGCCAGGCCGGGCTGGCCTGGCTGCTGGCCGAGCGCTTCCCCGGTGCCGCGCCCGAGGCGCCAATGCTGCGGGAGATGGCCGAGGCCGGGCGGGCACTTCCCGCGACCCGGCTCTTCGCCGCGCTGGAGGGGGTGGCGCAGTTCCGGCGGCGCATGGCGGGCGTCTTCCGCGCCGGCTGGGACGCGATCCTCACCCCCGCGGCCGCCGCCCTGCCCTGGCCCGCCGAGCAGGTGGCGCCGCCGATGATCGATGGCGAGCCGGTCGGGCCGCGCGGCCATGCGGTGTTCACGAATTTCGCCAATCTCGCCGGCCTGCCCGGGATCGCCCTGCCCTGCGAGGCCGGCGCCACCGGCCTGCCGATCGGCTTCCAGCTGGTCGGCGCCGCCGGGTCGGACGGGCTGCTCCTCGCCCTGGCGGCCGAGTGGGAGAGGGCGGAGCCCTGGGCCGGGCGCTGGCCGCGCCTCGGTTGAACCGCGAGCAAGGAGGTCGGGGGATGCGCATCGCCATCATCGGTGCCGGCAATGTCGGCGCGGCGCTCGGCCGCAACTGGTCCGGCAGGGGGCACGCGATCCGCTACGGGCTGCGCGACCCGGGCGCGGCGCGCTACGCCCCGCTGGCCGCCAGCGGCGCGCTTCTCGGCCCGGCGGAGGCGGCGCGGGAGGCCGATGCGGTGGTGCTGGCGACCCCCTGGGGCGCGGCGGAGGCGGCGGTGCGGTCCCTCGGCGACCTCGGCGGCCGGCCGCTGCTCGATGCCACCAACCCGCTGGCCATGGGGCCGGAGGGGCTCGGCCTGGCGCTGGGCCATACGGACTCGGGCGGGGAGCGGGTGGCGGCCTGGGCGCCGAGCGCCGCCGTGTTCAAGACGCTGAACACGGTGGGCGCCGAGACCATGGCCGATCCCTCCGGCTTCCCGGTGCCGCCGGTGATGTTCGTGGCCGGCGACGACGCGGCGCGGAAGCCGCTGGTGCTTGGCCTTGTCGGCGATCTCGGCTTCGCGGCGGTGGATGCGGGGCCGCTGCGCAACGCCCGCCTGCTGGAGGCGCATGCGATGCTCTGGATCGACCTCGCGCTGAAGCGCGGCCAGGGCCGGGACGTCGCCTTCGGCCTGCTGCGGCGGGGCTGAGCGCCCCGGGCAGGTCGGGGGGCTGCTACGCCCCCGGCGTCGCCCGCGCCTCCATGACGAAGAGCCGGTGCGTGGCGATGTCCACCTTGCGTCGCATGGCGTCGCGCCAGGCGCGCAATGCGCTCTCCTCGTCGTGGAAGGGGCCGTGCAGCTCCTCCGTGCCGGGCTCGAGCGTCTCGAAGCCGGTATCGGTGAAGACCCCGCCCCACAGCACCCAGATCCTGCGTCCGGTCATCGCATCCTCGTTCCTGCGCCAGGGGCCGCGCGGCCTGCCTGCCACGCGGCGCGACGCTTCCGCCCTGGTAACCCCGGCCTTCGACGGGCCGGTGCCGCCGGCTTATCGCGCGGCGCAGGGCGCGATGGCGAGCCCCTTTGCGGGCGCCGGTGCCGCGCCGGACGACGGGATGCCTACGGCAGGACCACCACCGTCACGCTGCGCTCCTGCGGCACGGCGACGCCGCCGCGGGCGAAGGCGGCGCGGCGGGCCTCGGCGCGGATGCGGTCGCGCTCGACGCCGAGCACCGCCAGCGCCTCCGCCACCGCGCCGGCGCGGCGGGCGGCCAGTTGCAGCCCGGTCTGCGCGCCGCCCTCCTGCGGGCCGGCATGGCCGAGGACGCAGAGGTTCCGCTCCGGCGCCGCCTTGGCCAGGGCGGCCGCGGCCTGGAGGTTGGCGCGCGCGGCCTCCCCCGGCGCCGCGGCGTTGCGGGCGAAGGGGATGGCGAAGACATCGTCCTCCAGCCGCTCGGCGCCGATGCAGTCGAAGGGGCGGGGCTGCGCCGAGGCCCGAGGGGAGAGCAGAGGCGAGAGGAGCAGGGCGGAGAGCAGCGCGGCGGCGGCGACGGCCAGCATCAGGCGGCGCCGCCCGCCGCCAGCAGCCCGGCCTCGCGCAGCCGCGCCAGCAGGGCGGCGGCATCGACGGCGGGATGCGCGGCGCGCAGCTCGGGCTCGGCGATGTCGGGGCGGGCGAGGAGCCAGCCCGCGGCCTCGGCCTCGGCCGGGGCGAGGGGCAGGGCGCCAGCGGCGGTCTTCAGCACCCAGTCGGCGCCGCGGCGCACCGGCTTCGTGCCCTGCGCCAGCACGCGGAAGGCGGGCGCCTCGGCCTCGCCCGCGCCGGCGGCCGTTGTGTCGGGCGCGGCGAGCCCGCGCGCGGCCAGCAGGTCGAAGCCGCCGCGGCGGAAGCGGTAGTCGGCGACGAAGCGTTCCAGCATGGCCGTCACCTGCGGGTCGCGCGCCAGCTCGCCGAGGCGCTGGCCCAGCGTGGCAGCGCGGGAGGTGAGCGCGAATTTCGCCGCCGCCGTGCCGTCCTGCCGGGGCAGGGGCTTGCGGAACTCGACATCGCCCATGGCGCGCTCGAGCAGCATGTGCAGCAGGTCCATCCCGAGCGGCGCGTGCACGCCATAGGCGATGTGGACGCTGGCCGGGGCCTCGGCCAGGGCGTCGTGATACCAGCCGCGCGGCAGGTAGAGCAGGTCGCCGGGCTTCATGTGCACTTTGGTGCGCAAGGACCGCTTGGCCTGCTCGTGCTGCGCCTGGGCCAGGCCGCGGAAGGCGGGGTGGGCGATCGGCCACTCGGCGCGGCCTTCCCAGATGTTCCAGGTCTTCTCGCCCTCGACCTGCACGGCCCAGACGTCGTGGGTGTCGAAATGCGCCGGGAAGGCCTTGTGGCTCTGCCAGGAGATGTAGACGTTGCCCTGGGCCTTGCCGAGGCCGGCATCCTCGAGCGCGTCGGAGACGGCGCGCAGCCCGGGCGAGAGGCTGTCCACGTCGTTCAGCACCAGGCTGGCGCCGCGCCGGGTCCAGTCCTGCACCTTGGCGGCGACCGGCTGCCAGAGCTGCTCGTTGGCGTCGCGGCCGACGGCGCGGGTGCAGTACTGCTCGGCCGGCACGGGCACGCCATCCATCACCAGCTGCAGGCTGTGGGACGACCAGATGTGGGTCATGTCCAGCAGCCGGTTGATGCCGCGCCAGGACAGCACGGCGGCGAATTTGGCCGGATCGCCGCGGACATGCAGCGGCTGGCGGTCGTGATGCTCGGCGAAGAAGCGCTCCGGCGCGACGGGGGCCAGCAGCTGGGCGAGGGTCATCGTCATGGCCCGCGAGGATAGCGCAAGGCGCGGCCGCGGGCAGTGGTGGGCGAGGCTGCGGGCGGCGGCGGCGCGCCGCGCGTCCCCCGGCGGGGCGCGCGGCACGCCGTCCCCGGGCGCTACTTCACCTCGACATAGCGGAGGTAGGGCTTCTTCGCCTCCCAGCCCTGCGGGAACAGCGCCTTGGCCTGCTCGTCGCTGATCGAGGGCGGGATGATGGCGCGCTCGCCCGGCCGCCAGTTCACCGGCGTCGCCACCTTCCTGGTGTCGGTCGCCTGCAGGCTGTCGATCACGCGCAGGATCTCGTCGAAATTCCGCCCCGTGCTCGGCGGGTAGATCATCATCAGCCGCACCTTCTTCTGCGGGTCGATCACGTAGACCGTGCGCACCGTGACCTTAGGATCCGCCTCCGGGTGCACCATGCCGTAGAGCCTGGAGACCGCCTGGTCGGCATCGGCGATCATCGGGAAGTTCACCGCATGGCCCTGGGTCTCGGCGATGTCCGCCTCCCAGCCCCGGTGGCGGTCCAGCGGGTCGACGCTGAGGCCGATCACCTTCACGCCGCGGCGGTCGAATTCCGGCTTGAGGCGCGCGGTCTCGCCGAGCTCCGTCGTGCAGACCGGCGTGTAGTCCGCCGGGTGGCTGAACAGCACGCCCCAGGACTGGCCCAGCCAGTCGTGGAAGCGGATGCGGCCCATGGTGGTCTCCGCCTCGAAATCCGGGGCGACCTGGCCGAGCTGCAGGGTCATC
>CAYNYQ010000072.1:0-17671 GCA_964401305.1 uncultured Acetobacteraceae bacterium | reverse complement strand
CGGCGGCCCGTAGAGCCAGACCAGCCAGATCCCGAGGGCGAGCCAGGCGCCGAACGCGATCGGCGCCGCCTCCCCCCCGGGCCCCTGGCGCAGCCGCCGCGCCAGCGCCTCGCCGAGGCCAAGCAGGCTCGCCGCCAGCACCGCCCCCGGCAGCCCGGCCCAGCCGATCCAGGCGCCGCCCGCGGCCAGCAGCTTCGCATCCCCCGCGCCGAGGCCCTCCCGCCCGCGCAGCATCCGATACGCCCAGGCGAGCGCCGCGAAGCCGACCCAGCCCAGCGTCGCGCCCAGCGCATGGTCGGCCAGCCCCGCCGGATCGAGCCAGGCCGTCGCCGCCAGGCCGAGCGCCAGCAGCGGCAGGGTCAGCGCATCGGGCAGCAGGAATTCCCGCCGGTCCGTCGCTGCCAGCGCCAGCAGCGCCCAGCCGAGCAGGCAGGAGGCGAGCAGCGCCGCGCCCTCCGCGACGCTCGCCGCCCAGAGCGCGACGCCGAAGGCCGCCAGCTCCATCGCCGGGTAGAAGCGCGGGATCGGCGCGTCGCAATGCCGGCAGCGCCCGCGCTGCGCGATCCAGGAGAACAGCGGCACCAGCTCCGTCGCGCCGAGCCGCGTACCGCAGGCGGGGCAGGCCGAGCGCGCGAGCAGCACCGGCGCACCCGCCGGCAGGCGCAGCACCAGGGTGCCGAGGAAGCTGCCGATGAACGGTGCGGCAAGCAGCACGGCGGGAAGCGCGGGATCCATGCGGCGCCCTGGTGCGGCGCTGGGCAATCGTGACGCAAGCATTAAGTTTCCGCGTCACGGCACGTCGGCTGCGGCGCGCGGCGAAGCGATGTGGAAGTAAGGGCCCCGTCGCCACGCGCCGCTTCCGCCTCCCCCGACCGCCCGCCTCCGGACGCAACACCTCCCGATGATCGCTTCGCCTGCCCGCCCGCGCGGCCCGCTGCGCGGCCCCGCCCTGCGCCCGGACCCGACCCGCCCCGATGCGCCCTGGCAGGGCACGGGCGCGCGCCGGCGGCTGCTTGCCTCCTGCAGCCTGCTCGCGCTGATGCTGGGCGCGGCGGCGCCGGCTCTGGCGCAGTCGTCGGTCTTCGCGCGGCGCGACTCGGCGGCGGGCGGCGTGAACCCGGCCGCCGCGGCGATGCGCGCGGCCCAGGCGCAGTCGACCGAGCAGCAGCGCGCCGCCGAGCACGCCGCCAATGCGCTCGCCGTCTTCGCCCGCGCGGCCGAGACGCGCCGCGCCCTCGACCAGGCACAGGCGGCAGCCCGCGCCACCGCGCTGCAGGCGGCGCCGGCGACGCCGGTGGCGAATGGCCTCGCGCCGGGCGGCCTCGTGCCCGTGCTCGATCCCGCGCTCTGGCGCGGCGCGGCGGCGCCGGCGCAGACCGAGGCGGGCGGGCGCACTGCCGTCACGGTCCGGCAGACCGAATCCCGCGCCATCCTCACCTGGCAGAGCTTCAATGTCGGGCGCGAGACGGATCTCCGCTTCGACCAGTCGGCCGGCGGCACGCGCGCGCGCGAATGGGCGGTGCTGAACCGCATCGAGGATCCGGCGGCGCAGCCCTCGCGCATCCTCGGCTCGATCGAGGCGCCGGGCCAGGTGCTGGTGATCAACCGCAACGGCATCATCTTCGCCGGCTCCTCGCAGGTGAGCGTCGCCACGCTCATCGCCTCGGCGCTCGATGTCGGGCGCTGGTCCGACGATGTCGCCACCCGCGACGCGCGCTTCCGCGCCGGGCTGCTGACCCCGCCCGACAATGTCGGCAACACCGCGCCCACCTTCAGCCACGACCGGCTCGCACTGCTGCGCGAGGGCGGCATCGCCACCGGCCGGCCGCGGCGCATCGCGGTGGAGGTCGAGGCCGGGGCGCGCATCACGCTGCGCGAGGAGGGCAGCGCCATCCTCGCCGCGCCCGTCGTCGCCAATGCCGGCAGCATCGTTGCGCCGAGCGGCCAGGTGATCCTCGCCGCCGGGGCGGGCCTGAGGCTCGACCAGCCGACCGGCGCGCTGCTCGGCCCGGCGATCGGGCTGGAGGCGGAGGCGCTGCGCCGCGGTGCCGGCGCCGATGCGCTGCAGCTCGACACCGCCGTGGTCATCCCCGGCGTCGGCGCGAACCCGCCGATCGAGCCCTACCGCTTCGAGGCGCGCAACGACGGGCTGATCTCGGCCCCGCGCGGCAACATCACGCTCACCGGCCATCGCATCGCCAACGGGCCAGGCGCGGTGCTCGCCGCGACGACGGCGAACAACCGGCCGGGCTCGGTCATCCTCGCCGCGCGCGACCAGGGCGGCACGGAGAACCAGCCGACCACGGGCGATCCCACGCGCATCGTGCAGTACCGCTTCGGCGAGGTGACGCTCGGCCCGGGCAGCCTGCTCGAGATCCCGGCCGAGCAGGGCGCCGACCAGGTGGTGTTCAACACCGCCACCGCGCCCTTCGAGCAGGGCCGCATCGCCATCCTCGGCGCCAATGTCCGGCTCGCCGAGGGCGCGGTGATCCGCGCGCCGGCGGCGACGCTGCGCATCGCCGGCGACCTGCCGACGCGCCTCTTCCCCGCCAATGCCGGCTCCGGCGGGCGGCTGCAGGCCGTGGTGCTGGAGCGCGATTCGGTCATCGACCTCGGCGGGCTGAAGGACCTCGCGGCGCCGGTCGCGCGCAACCTCGTCGAGGTGCAGACCTTCCGCAGCGAGCTGGCCGACGCGCCGCTGCAGCGCGAGGGCTTCCTCTTCGACTTCGCGCAGCGCCGCGGCCGCGTGACCATCGACACCCGCATCGGCAGCCAGATCGTGAACTGGCAGCCGACGGCGAACTCCATTCCCGTCAGCGTCGCCGAGCGCCAGGGGCCGGGCGGCGCCATCGAGATCGTCGCCGAGCGGGTCTTCGCCCTGGACGGCTCGCGGATCGACGTCTCGGGCGGGCTGCTCGCCTGGCAGGGGGGCATGCGGCCGCAGGCGACGCGCCTGCTCGGCGCCGACGGGCGGATCTACGACATCGGCACGGCGAGCCCGGACATCGCCTTCGTCGGCCTGCCCGGCGAGCTCAGCCGCAGCCAGTCGCGCTGGGGCATCACCGAGACCTTCCGCTCGCCGCTGCTCGCCGTGCGGCCGGTCTACGAGGCCGGCTACATCGAGGGCTTCGACGCCGGCAGCGTGACCATCCGCGGCCGCTTCTACGGCGACGGCGTGATCCAGGGCGGCGCCTTCACCGGCGACCGCCAGGTGGCGGCGGGGCGCGCCAACGATGCCGACCGCCAGACCACCACCGACCTGCCCTTCGGCGGCGCGCTGGCCTTCCTCGGCTTCCGCCCGGTGGATGCCGCGGGCAATCCGGTGAACCGGACCTCGGGCATCGGCGGCCTGGTCAACCCGACCGTCGTGCAGGAGGTGACGGAGACGCTCGGCGCCGATTTCGCGCAGCGCCTCCGCCCCGACCCCGCCTCGACCCGCGACCTGCGGCTGCAGCTCGACGAGAACGCGGCGCTGCCGGAGGGCCGGTTCGACACGCAACTCTCCGTCGCCGGCGTGCTCGGGCGCGGCTGGTCCAGCATCATCCTCGAGGCGGATGGTCGGCTGACCCTGCCCGGCCCCGCCCCCGCCACCGAGACGGCGCCGGCCGCCCCCGGCGTGCGGCTCGCCCTCCTCCCCGGCGCCCGCTTCTCGGCCAATGCCTGGAGCGCGGCGCTCGAGGGTGCGATCCTGGCGCCCGGCGGCAGCATCGCCGTCACCGCCAATGCCGGCCTCCGGGTCGAGGCGGTGGCGGAGACGCTGCGCGACGCGCCCCTCTTCCCGCTGCCCGCCGAGCGGCCGACCGATCCGCTCGACGGCGCCATCATCGTCGGGCCGCAGGCGGTGCTCTCGACGCGCGGGCGCTGGGCCAATGATTCGCTGGGCCTGGCGGAGTTCCAGCCGGCGGCCGGACGCTTCCTGCTCGATGGCGGCACCATCACGCTGCAGACCCGCTTCACCGCCTATCCGCGCGCCCAGGCCGCGCCCTTCCCGACAGGCGCCGTGGTCGACCCGCTGGCGGTGCCGGTGGAGGGGCGGCCGATCCTGGTGCAGGCGGGCGCGGTGCTCGACGTCTCGGGTGGTGGCTTCGTCGCGGCCTCGGGCGCGCTCACCGGCGGGCGAGGCGGCACGCTGAGCCTCGGCACCTATGCCGCCCTCGCGGCGAGCCCGACCGGGGCGCCGGTCGCCCGCGGGACGGTGGCGCCGGGCACCGTCGGCTTCGTCATCGCCGGGCCGCATGCGCGGCCGGTGATCGAGGATCCGGCCTCGCTGTCCGGCTTCGGCACGGGGCGGGCCGGCGGCGGCGCCAGCACCGGGCGGGGCGGCGTGCTCGCGCTGGCCGCGCCCTCCATCCTGCTCGGCCGCGCGCCGACCGAGGCCGAGGCGGCTTCCGGCGTGTTGGCGCCCGACCTCGACGCCTTCGCCGCGCGGGGCTTCGCCGACATCCGCCTCACCGCGCCGATCGCCGGCCGCGCGCCCTTCCGCGGCCTGGTCGCGGGCGGCATCACCGTGGCCCCCGGCGCCGTCATCGCCCCGGTGGCGGCCAGCCGCATCGCCCGGCCCGGCACGCTGCTCGATCCTGGCTTCCGCGGCGTGCCCAGCGAGGCCGATCCCGCTTCGGCCGCCTGGGGAAGCCCGGGCCTGCTGCCGGCAGCCGATCGCGGGCCGATGCGCCTGACCCTCGCCGCCGAGGGCGCGCTCGACCTCGGTGACGCGGCGACCGTGCTCCGCGCCGATCCCGGCGGGCCGCGCAGCGACGCCACGGCGCTGATCAGCATCGCCTCGGCGCGGCCGCTGCTGGTCGCCGGCACGCTGGAGGCGCCCGCCGGCAGCATCCAGGTGACCGGCACCGGCAGCGGCACGGTCTATGGCGTCGAGCTCGGCGCGCTGTTCCAGCGTGAGATCCAGGGCACCGAGTTCGAGCCGGGCCAGGCGCTCTGGATCGCCTCGACCGCGCGGCTGCTGGCCCGCGGCGTCGCCGACCGGCTGCCGCTGGACCGTGGCCTTGTCGCCGGCGGCGTGCGCCCGGGCGGCAGCATCGGCCTGCAGGAGAACCGCGGCTGGCTGGTGGTCGAGAGCGGCGCGCTGCTCGACGTCTCCGGCGCGGCGGGCGAGACGGACCGGCGCGGCACGGGCCTCGCCACCCCCGAGGCGCGGCTCTCCACCCTGGCGCTCTTCGGCGATGCCGGCAGCATCGGGCTGCGCGGCCAGCGCGGCGCCTTCCTCGACGGCACGCTGCGCGGCGCGCCGGGCGGGCCGGGGGCGCGCGGGGCGACGCTGAGCATCGCCGCGCCCTCGCCGCTGCCGCTGAACGCCGCGGATTTCGGCCTGCCGACGCCGACGATCAGCCTGCCGGCCAACCTGCCCGGGCCTTTCGGCATCGTCGTCCGACAGGACGGCCCGACGCTCGCGCCCGGCACGCGCTTCGGCGATGCGCTCGACCCGACCCTGGTCCGCACCGGCCCGCTCGACTGGACCGGCGGCGAGCGCACGGACCGCGCCTTCTTCCCCGCCGCCGCGCTCGCGGGCAGCGGCATCGACCGGCTTTACCTCGCCGCGCCCACCTCGAACCTGCTGCTCGAGGGCCAGGTCACGCTCGCCGTGCCGCGGGCCGTGCAGATCGAGGCGCAGCGCATCGTCGTGACGGGGCCGCTCGCCGCGGGCGCGCCGGCCGGCCCGCCGCCCGCGGCCGCCATCGCCACCGGCTACCTGCTTCTCAACGGCTCCAATGTCAGCCCGCAGGCGCCGACGACGCCGGCGATCGCCGGCGCGCGGCTCGACCTCTCGGCCGATGCCATCGACATCCTGGGCGGCGTGGTGCTGTTCGGCGCCGAGCAGGCGACGCTCGCCGCGCGCGGCGACCTCCGATTGGTCGGCGCGCAGCCGAACAACCAGGACACCGAATTCGGCCGCGTGCTGGGGCGGCTGACCGCGCAGGGCGACCTGACGCTGCGCGCCGCGCAGGTCTACCCGACGACGGGGACGAATTTCACCCTCGTCGCCACCGGCACGGCGCAGGAGCCGCCGCGCACGCTCCGCATCGAGGGCACGGGCGGCGCGCCGCCCGAGGCGCCGCTCTCGGCCGGGGGCATCCTGACCGTGGCGGCGGCCAGGATCGAGCAGGCCGGCGTGCTGCGCGTGCCGCAGGGCCGGCTCGAGCTCGCCGCGACCGAGGCGGTGGAGCTGCTGCCCGGCAGCCTCACTTCGGTCTCCGGCGAGGGGCGGGTGGTGCCCTTCGGCCAGCTCGTCTCCGACCAGGGGCCGCTCGGCATCGAGATCTTCCCGAGCCTCTTCGGCCCCGCCGGCGCCCAGACCGACGGCATCGGCGCGCCGCCCGAGAAGGCCGTCGCCATCACCGCGCCCGCCATCCTGCAGCGCCCCGGCGCGCTGATCGACGCCTCGGGCGGGGCCGAACTGCTGGCCTTCCGCTTCCTCTCGGGGCCGGGCGGCACGCGCGACGTGCTGGCGCGGGCGAGCTACACCGCCAGCGGCGGCACCGTCACCGCCTCCGGCTACCAGTTCGCCGACCGGCGCGACGTCTTCGCCATCCTGCCCGGCGCGCAGCCGGCCGCCGCGCCGATCTCCCCCTACATCGTCGACAGCGGCGATTCGCTCGGCCGCGGCGATGTCACGGCGGTGGCGCCGGCGGGCGGGCAGAACGCGTATGGCCAGCAGATCGCCGGGCTGCTGCCGACCATCGGCGAGCAGATCCGCCTCGAGGCCGGCATCCCCGGCCTGGCCGCCGGCACCTATACCCTGCTGCCCGGCCGCTACGCCCTGCTGCCCGGCGCCTTCCAGGTGGTGCTGCCGGCGGCGCCCACCGGCCCGCGGGTGGAGGCGCCGATCGCCGCCGCGGTGGCGCGGCCGGATGGCAGCTGGCTGGTGCCGGGGCTGCGCGTGGCCGAGGGCGCCGGGCTCGCCGAGACGCGCCAGCGCCTGGTGCAGGTCGCCCCGGCCGCGACCTGGAGCCGCTACACGACCCTGCTGACCGAGACCGCCAGCGGCTTCTACGCCGCCCGCGCGGCGCGGCTCGAGGACCCGGTGCCGCGCCTGCCTGCCGATGCCGGCCGGCTGACGCTCAGCGCCACCCAGGCCCTGCTGCTGGAGGGCGCGACCCGCTTCGTCCCGGGCCCCGGCGGCCGCGGCGGCCAGGCCGAGATCGCCGCCGACCGCATCGCCGTCACCCCTGGCGGCGCCCCCTATGCCCTGGCCGGCTTCCTGCCGATCAGCGACGCGGCGCTGAGCGGCCTCGGGGTGGAGACGCTGACCATCGGCGGCCTGCGCAGCCCCGAGGCGACGGGCGAGCGCCTGGACCCGCGCGCCCGGGCCGTGGTGCTGGCGTCCGGCGCGCGGCTCGCCGCGCCGGAGGTGGTGCTGACCGCCCGCGCCCCGGCCGACCCGGCCGCCGCGACGCCCGGCGACGGGGTGCGGCTGGAGCCGGGCGCGGTGCTGGCGGCGGAGGGGAGTGCCTCCGGCGCGGCGCCGCTGCCGCTGCTGCTCGGCCGCGAGGCCGCCGGCACGCTGCCCGCCATCAGCGGCGACGGCGTGGTGCTGCGGGTCGCCGCGGGCAGCCAGGCCCGGGTGCTGCGCGAGAACCTGCCGGCGCCAACCACGGCCAGGACGGGCCTCGAGATCGGCGCCGGCGCGGCGGTCAGCGGCGGGTCGGTGCTGGTGGATGCGCTGGGCTCGGCGCAGGTCGCGCCTGAGGCGCGCTTCGCCGCGGCGACGCTCGACCTCGTCGGCAATGCGATCGTGCTGGGCGATGCCCCGGCAGGGGCCACGGCCGGGGCGCTGGCGCTGAGCCAGGGGCTGCTGCAGGGCCTCTCTGGCATCGGCGCGCTGACCCTGCAGAGCCGCGGCGCCATCGACGTGCATGGCGCCGTGGCGCTGGCGGGCGGCGCGGTCACGCTGGACGCGGCGGCGCTGCGCGGCATCGGCGGCGGCGCCCTATCGGTGCTGGCGGCCGAAAGCGTGGCGCTGCGCAACAGCCTCGGCGGCGCGCCAGGCACGGCGGCGGCGCCGGGCGGCGGGCCGCTGGCGCTGGAGGCGGGGCAGGGGATCCGCCTCGGCGGCGGGGTCGTCGAGGTCTCGGGCTTCGGCACGACGACGCTCACGACGCCGGGCGCGGTGGTGCTCGCCGGGCGTGGCAGCCTCGGCCTGCCGGGTGACCTTGCCGTGACGGCGGCGGCGGTGACGGCGGAGGCCGGCGCCGATCTCGGCATCGTCGCCGCGGGCAGCGTGCGCCTGGGCGGCGTGCCCGATGCGGCGGCGCTGCCGGCGGCGCCGGCGCTGGGCGGGCGGCTCGCCATCGAGGCCGGCGGGTCGCTCGGCGTCTCGACCCTGCTCAGCCTGCCGGCCGGCACCGTCGCGCTGGCCGCGGGCGCCGGCGACCTGGTGCTGGAGCCCGGTGCCGTGATCGACGTCGCCGGCCGGGCGCGCAGCTTCTTCGACGTCACCCGCGTGGCCGATGCCGGCAGCATCGCGCTGACGGCGCGGCAGGGCAGCGTGGTGCTGGCGCCCGGCGCGCTGCTCGACCTCGGTGCGGCGCTGCCCGGCGCGGCGGGCGGCGGCGAGGCGGGCAGCCTGGCCATCGTCGCGCAGCAGGGCGGCGCCGCGCTGGCCGGCGCGACGCTGCTGGGCGCCGGCGGGGCGGAGGCGGCGGGCGGCGCCATCCGCCTCGACACGCGGGCGGCGGTCGACCTGCCGGGGCTGAACGCCACGCTCGATGCGGGGGGCTTCTTCGGCGCGCGGCAGGTGCATAGCCGCGAGGGCGATCTTCTCGTCGCCGCCGGCAGCACGATGCGCGCGCGCGAGATCGCGCTGACTGCCGATGGCGGGCGGGTGGCGGTGGGCGGGCTGCTCGATGCGCGGGGGCCGCGCGGCGGGCCGGTGTCGCTCTTCGGCCGCGATGCGGTCGAACTCGGCGCGGGTGCCACCATCCTGGCCGGCGCGACCGATCCGGGCCGGCCCGGCGGCACGGTCGAGATCGGCACCGGGCCAGCGGGGCGCCTGCTGCTCGGCGGCGGCGCGGTGGATGTCGGCGGCGACGATCCGCTGCGCGGCAGCCTGGTGCGGCTGCGCCTGCCGCTCGCCGGCGTGGCGGGCAGCGATGTCGGCCTCGCCGTCTCGGGCGCGCGGCGGGTGGAGGTGGAGCCCTATGTCACCGCCGCCGGCGGGCCCGTCGACCAGGCGCGCATCGCCAGCCTCTTCGCCACGGTGCCGGTGGCGTCGCTCAGGCCGGCCATCCCGCAGGCCTTCGCCATCACGCCCGGGGTGGAGATCGCCGCCGCCGGGCCGCTCGGCCTCGGCAGCACCATCGACCTCCGCACGCTGCGGACGCCGGAGGGCGAGGGTGGCGTGCTGACCCTGCGCGCCACCGGCGACCTTACCGTGCTGGCCTCGATCAGCGACGGCTTCGCCGGGCCGCAGGCCTCGGCGCTGCCGATCGCCGGGCGGTCCTGGTCGCTCCGCCTCGTCGGCGGCGCCGAGGCGGCCAGCGCCGACCCGCTGGCGACCCTCGCGGCGGGCAGCGGCAGCGTGCTGATCGGCGCGCCCTGGACCTACGACCCGCGCCAGACCCTGCCGGACGGCACGCCCAATCCGGGCTTCAACCCGAACCCCGCGACGCAGCCCATCACCATCCGCACCGGCACCGGCTCCATCGCCATCGCTGCCGCGGCGGATGTGCTGCTGCGCGACCCGGATGCGACGGTCTACACGGCGGGGCGGCCGATCGCCGACCCCAACCAGGTCGCCGGCGTCACCGCCGACGGGCAGGCCGGGACCGGCTATTTCTACACCCCCGTCGCACCGACCTATGCCGCCTACGACCCCGCCGCGCCGCAGGTGAATGCCGGCGATCCCTCCGTCGCGGTGACCGGCCCCGCCTATCCGGCCGCCTACAATGTCGAGGGCGGCGAGCTGCGGGTCAGCGCGGGTCGGGACATCCGTGCCGTTGTGCTCGACCCCGCCGGCAACAATGCCGGCCAGGTGGCGGGCGCCTGGCTCTACCGCCAGGGCGCGGTGGATGCCGATACGGGCCTCTATCTCTACCGCCCCGCCATCACCACGCAGTGGCGGGTCTTCGACAGCAACCGCAACATCAACCCGGTGCCGGAGCGCAGCTCGCAGACCAGCTGGTGGGTTGATTTCAGCCAGTTCCAGCAGAATTTCGGTGTGCTCGGCGGCGGCGATGCGCGGATCAGCGCCGGGCGGGACTTCCAGGGCGCGATCTCCATCCCGACCACGGGCCGTACCGGCGGCGGCCTCGCACCCAGCTACGATTTCGCCTATGGCCCGACCCGCGGCCGCAACCCGATCCTGGTCAGCGGCGCGACGTCGGCGATCGGCCTCGGCCCGGCGGTGCTCAGCGTCGATGGCGGCGGCGACCTGACGCTGGTGGCCGGCCGCGACATCGGGGTGGCGAGCCAGGTCCTGCTCGGCCGTGGCGAGGGCGTGATCCGCGCCGGCGGCGCGCTGGCCGAGGGCAGCGTCGGCACCGTGCGGCCGAGCTTCGGCCTGACGCCCGCCACCGCCGAGGTCGGCACCGTGATCGCGCTCGGCGATGCCAGGCTCTCCGTCACCGCCGGCGGCAGCCTGGCGGCCAGCGTCTACGACCCGCTGCAGGCGCCGGCCGGCCGGCTGCAGCTTCTCTCGGATTCCTGGGGCCATGGCGGCACCAGCGCGGTGGGCGCCTTCAGCGGCTATGGCGCGACCAGCGCCGTGACGCTGACCGCGCTCGGCGGCGATGCGGTGCTGCTGGGCAGCACCGGCAGCAGCGCCCCGCTCGGGCCCGTCACCGCGCTGCGCGCCGCGCCGCGCGGCCGCAGCGGCGGCGCGAACCCGGTCACGCTCTACCGCGGCTTCGTCAACGAGGGGCAGTTCGGCGGCGGCGTGCCGGTGAACTTCCTGGCCGATGGCGACGGCGCGGCGGAGCGGCTGCCGCCCAACCTCGCCATCCTCGCCTTCGACGGCGACATCGGCTTCCAGCGGAGCGGGCCGCTGAGCGCCGGCCAGACCATCGCGCTGCAGCTCGAGCCGCGGCCCGAGGGCCAGCTCGAGCTGCTGGCAGGCGGCGGCATCGCCCGGCCCACCATCACGCTCGCCGACGCCAACCCGGCCCGGCTGCCGAACGCCTTCCGCCCCGACTACGACGCGCCGGTGACCTTCTCGCTGCGCGACCGCGACGGGCCGGACAACACCTTCTACGCCGCCTCCACCGACCAGCCGCTGCCGATCACGGCGCCGCTGCGGGCCGAGGACCCGCTGCGCGCGCTGGTCTATGCCGCGACCGGGGATATCGAGCGGCCGCGGATCGACGTCGCCAAGCGCATCGGGCTGCGCGCCGGCCGCGACATCACCGACCTGACCGCGATCATCCGCCATGCCGAGGAGGGCGACCTCTCCTTCCTACGTGCCGGGCGCGACATCGGCACGCTGCCCGACCCGCTGCTGAACCCGCAGCAGGCGCCTTTCGGCAACACGGTGGAGGTGCGGGGCCCGGGGCGGCTGCAACTGATCGCCGGGCGCGACATCGCGCCGATCCGCCGTGCCACCAATGTCGCCAACCCCAACGCGCCGGCGGGGCCGGCCGATAACGGCATCCGCAGCACCGGCAACGCCGCGAACCGCCTGCTGCCCGAGGGCGGCGCGACCATCGACGTGCTGTTCGGCGTCGGGCCGGGCGAGGGCATCGATTCCGGGGGCTTCCTGGCGACCGTGCTCGACCCGGCGCAGGCCGGCACGACCTATCGCGTGGAGCTCGCGCGCTCCGGCAATGGCGGCGTCACCTGGTTCGTGCAGGCGAACGCGCCGGCGCCGACCCCGCAGGAGACGCGCGACGCGATCCTCGCCCTGCCGCCGGCCGAGCGCCTGGCGCTGGCGATCGACCTGCATTTCCGCGAGCTCGACGCCTCCGGGCGCGAGGCGGCGGGCAGCAGCGGCACCGCCGCCTATGCGCGCGGCTTCCGCGCCATCGCCAGCCTCTTCCCGCGCACCGACTACGCCGGCAACCTGAACCTGCAGAACACCTTCATCCGCACCGAGCAGGGCGGCGACGTGAACGTGCTCGGGCCCGGCGGCGACTTCTTCCTCGGCGCCGTCTCCGGCACGGTGGACCGCTTCCCCGACCGCGTCGGCGTGCTGACGCTGAACTACGGCAGCATCAACATCTTCGCCCGCGGCGACATCCAGGCCGGGCAGAGCCGCGTCATCACCGCCGATGGCGGCGACATCTTCATGTGGTCCTCGACCGCCGACATCAATGCCGGCCTCGGCTCGCGCCAGGCGCGCTTCGTGCCGCCCTTCCGCGTGGAATACCTCGAGGACGGCACGCGCGTGCCGGACCGCGCGGGGCTCATCACCGGCTCGGGCATCGCCACCTTCACGCCCTTCACGCCGCTGACCGATGTCGCGGCGCTGCAGCGCGCCCCGGCGAGCGAGGCGGAGGCCGCTGCGCAGACCGAGGAGGCACGGCGGCGCACGACACCGAGCATCAGCCTGGTCGCGCCGGTGGGCGCGGTGGATTTCGGCGATGCCGGCGTGCGCTCGGCGGGCAACCTGAACGTTGCGGCGCAGACCGTGCTGAACGCGGCGAACGTGCAGGTGGCCGGGACCTCCACCGGCGTGCCGGTGGTGCAGGCGCCGAACGTGGCGGCGGCGGTGGCGGCCTCGGCGGCGGCGGGCAGCGCGGCGGGCACGGCCTCGGAGGTGGCACGCACCGCGGCGCGCAACGAGACGCGGCCGCAGGAGGCGGCGTCGGTGATCAGCGTCGAGATCCTGGCCTTCGGCGGCAGCGAGGCGGACGCGGCCGCGGCGGCGCGCTGAGCGCGGCGGACGCCTCAGCGCGGGCCGGTGCCGCCGCGGGCGAGCGGCGGCGGGGGCAGCGCCGCGGCCGGGCGCTGCGGCACGACCGACGTGCCGAAGCTGCTGCCGAGCATCTGCCGCGTCGCCTGCTGGTTGAAGCCGCCGATCGCATAGGCCGGCGCGGTCGTCGCGTTCCAGGGCGCATCCGCGGCCGAGAGTCGCTGCCCGGGCACGCTCTCGCGCAGCAGGCGGTTGAGGCAGTCGTAGTAGCGCTCCTCGCCGATGCGCAGGTCGATGCAGGCGCGCGCGGGCTGGGGCGCCTCCTGCGCCGCCGCGGGCAGGGCGAGGCAGGCGAGCAGCAGGGCCGCCGCCGCGCGCCTCATCGCGGCGGGGCCCGCAGGCTGGTGGCGACGCGCCCGAGCGCGATCTCGTCGATCAGGATCGGCTCCCGCCGCAGCATCTCGTTCAGCGCGAGCCGCGTCAGCTCCTGCGCCCGCTGCTGGCGCAGCAGCTGCACGATCTGCTCGCGCACCTCGGGCAGCGGCGCCGGGGCGGCGGGGCGCGTCGCCTCGACGCGAATGAGGTGCCAGCCCTGTTCAGTGCGGATCGGCTCGCTGATCGCCCCCTCCTCGAGGCCGGCGGCGGCGGCGCGGATCGGCTCCACCAGCCGGTCCTCGCGCACCCAGTCCAGCGCGCCGCCGCGCGCGGCGGAGGCGCGGTCCTCGGAATGGCGGCGGGCGAGCTCGGCGAAGTCGACGCGGTTGCGCGCGGCGGTCGCCTGGGCGCGCCATTCGCGCAGCCGGCGCTGCGCAGCCGCCTCGTCGCCGCCGGCGGGCACGGCGAGGAAGATCTGCGCCAGCCGGTACTGGCGCGGCTGCATGAAGCGTGTGCGGTTGGCGTCGTAGACCTGCTGCACCTCGGCCTCGGCGGGAAAGGCGGCGTCGGGTCGGGAGAGGCTTTCGAGGAAGGCCTCGGCGACCGCGTCCTGGCGCGCCTGCTCGGCGCGGGCCGCGACCTCCGGCTGCTCGTCGAAGCGGCGGGCGCGGGCCTCCTCGAACAGCGCCTGGCGCAGCAGGCGGTTGCGCAGGAATTGCGTCAGCGCCGGCGGGTCGGCCAGCAGCTGCTCGCGCACGGCCGGCGGCTCGCGCTCCAGAAGCTGGCGCAGCGTGGCCTCGGTCAGCGTCAGCTCGCCGCGGCGGGCGAGCAGCGGCGAGGGGGCGGCGGTCGTCGCCTGCGCGCTGCCCTGCGCCGCGGCGCCGGCGGGTGCGAGGGCGAGCAGCGCGGCGGCAAGGGCGAGCGCGCGGCCGGTCATTGCGGCGCCGCCTGGCGGCTGGCGCGGGAGCCGCGGCGCTGGTTGGCCAGGCTCGCGGCCAGCGGCGTCGCCGGCGGGGGCGCGACGCTCGCCGCCGGGTCGCCGTGGTAGCGGCCGGCGGCGATGCGGTCCTCGTGCTCCTGCATGATGTTCTCGAGCCGGACGCGCCAGAAGCCGAGCAGCGGCTCGCCGCTGCGCGTGACGAGGGAGCGGAATTCCGGCGTCTCGTACAGCACCAGCAGCTCGCCCGCGGCCGCGGTCAGCTCGCCGTTCTTGGTCTCGCAGGCGCCGAGCGCGGTGCGGATGCGGGTGAAGGCGGCCTGGTAGGCCTGGCGCTCGGCCTCCTTGGTGCGGGCGACGCCGGCGGCCTCGTTGTAGGCGACCTGCCAGCGGCCGAGCGCCTCGGTCAGCTGCGCGTTCTGCTGCTGCAGCGCGGCCGTGGCGGCCCGCAGCGTCTCCAGCTCCTCGACCATCTCGGGCGGCGGGCCCGGCGGATTGGCCTCGAGCTCGGCGATGCGGGCGGCCTGGGCGTCGAACTGGGTCTGCAGCCGCTCGCGCTGCGCCTTGGCCTCCGCCGCCTCGGCCTGCAGCCGGGCCTGGCCGTCCTGCAGCGAGCGGAGATCGGCGGTGGCGCGGCGCAGCGCCTCGCGCAGCCGGGCCTCCTGGTCGGATTGCGCGGCGGCCGGCGCCAGGGGCAGGGCGACGGCCAGCGCGACCAGCGGGGCGATGAGCGCGCGGCGCATCAGAAGCGGCCCATCAGGTCGAGCAGGAAGGTGTCGGCGGCGTAGCGCGGCCCGGCCACCTGCTCGCCGGAGAACCAGCGCCCGCGCAGCGCGACGTTCTGCGCGATGCCGAGCGTGCCGCCGAGCACGTAGCCCTTGGAGTTGGTGCCGCCGAGGCGGAAGTCGCTGTCGTTCAGCGCGTCGAGCACGGCGTCCGATTCGAGGTAGCGGTAGGTGAAGAAGGCGTTCCAGGCCCAGAGCCGCTGCACCTCGGGGTGGCCCACGGTCAGGCGGATCATGTAGCCCTGGTTGCCGCCGATGAAGCGGTTGCCGTCGCCGATGTTGTTGGCCAGGCCGTTCGGCGCGCCGTCGGTCAGCAGGCCGCGCCCGGCGATGCGGCTGCGGCTGAAGCCGAGGTTGTTGAGGTAGTTGCCCTCCAGCGTCACGCGGTAGGGCGCGAAGCCGCTGTAGTCGATGCGGGCGTAGATATCGAGGATCTCGAAGCGCGAGGCCAGGCCGAAGAACTGCGGCTGCGGCCCGCCCGGGTTCTGCGGGTTGGGGATCAGGTTGCGGATCGGGAAGAAGGTATTGGTGTTCTGCGTGAAGAAGGAGCGGCTGATGTCGGTGTTGCAGGCATCGGCGCCGAAGGGCACGGCGCAGGGCTGCGACAGCGCGCCCTCGGCGTCGAGGAAGTTGTAGTAGCCGAGGTTGAGGTTGAGGCCCCAGCCCTCCGCCGGCCGCCAGTCGGCGCCGCCCTGCACGCCGACCATGGTGCGGTCGCGGCTCTTGAACTTCTGCACGTCCGTGGTGCTGAAGTTGAGGTCGGTGTTGTAGTAGGGGAAGGCGCCGGCGGTCAGGAAGCCGGAGAGGCCCTCGGTGAAGCGGTGCCGCGCCGTCGCGGCGACGCCGTCGAAGCCGAGGTCGACGTGGTAGAGCAGCTCGGTCGAGCGGAAGGGGTTGGGCATGCGCCCGACGTCGAATTTCAGCCAGTCCGCCGGCGTGAAGCGCATGTAGGCGCGGTCGAGCCAGATCGCGTATTTCGAGAAGGTGCCGAACTGGTTTGTCGCGGAGTTCACCGCGCCGAAGGTCTGGTTGGCCGAGACCGGGCTGGAATCATTGCCCGTGGCGATGCGGAAATCCGCCGTGACCCAGTCGGCGAGCTTCGCCTCGATGCCGATGCGCGCGCGCAGGCGGTAGCGCGTGCGGTCCTCGGTCACGTTGAGGAAGGGCGCATTGGCAGTGCCGGCGAGATCGAAGCCGTTGCTGCTGTTGTTGATCGAGGCGAAGTTCGGGAAGAAGCCGGCGGCATTGCCCCCCGGATAGCTGATCTGCTCGAAGCGCACGCGCAGGTCGCCGTAGATGCGCACACGCTCGGCCCAGGCGGAGCTGGCGGCGGCGGCGGCGGCGCTGCCCGGCGTCACCGCGCCCTGCGCCAGCACGGGGCCCTGTGGCCGCACCTGGCTGAGCACGTCGCGGGTGACCTCGTCGCGGAGCTGCCGGCGGACCACCTCGGGCACGTAGGGCACGCGGACGGTGCCGGGGGCGACGGCCGCCTCCGGCGCCACGGCCACGGCCTCGGGGGCGGCGGGGCGGGGTGCGGCGCGGGGCGGCCGGGCGGGCTGCGCCGCGGCGGCCTCCGCCTGCGCCTGGCGCAGCAGCGAGTCCGCCTGGTCGCGCGTGATCAGCCCGTTCTGGATCAGCAGCTCGATCAGCTTGATGGTGGTGTTGGCCGAGGGCGTGGGCAGCGGCGCGGCGCGGGCGGGGCGGGGCGGCGTCGCGCTGGCCTCTGCCGGCGCTGCCGCGGCGCCCTCCGCCGGCGCTGCCTGGGCCAGCTGCATGCGCCGCGCGCCGGCCTCCTGCGCCGCCGCGCTGCCCGCCGCCAGCAGGGCGGCGCCCGCGCCCAAGCCGCCTGCGAGCGCCAGGGCCCGGCGGATCGTCCCGCCGCCTCCGGCTTCGATGCCGTCCAACGACCGCCGCCTCATGATCCTCGCCTGTCCATGCCCAACCTTCCGCCTGCGGGGCCCCGCCGCCGTCTCACCGCGTTGCGCCTCGACGCTCATGCCCGGCTGTCGATCCGGGCGACGATCGGCTGCGGCATGTCGCCGGGCGGCGCCTGCACGCTCAGCCCCTGCAGCACTTGGCGGATCGCCTCGTCGCGCTGCGGGTCGCCCGAGCTGCCGACGAGCTGCAGCCGGGTGATCTCGCCGCCCGGTCCGACCCAGATGCGCACCGTCACGCGCCAGGCGCCGCGCCGCGTGCGCTCGTCGCGCTGCAGGGCGCGCTGCATCGCCCCCTGCAGCACCCCGGCATAGCCGCCGAAGCGCGACCCGCCGCCGCCCCCGCCGCCGCCCCCGCCGCCGATGACCGAGCCGTCGCCGCCACCGGGGCCGATGCCATAGGGGTTGGCACCGCCGGGGCCGGTCGGCAGGCCGAGCGCGGGTGGCGGCCCGGGGGGCTGCGGCGTCGGTTGCGGCCGTGGCGGCTCGGGCTTCGGCTCGGCGCGCTGCAGCGGCTGCTCCTGCACGCGCGGCTGCACGGCGGGCTCCGGCGGTGGGTCGACCTTGGGCGGCGGCGGCGGGGGCGGAGGGGGCGGCAGGGTCACGCGGGTGACCGTGTTCACCACCTGGCGCTGCGGCTGATGCCCGCCGCTGCTGAACAGCGTCCAGGCGAGGTAGCCGAGCCCCGCCAGCACCGGCAGGCCGAGGCCGAGGAAGGCGATGCGCCGCCGGGCGGCGCGGCGCGCCTCGGCCTCCTCCAGCGCGCGCTCCTCGGCGAGAAGGTTCCGATGGCGCGGCGGCGCGGCGGGCGGGGCCTCGTCGGCGGGCTGCGCGGGCG
>CAYNYQ010000071.1:0-17753 GCA_964401305.1 uncultured Acetobacteraceae bacterium | reverse complement strand
TGGTGCGACAGCGTATAGGGCACGCCCGGCAGCATCTCCTCCAGCAGCGCGCCGAGGCGCAGCTCATGCGCCGGGTTGGCGATGGACCATAGCAGGGAGACCGCCACCGCCTCGAAGCCGCGTTCCGCCAGCGTGGCGATCACGCTGCGCGCCTGCGCCTCGTCCAGCGGCAGGACGACCTCGCCCTCGGCGCCGATGCGCTCGGTGATCTCGAAGCTGCGGCGGCGCGGGATGTAGGGATCGGGGTAGTCGTAGGAGTAGTCGTGCGGCCCGTGCTTGCCGCCCTCCTTGAAGGTCAGCGTGTCCTTGAAGCCCCGCGTGGTCAGGAAGGCGGTCCTGGCCGTGCGCTTGGTCACGACGGCGTTGATCGCGCGCGTGGTGCCGTAGATCAGCGTCTCCGCCTGGCCGAGCAGGTCCGCGGTGGTCAGGCCGAGCGTGCCGGCGACCACGCCGAGGCCGCCCGCCATGCCTTCGAAGATGCGCTCCGGCGTCGTCAGTGCCTTTCCGATGTGCAATTGCCCACCAGGATCGAGCACGACGATGTCGGTGAAGGTCCCGCCGGTGTCGACGGAAATCCGGTAGCCCATGCGTCCTCCCGCCCCGGCGCGGCGCCCGCGGCCCATGGGCACGGGCTTTGCAAGCGCCGTGCCCGAACCGGGAGAGGGGGCAGCGGCCCATGTCGGACATCTACGCGCAGCGCGGCTATGGCAGCCGGACGCTCGGCTTCGGCGCGAAGATCGGCGTCGTCGTGGTGGACTTCCAGCGCGGCTTCATCGATCCCGAATTCCCGATGGGCGGCGCGCCGATGGTCGACCAGGCCGTGCGCAACACCGTCCCCGTGATCGAGGCGGCCAGGCGTGCCGGCCTGCCCGTGGTCGCCTGCGTGAACGGCTACGACAGCCCCCGCGCCGCGCCGCACTGGAAGGTGGGGCCGGTGCTGGACCTGCTGAAGGACACGCCCTCGACCGAGCTCGACCCGCGCATCGCCGCGGCGGGGCCGGACGTGGTGCTGATGAAGTCGGCGCCGTCGATCTTCTTCGCCACCCCCGCGGCCGCCATCCTGACGCGCGAGCGGGTGGACACCGTGATCGTCACCGGCTGCATCACCTCGGGCTGCGTGCGCGCCAGCGTGAACGACGCCTTCTCCCTGGGCTTCCGGGTGATGGTGCCGCATGATTGCGTCGGCGACCACGACCAGGCCGCGCACGACCAGAACCTCAAGGATGTCGAGCGCCGCTACGCCGACATCATCGATTCCAAGGCGGTCATCGCCGAGATCGAGCGCTGGCGCCACGCCAACCAGCGGGACTGAGGCCATGCCGAAGGAGATCCTCTGCGCCTTCAGCATCCATTGCGATGCCGTGGCGGGCTGGCTCGGCAGCTACATGGGGGAGGACAGCCCCGGCGACATCAGCCGCGGCGTCTTCGCGGCCGAGGTGGGCATGCCGCGCCTGCTGAAGCTGTTCGACCGCTTCGGGCTGAAGCAGTCCTTCTTCATCCCCGGCCACACCATCGAGAGCTTTCCGAAGCAGACCGACATGGTGGCCGAGGCCGGCCACGAGATCGGCCTGCACGGCTACAGCCACGAGAACCCCCTGGCCCTGTCGCGGGAGCAGGAGGAGGCGATCTTCGACAAGTGCATCGCGCTGATCGAGAAGCATTGGGGCCGCAAGCCGGTGGGCTACATCGCGCCCTGGTGGGAGGTGAGCGCCGCCAGCATCGAGATCCTGCTGGAGCGCGGCATCCGGTACGACCATAGCCTGATGCACCACGACTGCGTGCCCTACTACGTCCGCACCGGGGACAAGTGGACGCCGATCGACTACGCCAGGCCCGCCGGGGATTGGATGGTGCCGTTCACCAAGGGGCGCGAGACCGACCTGGTGGAGATCCCGGCCGGCTGGCACCTCGACGACCTGCCGCCGATGATGTTCATCAAGAAGTTCCCCAACAGCCACGGCTATGTCGCGCCGCAGGTGATGGAGGGGATCTGGCGCGACCATTTCGACTACGTCTACCGCGAATACGACTACGCCGTGGTGCCCATCGCCATCCATCCCGACGTCTCCGGCCGGCCGCAGGTGCTGCTGGCGCTGGAGCGGCTGATCGCGCACATGATGAAGCACCCCGGCGTGCGCTTCGTCACGCTGGAGGACATGGCGGCGGATTTCCGCCAGCGCTTCCCGCGCAAGGCGGAGAAGAAGGGGAAGAAGCGCGGATGATCCTCGTCGGCGTCGATGTGGGCGGGACCTTCACCGACCTGGTGCTGGCGGACACCGGGGCGGCGCGCACGGTGATCCACAAGGTCTCGACGACGCCGGCCGATCCCTCGGTCGGCGTGGTGGAGGGGATCATCGGCCTCTGCGGCCTGGCCGGCGTTGCGCCGGCGCTGGTGGGGCACGTACTGCACGGCACCACCATCGCCACCAACGCTGCGCTCGAGCATCGCGGCGCCGAATGCGGCATGATCACCACGCGCGGCTATCGCGATGTGCTCCATATCGGCCGGCACCAGCGGCCGCAGCACTACTCGATCCAGCAGCGCATCCCCTGGCAGGCGACGCCCCTGGTCAAGCGCCGGCACCGCCACGTGGTGACCGAGCGCCTGGTCCCGCCGACCGGCGACGTGCTCGTGCCGCTGGCCGAGGCGGAGGTGCGGGAGGCGGCGCAGGCGCTGAAGGACGCGGGGATCGCCTCCATCGCCATCGGCTTCCTCTTCGCCTACCTCAATCCCGCGCACGAGCGGCGCGCGCGGGAGATCGTGCGGGAGGTCCATCCGGCGGCCTTCGTGACCATCTCCTCCGACGTCGCGCCGCAGTTCCGCGAGTTCGAGCGCTTCACCACCACGGCGATGAACGCCTTCATCGGCCCGCCGGTGCGCGACTACGTGGCGCGGCTGGAAGGGCGGATGCAGCAGGCCGGGCTCACGGCCGACCTGCACATCATGGGCTCCAACGGCGGCGTGGCGACGGCGAAGATGGTGGCCGAGCGGCCGGTGGTCACCATGCTCTCCGGCCCGGCCGCCGGCGTGCTGGGCGGCATCTGGGCCGGCGCGCTCTCCGGTCGCGACGACCTGATCACCTTCGACATCGGCGGCACCTCGGCCGATATCGGCATTGTCACCGGCGGCCGCTTCGCCGAGGCGACGGCGCGCGACACCTGGATCGCCGGCTTCCCGCTGCTGACGCCGATGATCGACATCCACACCATCGGCGCCGGCGGCGGCTCGATCGCGCGGCTCGATGCCGGCGGCGCCTTCCGCGTCGGGCCGCAATCGGCCGGCGCCGTGCCGGGCCCGGCCGGCTATGGCCGGGGCGGTACGCTGCCGACGGTGACGGATGCGAACATCGTGCTGGGGCGGCTCGATCCCGGCAATTTCCTCGGCGGCGCCATGGCGCTGGACGTCGCCGCGGCGCAGGCGGTGATCGCGCGCTTCGCCGAGGCGGTGAAGCTTCCGGCCGAGCAGGCCGCGCTCGGCATCCTCACCATCGTCAACGCCAACATGGCGAACGCCATCCGCAGCCGCACCGTGCAGAAGGGGATCGATCCGCGCGGCTACGCGCTCGTCGCCTTCGGCGGCGCCGGCCCGCTGCACGGGGTGGAGGTGGCGCAGGCGCTCGGCATCCGCGAGGTGCTGATTCCCCCCGCGCCGGGCATCACCTCGGCCATGGGGCTGCTCACCACCGATCTCCGGTACGATGCGGTGCGCACCTGCTTCCAGGTCTCGGGCGCGCTCGACGCGCGGCGCATCGACGCGGACTTCGCCGCCATGGAGCAGGAGATCGCCGCGCAATTCGCGGCCGATGGCGTGGCCGCGGCCGGGATGTCCTTCGCCCGCGCCGGCGACCTGCGCTATGTCGGCCAGGGCTACGAGCTCCGCGTCGCCTTCGACGGCAGCGCGGCGCAGGCGCTCGAGCGCTTCCACGCCCAGCACCGTGCGGAGTACGGCCACGCCTTCCTCGAGAGCCCGATCGAGATCGTGAACCTGCGCGTCACCGGCACGGGCCACCGACCCAAGCTCGGCGCGCCGCCGCCGCGCGAGGGCGGCAGCCTGGCCGCGGCCCTGGTCCGCCGCGCCCCCGTGGTGTTCCGCGAGGGCGGCGCGCAGGAGACGCCCTTCTACCGCCGGGACCTGCTGCCCGTGGGCGAGGCCATCCCCGGCCCCTGCATCGTCCTGCAGACCGACAGCACCACCGTGGTGCCGCCGGGCTGCCGGCTCGTCGCCGAGGCCGGCGGCAATTTGATCATCGAGGTTTAGCGCGGTCCGATGACCGGAGCGCCGCAGGGCGCGACGGTCTGAATCGGCCCGCTGGAACAGGAGACCGCCATGGTCGACCCGGTCACCGCCTCCGTCATCCAGGGCGCGCTGGAGAACATCGCCGTCGAGATCGGCTACAAGCTGATGCGCATGTCCTACTCCTCCATCATCCGGGAGAGCGAGGATTTCGGCGCGGCGCTGGTCGATGAGCAGGGCAGGGGGCTCGCGGAATCGGCGCAGTCGACGCCGCTGCAGTCCGGCCCCATCCCCGGCTACGTCAAGCACATGCTGGCCACGCTGAAGGCGCGCGGCGATGCGGTGCGGCCCGGCGACGTCATCATGCACAACGATCCCTATGGCGGCGCCAGCCACGGGCCCGACATCGCCTTCATCGTGCCGGTCTTCCACGAGGACATGCTCCTCGGCTTCTCGGCGACCACCGCGCACCATCTCGACATCGGCGCGCTGACGCCCGGCTCCTGCGGCATCGTCGATGCCATCGACGCCTATGCCGAGGGGCTGCAATTCAAGGCCATCAAGGTCTTCGACCGCGGCGTGCGCAACGATGCCGTGTGGCAGATCCTGCGCGACAACATCCGCGCCTCGGACCTCGTCGTCGGCGACATGGAGGCGCAGGTGGCCGCCAGCCGCATCGGCGCCGAGCGCATGGCCGCCCTCGTCGCGGCCTATGGGCCCGCCACCTTCCGCGCCGCCTGCGCCGCGCTGATGGACCATGCCGAGCGGCTGATGCGCCAGGCCATCGCCGCCCTGCCCGAGGGCTCCTGGCGCGCCGAGACCCGCATCGACGGCTATCTCGACAGCGCCGATCCCGCGAAGCGAGACCTGCCCATCGTGGCGACGGTGACGAAGCGCGGCGACGGCCTGGTGGTGGACCTGACCGGCACCGCGCCGCAGGTGAAGGACCGGCCGATCAACATGCCCTTCACCGGCACGGTCGACGTCGCGGTCTGGCTGACGGTGCGCAGCGTGCTGCTGGATACCGCGGTGCACGGCCATATCCCGGTGAACGAGGGGCTCACGCGGCCGATCGAGATCATCGCGCCGAAGGGCTGCCTGGCGAACCCGGAATTCCCGGCGCCCACCATCGCCCGCTTCTGCCCCGGCAACCAGCTGGCGGACACGGTGATGAAGGCGCTGGCCCAGGCCGTGCCGGAGCAGGTCTCGGCGGGCATCGGCAACCTGAAGGTCATCGCCTTCTCCGGGCTCAGCGGCAACACGCACTGGGTGCACATGGAGATCTTCGAGGGCAGCTATGGCGGCCGCCCGGGCGCCGACGGCATGGACGCGGTGGACACGCTCTACGCCAATACCCGCAACAACCCGATCGAGGACATCGAGACGCACCTGCCGCTCCGCGTCGAGCGCTACGAGCTGCGCGAGGACGTCGCCGGGCCGGGGCGCTGGCGCGGCGGCCTCGGCAGCGTGCGGGAGTTCCGCTTCCTCACCGATGGCGGCGCCAGCGTGGAGGGCGAGGGGCATCATCACCGGCCCTGGGGCTTCCTCGGCGGCGGCGCGGGGCAGACCGCGCGCCTGGTGCTGCGCCGCGCCGCGGGCGGCGAGCAGGACCTGCCCTCGAAGGTGCCGCACATGGCGGTGCAGGCCGGCGACAGCTTCCTCTGCGAGGGGCCGGCGGGCGGCGGCTATGGCGACCCCTTCCTGCGCGACCCGGAGGCGGTGCGCGCCGACGTGCTGGATGGCCTGGTTTCCACGGCCACGGCGCGGCGCGACTACGGCGTGGTCCTGGCGCCCGACGGCGCGCTGGATGCCGCCGCCACCGCGGCCCTCAGGGGCGCGGCGCGATGAGCGGCCAGGTTCCGCCCGATGCCGTGCGCGCCTGGAACGCCGCGCATGCCCGCATCGCCCTGACCGAGGCGCGCGAGCGGGAGCTGACCATCGAGCTCGACCAGCTCGCCGCCGCCATCGCCGCGGCGCGGCCGCGCCTCGACTTCGACACCGACCCGCATGATTTCCGCATGGCCCTGCGCGAGACGGCGGCGCGGCCATGAGCGGGCGCGACTGGTCCCGCGCGACGCTGGTCGAGACCGCGGACGCCATCGCCACCGGCACGGTGCGGGCGCGCGAGGTGGCCGAGGCCTGCCTCGACCGCCAGGCGCGCATCGGCGCCCAGGTGAACTGCTTCGTCGCGGTGGATGATGCGGGCCTGCGCGCCGCCGCCGATGCCGCCGACCGCGCCGTGGCGGCCGGCGCGCCGCTCGGCCCGCTGCACGGCGTGCCGCTGGCGCACAAGGACATGATGTATCGCGCCGGGCGCGTCTCCGGCTGCGGCTCCGCGCTGCGCGAGGGCTTCGTGCCGGCCACCACGGCCACGGCGCTGGCGAAGCTCGATGCCGCCGGCGCGCTGGAGATGGGGCGCCTGACCATGGTGGAATTCGCCATGGGCCCGCATGGCTGGAACCCGAACTATCCGGCGCCCTGCCGCAACCCCTGGAACACGGACCACATCCCCTGCGGCTCCTCCTCGGGCTCCGGCGTCGCGGTGGCGGCGCGGCTCGTGCACGGCTCGCTGGGGTCGGACACGGGCGGCTCCATCCGCTGCCCCGCCGCGGTCACCGGCGTGGTCGGCGTGCTGCCCACACAGGGCCGCGTCAGCCGCCACGGCGCGATGCCGATGTCCTTTTCGCTCGACTGCCTCGGGCCGCTGGCGCGCACGGCGCGGGATGCGGCGCGGCTGCTCGACGTGATCAGCGGCCCCGACCCGCGCGATGCCTCCTCGCTCGACCTGCCGCCGCCGCAAGCCGAGGCGGCGCTGGGGAGCGCGGCGCCGCTGCCCCGCCTCGGCCTCGCCCGCGGCTACTTCGACGAGGGCACGCATCCCGAGGTCGCCGCCGCGCTGGCCGAGGCGCTCCGCGTGCTGGAACGCGCCGGCCATGCCGTGCCCGACGTGCCGCTGGATGCCGCCCTGCTGCACGAGGTCGCCGAGCTGCACCCGCTGGTGATGAAGGCGGAGGGCGCGGCGAACCACATGGCGCAGATGCGCGAGCGCCAGGCCGACTACACCACCGAGGTCGGGCAGCGCCTGCATGCCGGCTTCTTCATCCCCGCGCCGGACTACATCCAGGCGCTGTCGCTGCGCGGGAAGCACCTGCGCGCCTTCGCCGCCCGCGCCTTCGCCGAGGCCGATGTGCTGGTCACGCCCTGCCTCGCCATCCCGGTGCCCAGCATCGCCGAGACCACGGGCAATCGCGGCCGCGCCTATCTCGACATGGTGGTCGCGCTGACCCGCAACACCAAGGTGGTGAACTGGCTCGGCCTGCCGGCGGTCAGCCTGCCGATCGGCTTCACCCGCAACGGCCTGCCGGTGGCGATGCAGCTGATCGGCCGGCCGCTGGCCGAGGCGCAGCTGCTGCGCGTGGCGCACCGCTACCAGCAGCTCACGGGCTGGCACGCGATGGAGCCGCCGGTGCTGTCGCAGGCGTGACCCGGCGCGCCGCCTATGCCTCCGGCGGCACGAAGCGCGCCAGGCGCACGGCGGTGTGGCCCGGCAGCGTGCGCAGGCTCGGCATCACCAGCAGGCAATCGTCGTGCGGCGTGCGGATCTCCTCCTCGCCGTCGAGGGCGATGAGGGTGTTGCGCTCCGGCACCACGGCGCCGCCGCGGAAGGGGCGCATGAAGGCGAAGCCCGGCGTGCGCGCGGTGACGGTGCGGGTCACCTTCGCCAGGCGCGCCGGCGCGTCCTTCCGCCGGTCCGGCTGCCGCACCACGGGGTCGGCGGGGTCCAGCGTGCCGGTCAGGTGCAGCAGCCGCGCCGCCGCATCCTCCATGGCCAGGACCGTCGCCGCCTCCCAATGCGCGCCGGCCTCGACGAGCAGCGCCGTCGCGCCGCCCTCGGGGGCGCGGAAGGGGGCGTAGTCGATCAGCCGCTCCCCGGCGCTGTGCCCCTCGTCCGCCACCACCAGCGCCGGCGCGCCGAGCGCGAGGCCGAGCCGCCAGGCCCGCGGCGCCTGCCCGGCGAGGATCAGCGGGTCCGAGGGCCAGAGCATCGAGTGCAGGTCGAGCAGCACGTCGACGGTCTCGAAGAGCGGCCGCAGCACGCGGGCGCGGGCGAGCTCGCAGCTGCGCCGCCCACCCTCCAGCGTCTCCGTGTCCCAGAGCCGGTTCATGTCCTCGTCGACGAAGCGGCTCGCGGTCGGGTCCTCGGGGTCGAAGCGCGCGAAGGCGGCGAGGTTCGCCAGGACCAGCGAGAGCCGCCCGCGCGCCGGCCGCAGCCCCTGCCGCAGCCAGCGCTCCATCGCCACGGCGCCGCCGATCTCGTTGCCATGCGTCAGCGCCACCACGGCGACATGCGGCCCCGGCGCCGGCGCCGCGAAGCTCCAGACGCCGGGGATGACGTTGCCGCCGAGCCAGGGTCGCAGGTCGGGCGCGCCGACGCGCACGTCGAGCCGCGGCGCGGCGGCGCGCGGCACGCCGGCCGCGATCGCGGCGAGGGCGGGCGAGAGATCCTGTCCGCTGCTCATCCGGCCCCGCAGGCCGCATCGCGCGCCGCCGCCAAGGCCGGCGGCAGCTGCGATGCGGTGTTCCCCGCCTGGTTGTGCCCGGTCGCCTCCACGATCCTGGCCATCCCCCGTCTTCGGCGACCAGTCTATACAGGGCGGCGCGAAGGGCAAATCGGGGGGCACCATGACGGGAGGGGCAGCGACGGGCACGGCGCCGCGGATCGCGGTGCTGGGGTTGCATCTCGAGGCGAATGCCTTCGCCCCGCCAACGACGCTCGAGGATTTCGAGAAGCAGTGCATCGTGCGCGGCGCGGCGATGAGCGCGCTGGCGCGGGCCGAGACCAGCCACATGCCGGGCGAGATCGCCGGCTTCTACCGCCGCATGGACGCGACCGGACCGTGGACGCCGGTACCGGTGCTGGTGGCTGCCGCGCCGCCGGGCGGGCCGATCGCGCAGGCGGTGCTGCACGGCTTCCTCGACGAGATGGCGCGCGGCCTCGCCGCCGCATTGCCGCTCGATGGCGTCTACATCGCCAGCCACGGCGCGAGCAGCGCGACCGGCGACGAGGACAGCGACGGCACGCTTGCCGCCATGGTCCGCCGCATCCTCGGGCCCGCCGTGCCGGTGGTGTGCTCGCACGATCTTCACTGCAACGTGAGCGAACGGCTGATCGAGAGCGTCGATGCCTTCGTCGCCTACCGCACGAACCCGCATGTCGACATGGCCGCGCGCGCCGCGGAATGCGCCGACCTGCTGCGCGAGCGGCTCGGCGGCGAGCGCTTCGCCCGCGCCTTCATCCGCCTGCCGCTCTGCCCGCCCTCGACCACGCTGCTGACGGCCGAGGGGCCCTATGCCGACCTGGTCCGCGCGGCGGAGACACTGATGGCGACGGACCCGCGCATCGCCAATGCCTCCGTCACCGGCGGCTTCGTCTTCTCCGACCTGCCGAAATGCGGGATGACGGTGACGGTGACGGCGCGTGGCGGCGATGCGGGCGCGGCGCGCGCCGCGGCGCTCGACCTGGCGCGCCGGGCCTGGGCCGACCGGCAGCGCTATGCGCGGCGGCTGATGCCACTGGAGGAGGCGACGGCGCTCGCGCTGCGGGCCGGGCGCGGCGACCACCCGCCGGTCATCCTTGCCGATGCGGCCGACAATCCCGGCGGCGGCGGGCGCGGCAACACGGCCTGGCTGCTGGAGGCGCTGCACCGCGCCGGCGCGGCGGGCGTGGTGCTGGGCAATTTCGTCGACCCGGCGCTGGCGACCGAGGCGCATGCCGCGGGCGAGGGCGCGCGGCTCGACCCGGCGGTGTTCAACCGCGTCGAGAGCGAATTCTCGAAGCGTTTCGCCGCGCCGGCGCGGGTGCTGGCGCTGCGCGACGGGCAGGGCGTGGGGCGGCGCGGCACCATGGCCGGGCGGCGCTTCGACCTCGGCCCTTCGGCGCTGCTGGCGCTGGAGGGCTCGGGCCTGCGGGTCGTGGTCTGCAGCCTGCGCCGGCAATGCCACGAGCCGCGCATGCTGGAGATGCACGGCATCGACCTCGCGGCGGCGCGCACCGTGGTGGTGAAGAGCCGCGGGCATTTCCGCGCCGGCTTCGACGAGGTCGCGCCGCCGGATCGGATCTTCGAGGTGGACGCGCCCGGGCTGACCAGCCCCGTGCTGGAGCGCTTCGCCTGGCAGCGCCTGCCCCGCCCGGTCTTCCCGCTGGACCCGGAGGCGGGCTGGCGGGAGCCGTGACCCCCGCCGCCGCCAGGGGCTACAGCGTGTGGCCCAGCTCGCGCAGCCTGGCGATGACCTGCTGGGCCAGCGCCTCGGGCGTGGTGCCGACGGTCTTCAGCACGATCTCCGGCTGCTCCGGCGCCTCGTAGGGGCTGTCGATGCCGGTGAAGTTCGGGATCGCGCCCGCCTTCGCCTTGGCGTAGAGCCCCTTCGGGTCGCGCTTCATGCACTCCTCGATCGGGGTGTCGACGAAGACCTCGATGAACTCGCCGGGCTCGACCAGCTCGCGCACCATCTGCCGCTCCGCCCGGAAGGGCGAGATGAAGCTGCAGAGCACGATCACGCCCGCCTCGACGAAGAGCTTCGAGACCTCGCCGATGCGGCGCACGTTCTCCACGCGGTCGGCGTCGGTGAAGCCGAGGTCCTTGTTCAGGCCGTGGCGGATGTTGTCGCCGTCGAGCGTCATGGTCAGGCGGCCCATGCGCAGCAGCTCCTGCTCGAGCAGCTTGGCGACGGTGGACTTGCCGCTGCCCGAGAGGCCGGTGAACCAGAGGATCGCCGGCTTCTGGTGCAGCAGCGCCGCGCGGGACTCCTTGCTGACCAGGAAGCCCTCGTGGTGGATGTTGGTGGCGCGGCGCAGCGCGAAGGAGACGAGGCCGGCGCCGGCGGTCTGGTTGGTGAAGCGGTCGACCAGGATGAAGGCGCCGGTCGAGCGGTTCTCCTCGTAGGGATCGAAGGCGACGGGCTTGGCCGTGTTGATGTTGCAGAAGGCGATGCCGTTCAGCTCGATCTGGCGCGCCGCCTCGTGCTCCAGCGTGTTCACGTTCACCCCGTGCTTGATCGAGGTGATGGAGGCCGGGGTCCAGAGGTTGCCGATGCGCATCAGGTACTGGCGGCCGGGGAGCATCGGCTCCTCGTCCATCCAGAGCACGTGCGCGGCGAAGCTGTCGGCCACCGCGGGCCGGCTGCTGGGCGGGCAGAGCAGGTCGCCGCGCATGATGTCGATCTCGTCGGCGAGGCAGATGGTCACGGCATCGCCGGCCCCCGCCGTCTCGAGGTCGCCGTCGGCGGTGACGATGCGGGTGACGTGGCTGGTCTTGCCGCTGGCCGCCACCACCAGCTGGTCGCCGCGGGCGATGCGGCCCGAGCCGATGGTGCCGGAGAAGCCGCGGAAGTCGAGGTTCGGGCGGTTCACCCACTGCACCGAGAAGCGGAAGGGCTTGTCCGCCGCCTCGTGCTCGACATCGACCGTCTCGAGGTGGTTGACCAGCGTGGTGCCGCGGTACCAGGGCATGTTGCCCGAGCGCTGGGTGACGTTGTCGCCGTAGCGCGCCGAGATCGGGATCGGCACGATGGAGCGGAAGCCGAGCTGCGCGGCGAAGGTCAGGTAGTCGCCGACGATCCGGTCGAAGACGTCCTGCGAGAAGCCGACCAGGTCGATCTTGTTCACCGCCACCACCACGTGGCGGATGCCGAGCAGCGAGCAGATGAAGCTGTGCCGCTTGGTCTGCGTCAGCACGCCCTTGCGCGCATCGATCAGGATGATGGCGAGGTCGGAGTTCGACGCGCCCGTCGCCATGTTGCGGGTGTACTGCTCGTGGCCCGGCGTGTCGGCGACGATGAAGCTGCGGCGCGGCGTGTTGAAGAAGCGGTAGGCGACGTCGATGGTGATGCCCTGCTGCCGCTCGGCCTCGAGGCCGTCGACCAGCAGGGCGAGGTCGATCTCCTCGCCGGTGGTGCCGTGCTTGCGGCTGTCCTTCTCGAGGCTGTTGAGCGTGTCCTCCATGATGAGCTGGCTGTCGTAGAGCAGCCGGCCGATCAGGGTCGACTTGCCGTCGTCCACCGAGCCGCAGGTGAGGAAGCGCAGCAGGCCATGGGCCTGGGTCTCGCCGCCGCGGGCGGCATAGGCGTTCGTATCCATCGGGTCAGGCCTCCAGCGCCACGCGGTGCATCAGAAATACCCCTCGCGCTTCTTCTTCTCCATCGAGGCCTCCTCGTCGGTGTCGATGAGGCGGCCCTGGCGCTCGCTGGTGCGGGCGCCGCGCATCTCGGCGATGATCGCCTCCAGCGTCTCGGCCCGGCTCTCGACGGCGCCGGAGAGCGGGTAGCAGCCGAGGGTACGGAAGCGCACCCACTCCATCTGCGGCACCTCGCCCGGGTTCAGCGGCAGGCGGTCGTCGTCGACCATGATCCAGGTGCCGGAGCGCTTCACCACCGGCCGCGGCTTGGCGAAGTAGAGCGGCACCACCGGCAGCTCCTCGGCCAGCACGTAGTCCCAGACGTCGAACTCGGTCCAGTTGGAGAGCGGGAAGACGCGGATGCTCTCGCCCTGGCGGACGCGGGTGTTGAACAGGTTCCAGAGCTCGGGCCGCTGGTTGCGCGGGTCCCAGCTGTGCCCCTCGCCGCGGAAGGAGAAGATGCGCTCCTTCGCGCGGGACTTCTCCTCGTCGCGGCGGGCGCCGCCGAAGGCCGCGTCGAACTGGTACTTGTCGAGCGCCTGCTTCAGCGCCTCGGTCTTCATCACCTGGGTGTGCAGCGCCGATCCCGAGGCGATCGGATTGATGCCCCGCCTGACACCTTCCTCGTTGGTGTAGACGATCAGGTCGAGGCCGAGACGCTTCGCCAGGGCGTCGCGGAAGGAGATCATCTCGCGGAACTTCCACGTGGTGTCCACGTGCAGCAGCGGGAAGGGCGGCTTGCCCGGCGCGAAGGCCTTCATCGCCAGGTGCAGCATCACCCCGGAATCCTTGCCGATGGAGTAGAGCATGACAGGATTGCGGAACGATGCGGCGACCTCGCGGATGATCGCGATCGACTCCGCCTCGAGGCGCCGGAGATGCGGTGTCAGCTTGGATCCGAGGGCGGCGGGCTGCATCGGAAAACTCCAGGAAGGCGCTGCACGATGGGGGGTTCTTCAACTAGCGGCAGTAGCCTAAGATTGTTTGACCGGCCAGCGCGCGGTTGCGTCGCGGCCATGAAAATTGCCCGATCCGCCCGAGACGATGCCGCGGCGCCACGCCGCGTGCGAGCAGGAACCTTGCATGACCAGCCTCTCGCTCGATCCCGCCGCCCTCAGGCAGGCCGCGCTCACCCTCGCCGACATCGCCGTCGCCGCCGGCGCCGCCATCATGCGCATCTATGCCGGCCCGGTCGCGGCCGAGCAGAAGCAGGACGGCAGCCCGCTCACCGCCGCCGACCTCGCCGCCGAGGCGGTGATCGCGGCGGGCCTCGCCCGCGCCTTCGCCGGCGTGCCGGTCATCTCGGAGGAGGCGGCGGTGACGGCCGAGGGCCTCGGTGCCGGGGGCGAAACCTTCCTGCTCGTCGACCCGCTCGACGGCACGAAGGAGTTCCTGACGCGCACGCACGAATTCACGGTGAACATCGCGGTCATCGCCGGCAACCGGCCGCGCGCCGGCGTGGTCTATGCCCCGGCGCTCGGCCGGCTCTGGCTCGGCGCGGCCGGGGCGGGCGCGGCGATGCATGCCGTCGCGCCCACCGATGCGGCGGGCGCGGTCTCGGCCGGCGCGGCGGGCACGCCCATCGCGGTGCGCAAGCGGCCGGCGAGCGACGTCGTCGCCGTCGCCAGCCGCTCGCATCTCGACCCGGAGACGCAGCGCTTCCTGGACGGCCTGCCGATCGGCGAGCGCCGCTCGATCGGCTCCTCGCTCAAATTCTGCCTCGTCGCCGAGGCGCAGGCGGATGTCTATCCGCGCTTCGGCCCGACCATGGAGTGGGACACCGGCGCCGGCCAGGCGGTGCTCGAGGCCGCGGGCGGGCGCGTGATGCTGCCCGACGGCACGGCGCCGCTCGGCTACGGCAAGGCCGCCTCCGGCTACCGCAACGGCGCCTTCATCGCCTGGGGCGGGTGACGCCGCCGGGCGGCGCCCCCGCGGCGCCGCTCAGCCGAAGACGAGGTCGGAGGTATCCGCGGGCATTGCCGAGAGCCCGACGACCAGGTCCGTGATGCCGTCCTGGTCGGCGTCCAGCCCCCATTGCGTGCCCGTCGCATCGAAGCGCGCCGTGCCCGGCGCCTGCAGCGGGATGTCGCCCTCGCCGGCCTCGAGCAGCCCGCTGCCGTTCGCCGCCTCCACGAAGCGACCGGCGGCAAGGTCGGAGAGCCGCGCGAGACCGCCGATCTCCTCGGGCGCCCCGCGCATGCCGGCGGCGAAGAGCGCGTCGCTGCGCAGCGTGGCGAGCAGGGATTCGACGTTCACATGCGTCTCCTCCGGCGCCAGCGCCACCGGGTTGCCGTCGCGGTCGACGGGGCGGAAGGTGATCGTCTCGCCGAGATGGCTGCCGATGCGGGAGACCAGGTCGCCCTCGGTGCGCAGGTTCACCGCGTTCAGCGCCGCCAGCACCTCGGGATCGAGGCCGCCGCCGTTGATCGCCTCCGCCGCGTCGCGCCCGCCGAGCGCATCGACGGTGACCAGGCGGATCGCGCCGGTCTCCGGCGGCGCGCCGGCGGCGCGCAGCGCCTCGGCCGTCTCGTAGGCGGCGACCTGCGCCAGCGCGCCGCCGAGGCTCGGGCCGACCAGCTCCAGCCCGCGCCCGGCGAGCGCCGCATCACGCGCATCGCCGACCAGGCGCTGGAATTCCGGCGAGCCGGCCTGGGTCTCGGCCAGCGTCAACGCGGCGAAGGTATCGGGCGCCGAGCCGACCTCGAGCCCATCCAGCACGAAGACCTCCGTGTCGCCCTCCAGCGCGCGCAGCCGGATGGCGTCGAAGCCGGTGGCCGGGTCGTCGTAGCGGTCGACCACCGCGAAGCCGCGGCCATCCACCGAGACCGTCTCGGCCTCCGGGCCGATGGCGCGGACGATGCGCGCCGCGGCCGAGAGCGCGGCGCCGGTGAAGGCCTCCTCCCGCGTCATCGTGGCGGCGCCGGTCGGCACCTCGCCCGTCGCGTCGGGGCCGGCAAGATCCGGCGGCAGCACCGCGGCCAGGTCGGCAAGCCCGCCGATATCGGCGCCGGCGAAGGGATCCGGGCCGAACGCCGCCTCGAGCGGGCCCGTGCGCCAGGCCGGCGGCAGCATGGCCTCGAGGGTCGAAGCGGCGTCGGCGGCGAGGGTGCCGGGCATCCATCCGGCGCGGTCGAGCCAGTCGCTCCGGGAGTCGAAAAACGAGACGTCGAAGGCCATGACCTTGTGCGCATCCTGCCGTTCTGGGGGGAGGCCCTCCAACGCCAGGATTCGCGGCGCAGTTCCTCACGCGGCCGGGATGAGGCCGCCCTGGGCAGGGTGACGCCGATGCGGCGCGCGGAGCGGCCCCCGGGCCCCTCAGCCGCCGGGAGGGGCTTGCGGCAGGCGCGCGGCGGCGGCCAGCACCGCCTCGAATTCGGCGCCGAGATCGATGCCGGAGCGGCGCGCGCGCTGCGCCTCCTCGCTGGCCGCGAGGTCGCGGAGGAAGGTGCCGAGCCCGAGTTCCCCGGCCAGGATGCGCTCCGAGTAGTGGTCCCAGCCGGAGCGGTCGGGCGGCCGCTTCAGCAGCCAGAGATAGGCATAGGCCACCGCCGCGCGCACGCCGTGGCGCTGCAGGAAGGCGGCGGGAAACAGCCGGTCGTAGTCCAGCTCGCCGTCCTGCAGCTTGAGGATGCTGTCGACCGAGAAGGTCTTCGGATAGGTCTTGTGGTCGAGGATGACCGCGGCGAGCGGGCGCGCCGTGCCGATTCGCAGGTTCTCCGGCAGCACGAAGACCTCGGCGTTGCGGATCACGCCGTCGAACTCGCCGGCCGGCACGGTGATGCGGAAGCCGCTGTCGGGCCGGATGCGGAAGGCGCGCAGGTCGGGGCGGGGCATGTTCGCCTCCACCTGCGCCACCGGGCGGCCGTCGATGCGCAGCTCGACCAGGCAATGGCGTGCCGGCTGGGCCACGTCGAAGACCCATCCGCTCGCCTCGTAGCCGTGGTCGAGCGCGTCGAAGCTGCCGAGCAGCGCGCGGCTCTGCGCCACGCGGGGCAGCGCGCGGGAGACGGGCTCGCGCGGCGGGGCGGGGGCGTCGCTCATGGCCGGGCCACCCGGGCGGCATCCGCCTCGGCCGGCCTGCGCGCCATGACCTCGGCCAGGATGGTTGCCAGCATGCGCTGCCAGCTGAAGGCGGCCGCCTGGGCGCGGCAGCGCGCGGCGAGGTCGGCCGCGTCGCGCTCCCGCTCGGCCTCCAGGCGGTAGATCGCCGAGAGCAGGTCCTCCGCGCTCTCCGGCAGGAAGGCGAAGCCGGCATCGCCGGCGACCTCCGGCATGGAGGAGGAGGCGGAGTGCGCGCAGGGCGTGCCCAGGCTGAAGGACTCCGCGATCGGCAGGCCGAAGCCCTCGAACAGCGAGGGATAGACGGTGAAGGCGGCGAAGCGCAGCAGGGCGTATTTCTTGAACTCGCTGACGAACCCCGCATAGGTGAAGTTCTCCGGCATCGCGCCGAGATGGCGCGACACCGCCTGGCCGAAGTCGAACAGCCAGCCCTCCTTGCCCATGAAGATCCAGCGGTAGCGGCGGAGCAGCCCGCGGTCCTGCGCCAGCGCGCGGAAGACGATGTCGAGGTTCTTGCGCGGCTCGATCGTGCCCAGGATCACGACATAGGGCTCGAAGGCGAGGTTGCCGTAGAGCCGGTCGGCGAGGCGCCCGAAGCGGTCCGGCCAGCGCACGCCGTTCAGCGCCACCGCCACCCCCTCCGCCTGCTCGGGGCAGAGGCGGCGCAGGTACTCCGCCGTCGCGGTCGAGACGCAGAAGCTGACATCGTTGCTGGCGATGTCGCGCAGCAGGCTCGCGCCGTGCAGCTCGGTCGTGGCGCGCAGGTGGAAGAAGGGCGTCACGACGGTGGAGAAGTCGTGCAGCACCTGCGCTTCCACGTCGAACATGCGGTGGAAGGGCTTCTCCGCCGGGAAGAGGCCGACGGTGCGGCCCGCCGCGGCGCGCACGGCGCCGAGCAGCGAGCCGTCGATGCTCTGCCCGAGCTGGTGGTGGTAGCCGAAATAGGCGCCGCCGCCGCTTTCGAGCAGGAAGCGCACGTGGTCCGGGCGCAGCTCGTTCTCGCCGATGAAGAAGCCGCAGGGCAGGCCGGCGGCGACGATCTCGCGCGCCAGGTTGGCGGCGACGTTCGGGATGCCGGTGAACTGCGTCTCGCGCAGCGTGCCGACGTCGAAGAAGAGGCTGCGGCCCTCCTCGACGAAGCGGCGGGCGAGGGCGGGCAGGCCGTCCTCGGCACTCGGGCGCGGCGCGGCGGGTGCGGCGGCGACGGCGGGCTTCGATCGCGCCGGCGCCTCGGCCACCGGCGCCTGGCCCACCGGCGCCTCGGCCAGGGCCGCATCCGCGCCCTC
>CAYNYQ010000070.1:0-17938 GCA_964401305.1 uncultured Acetobacteraceae bacterium | reverse complement strand
GCGCGGCGCTCGCCGATGGTGCGCGGCAGGTTCTGCGTGCCGCCGGCGCCGGGCATGATGCCGAGCGTCACCTCGGTCAGCGCGAAGCGCGCGGTTTCCGACGCGTAGGCGAAGTCGCAGCAGAGCGCCAATTCGAGCCCGCCGGCGAAGGCCGCGCCGTTGATCGCACCCAGCAGCGGCGGCGGGCAGGCCAGCACCGCGCGGGCCATGCGCTCGAAGAGGTAGTGCTGCTTCGCGAAGGCCTCGTCCGTCATGCCGTCGCGTTCCTTCAGGTCGGCGCCGGCGCAGAAGGCGCGCTCCCCCGCGCCGGTCAGCACGACGCAGCGATAGGCGGCGGGCTCGGCCTCCAGCGCCTGGAAGACCGCGACCAGCTCCTCGCCCATGCGGGTGGTGAAGGCATTCGCCCGCTCCGGGCGGTTGAGGGTGACCTGGAGGATGTTCGCCTCGGGCTCCTGGACCAGCAGGGTGTCGAAGGCGTGGTCGAGGGCGGCGAGCTGCATCGGCTGTCTCCATTCCGGGCCGGTCGGGGGCCGGAGACATACCCCCTGCCCCGGCGTCGCGGCAGGCCCCAAGGCGCATCGGACGTCCGACTTGGAACCGACAGTAAGCTGGCTTACTATCGATTGCGACGCAGGAGGAACTCCGGACATGGCACGCATCGAGGCCGACATCGTCATCCGCCGCGGCACCGTCATGGATGGCTCGGGCGCCGCCCCGGTCGAGGCCGACCTGGCCATCGCAGGCGGCCGCATCGCCGCCATCGGCCCCGCCCTGGACGCGAAGGGCGCCGAGGAGATCGACGCCCGCGGCAAGCTGGTGACGCCGGGCTTCGTCGACATCCATACCCACTACGACGGCCAGGCGGTGTGGGACAGCCACCTCGCCCCTTCCGCGCTGCACGGCGTGACGACGGCGGTGATGGGCAATTGCGGCGTCGGCTTCGCCCCGGTGCGCACCGGCCAGGAAGGCACGCTGATCGAGCTGATGGAAGGCGTCGAGGACATCCCCGGCCCGGTGCTGGCCGAGGGGCTCGACTTCCGCTGGAACAGCTTCGCCGAATACCTCGCCGTGCTGGACGCCAAGCCGCGCGACATCGACCTCTGCGCGCTGGTGCCGCATGCCGCGGTTCGCGTCTACGTCATGGGCGAGCGCGCGCTGGCGCTGGAGAACGCCAACCAGGCCGACATCGCGCAGATGCGCGACATCGTCGCCGAGGCCGTGCGCGCCGGCGCCTTCGGCTTCTCCACCAGCCGCACCATCAGCCACAAGACGCTGAAGGGCGACTTCACGCCGACCCTGCGCGCGCAGGAGGAGGAGCTCTCCGGCATCGCCGAGGGGCTGCGCAGCGCCGGCATGGGCTTCATCGAGGCGGTCTCCGACTTCAACCAGCCCGACCCCGAGACCGAGTTCGCCCTGCTGCGCCGCGTCGCCGAGAAGGCCGGGCGCCCGATGGTCTTCACGCTGACCGCGCGCCACGACCGCACCGAGCACTGGAAGGTGCTGCTCGCGCTCTCCAACAAGGCCGCGGCGGAGGGCGTGAACATCCGCCCCGTCTTCCCGCCGCGCGCCATCGGCATCCTGATGGGGCTGACCGGCAGCCAGAACCCCTTCAGCGGCACCGAGACCTACAAGGCGATCGCGCACCTGCCGCTGGAGCAGCGGGTGGCCGCCATGCGCGACCCGGCCGTGCGCGCGCGGATCACCACCGAGGACCGCTTCGAGGGCAGCAACTTCGCGCTGATCCGCCGCATCCTCTGGGACCGCATGTTCCCCTTCGCCGACCCGCCGAACTACACCCCGCCGCGGGAGAGCAGCATCGAGGCGCAGGCCGCGCGCGAGGGACGCCGGCCGGAGGAGGTCGCCTACGACATGCTGCTGGCCGACGAGGGCCGCAGCTTCATCTACTGCGCGCTGACCAACTACCAGAACTGGGACCTCGCCCCCTCGGCCGAGCTGCTGAAGCATCCGAACACCATCGTCGGCCTCTCCGACGGCGGCGCGCATGTCGGCTTCATCTCGGATGCCAGCTTCCAGACCTTCCTGCTGACCCATTGGGGCCGCGACCGGAAGGAGGGCACGATCCCGGTGCAGGAGCTGGTGCGGCGCCTCACCTCCGACACCGCCCGCGCGGCGGGGCTGCACGATCGCGGCCTGCTGGCGCCGGGCATGAAGGCGGATGTGAACGTGATCGACTTCGATCGCCTGGCGCTGCAGAAGCCGGCCATGCAGTACGACCTGCCGGCGGGCGGGCGGCGCCTGGTGCAGCGCGTGACGGGCTATGCGGCGACGATCCAGTCCGGGCAGGTGACCTACCGCGACGGCGTGGCGACGGGCGCGCTGCCGGGCCGGCTGGTGCGCTGCGCGGCGTGACGCCAAGGGGAAGGGAGAGAACTCCCTTCCCCTTGACCCCAACCCTCCTTTTTCTGCTCCCTTCCCGCGCGGCTCCGCTGAAGCCTCACTACGTCCAGAGGAAGCTGGGGGGAGAAACCTTGTCGGCGCTGCGATGCGCCCAGTCGAGCTCGGGCACCTTGAGCGCGGCGCGCTTCTGCGCCTCATGCAGCTCGGCGGCGGCGGCGCGGTAGTCCATGGTCAGGACCTCGCCGTCCTCGACCACCTTCTGGCCGTCGACATAGACCGCCTTCACGGCGCGATCGCCCGCGGCATAGATCAGGCTGCGCACTGGGTCGCGCGTCGGGCGCATCATCGGGTGCGTCACGTCCACCAGCACGAAGTCGGCACGGCAGCCCGGGGCGAGCCGGCCGATGTCGTCGCGCCCCAGCGCCTTGGCGCCGCCGATGGTCGCGGCCTCGAAGAGCTCCGTCGTCGTCAGGCTGCGCGGATCCATTGCCTGGGTGCGCGCGAGATAGGCCGCGAGGCGGATCTCATCCAGCATGTTGTGCGGATAGGTATCCGTGCCGACGCCCATGTTCACCCCGGCGCGCTTGTACTGGCCGAAGGTCTTCATGGTGATGCCGCGCCGCGCGAAGACGGTCGGGCAATGCGCCACCGTCGTGCCCGTCTCCGCCAGGATCGAGAGGTCGTCCTTGGTGTGCCAGGGCGTCAGCGGATGGCTGTCGAGGAAGATGCCATGGCCGATGATCGCGCGCTCATCCAGCAATCCCTGTTGATGCAGCCACTGGATCGGCGTGTAGCCGTGCCGCCGCGTGATCTCGTGGAACTCCGCCACCGCCTGCGCCGCGTGGATCTGCCACGAGACGCCGCGCCGCTTCGCCTCGTCGCGGCTGTCCTTCAGCAGCTCCGGCGTGCAGGTGTCGATCTGCGCCGGCACCGCCATGCCGAAGAGCCGGCCGGAGGGGTGCTGCTCGGCGCGCTCGATCAGCGTGAAGGCCTCCTCCATCGCCTTCACGCCGGCCTTCTCGTCCCAGGCGTATTCCACGACATGGCCGTTCTTCGTGTACCAGCGCGCGGAGCGGAACATCGGCGCGATGCAGACCCGCATGCCGCTCTCGGCCAGCAGGTCGAGCCAGCCCGGATGCGCCATGGAGAGATCGGCCAGCGTGGTGACGCCGGAAAGCAGCAGCTCGCTGATCGCCACCTTCACGCAGGCATGCACGGCGGAGGGATCGGGCCGGAAGATCGGCAGGTATTCGTAGAGCGAGGAGTTGTAGAGGCCGGGCGAGCCCACCTCGTCGGTGAAGCCCTTGTTCATCGGCTCGCTCGACGGGTGGGAATGGATGTTCACGAGGCCGGGCATGACCATCATGCCGGCGCCGCTGGTCTCCTCGTGCACGGGCCCGGCATAGCCGCGCCCGACGAAGGAGAGCCGGCCGTCCTCATAGGCGATATCGGCGCCGGTGACATAGACGTGCTGCCTGGCCGATGCGTCCCAGGCCAGGACGACATCGGCGTTGCGGACGACGGATACGGGCATGTCTCGCCTCCCCTTCAACGCGCCAGCCGGATGTCGAGGCCCTTGTAGAGGGCCACGCCGTAGATGCCGTGCGCGCGCACGCCCTCGGCCCGCTGCGACGACGCCACCCAGATCTGCTCGCGCGCGATCGGCAGCCAGACATTGTTGCTGGCGACGATGCGCTGCGCCTCGGCGATCGCCGCCGCGCGCACCGCGGGGTCGAGCGCCGTCTTCGCCCGGGTCAGCGCCTCGTCCGTCGCCGGGTCGTTCCAGTTCATGCGGTTCGGCGTCGGCCGGTTGCGGCTGTCGAAGTAGAGCGAGAAGCCGTCCGTCGCCGTGACATAGGGGTAGGACATGATGAAGGCGTCGAACTCCTGCGTCGCCAGCTTGCCCCAGCCCACCGTCGCGTCCCAGAGCTGGATGCGCATCTCGATGCCGATGCGACGGAGATCGGCCTGGATCGCCTCGAGGTACTGCCGCCCGACCTGGGTGTTGATCGCATAGACCAGGAAGCTCGCGCGCTGCCCGTCCTTGGCGCGCACGTTGTCGGCGCCCATGCGCCAGCCCGCCTCATCGAGCGTGCGCCGCGCCGCCTCGGGGTCGAAGCGCGGCACGAGGGTCGCCGCCTCGGTGTCGAAGCCGGCAGTGTTGGGGTTGAGGTAGGCATCGGCCGGCACGGCATTGCCGAACCACACCGCCTGCACCAGCGCGGCCTTGTTCACGGCCTGGTTCACCGCGCGACGGATCGCCGGGTCGTTCACCACGGGCTTGTCCACCTTGAAGCCCAGGAAGTGGTCCCAGAAGTAGTTCTCCTGCGTCGACATCCGGACCATGGGCAGGCGCCGCAGTTGCGGGATGGCGATGGCCGGGATGTACTGCGTCACGTCGGCCTGGCCGGTCTGCAGCGCGGCGAGCCGGGTCTGGCTCTCGGGCACCACGCGCCAGATCACGCGGTCCACCTGCGGCGCCGGGTTCTGGTAGATCGGCGGGCCCCAGCGGTAGTTCGGGTGGCGCTGCAGCACCAGCTCCTGCCGCGGCGTCCAGCTCACCCAGCAATAGGGGCCGGTGCCGTTGAAGCCCTGCACGCCGAAATTCTGGCCGAGCTTCTCGACCGTCGCCTCGTCGACGATGGAGGCGAAGAACAGCGTCAGCTGGTAGAGCAGCTCGCCGAAGGGCTCGCTGAGCTCGTACTCGACCGTGTGGTCGTCCCTGGCGCGGATCTCCTTCACCGGCCCCGCGCGCCAACGCACCGGGCTGCGCGTCTCGGGCGCGATCCAGCGGTTGATGGAATAAACGACGTCGCGCGCCGTGAAGGGCTTGCCGTCGCAGAAGGTGACGTCGCGGCGGAGATGGAATGTGTAGGTCTTGCCGTCCTCGCTGACCTCCCACCGCTCGGCGAGGCCGGGGCGGATCGTCTTCATGTCCCAGTCGAGCGAGACCAGCGTGTCGCTCATCATGTAGAGGCTCTCGCCGGCCGAGCGGGCGGTGGAGCGCGCCGGGTCGTAGCGGTCGGCGTCGATCTCGCGCAGCACCACCAGCGTGTTGCGCGGGGCCGGCTGGGCCAGCGCGACGCCGGCCGAGAGCGCCATCAGCGCCGCGGCGAGCAGGGTTCGAAGCATCTCTTTCTCCCGGACCTTGAGCGGTTTGTCAGAAGCTGAGGCGCGGATCCAGCGCATCGCGCAGCGCATCGCCGAGCACGTTGAAGGCCAGCACGATCGCGAAGATCGCCACGCAGGGCACCACGGCGATGTGGGGCGCGAAGAACAGGAAGTTCCGCCCCTCGCTCGCCATGGCGCCGAGCTCGGCCAGCGGCGGCTGCGCCCCCATGCCGAGAAAGGAGAGCGCGGAACCGAGCAGGATCACCTGGCCGAAACGCAGCGTGGTGAAGACGAGAATGGGCGAGAGGCAGTTCGGCGCGACATGCCGCAGGATCAGCTTCCCGTCCGAGGTGCCGAGCGTGCGCGCCGCGGCGACGTAGTCGAGCCCCATGACCACCAGCGCGCTGCCGCGCACGATGCGCGCCATCAGCGGCACCGTGGCGATCGCCAGCGCCAGCACCACGGGCAGCAGGCCCGGGCCGAAGATCGCCGCCAGCGCCAGCCCGACCAGGATCGCCGGGAAGGACAGCAGCACGTCCATCACCCGCATGATCAGCCCGTCGAGCCAGCCGCGGTGGAAGGCGGCGAGGAAGCCGAGCAGCGCGCCGACGGCGCCGCCGCTCAGCGTCGCCACCAGCGAGAGCATGAGCGAGACGCGCAGGCCGTAGAGCAGCCGGGTGACCAGGTCGCGCCCCTGCACGTCGGCGCCGAGCGGCAGGCCGGGGCTGCCCGGCGGCTGCATCGCCCGCGAGAGGTCGTTGTCGTAGGGATCGGACGGCGCGAGCACCGGCGCAAGGATCGCCGCCAGCAGGATCAGCACGACCGCGACGAAGGCGACCGCGGCCGCCGGGTCGCGCAGCAGCCGCCGCAGCACGCCCGGCGGCGGCCGCGACGGCGCGGCGGGCGGCGCGGCGGCGGCGCGCGGCGCGGCACCGCGTGTCCCGGCGGTCGCGCTCATGCGGCGCGGATCCGGGGGTCGAGCGCGGCGTAGAGGATGTCCACGACCAGGTTGATCATCAGGAAGCCGAGCGAGAGCAGGATGATCGTGCCCTGCGCCATCGGGATGTCGGAGGAAAGGATGGCGCCGACCGCCAGTCGCCCGACCCCGGGCCAGGAGAAGACCGTCTCCGTCACCACCGCGCCGCCGAGCAGGAAGCCGATCTGCAGCCCGATCAGCGTCACCACCGGGATCAGCGCGCAGCGCAGCGCATGGTGCAGCACCACCGCCCGCTCCCCGAGGCCCTTGGCGCGGGCGGTGCGGACATGGTCGGCCGAGAGCACCTCCACCACCGCGCCGCGCGTCATGCGCGCGACCGGCCCGACGAAGACGCCGCCCAGGGTGATTGCGGGCAGGATGATCGCGCGCAGCCCCTCCATCGTCCAGAGCGGGCCGCCGCGCCCGGTGAAGGGCAGCAACTGCCACTTGAACCCGACGAACCAGATCAGCACCAGGCCGAGGAAGAAGACCGGCACCGAGACGCCGCCCACGCTCACCGCCATGATGGCGCGGTCGAGCAGCGAGCCGCGACGATAGGCCGCGATCGTGCCCATGAAGATGCCGAGCGGGATGGCCCAGACGAGACTCGCCGCCATCAGCTCCACCGTCGGGCCGATGGTGGCGGCGAGCTCCTGCGCCACGGGCACGTTGTTGATGATCGAGACGCCGAGGTCGCCGCGCAGCAGCCGCCCGAGATAGAGCGCGAACTGCACCGCCAGCGGCTCGTCGAGGCCGAGATCGGCGCGGATCGCCTCGATCACGTCCGGCGTGGCGGAAGGCCCGGCGCGCACCGTCGCGGCGTCCGTCGGCACCACCTGCATCAGCAGGAAGCCGATCAGCAGCACGCCGAACAGCACGGGGATGGTCAGCAGCAGCCGCTGCACGATGTGGCGGAGCATGCCTGCGGTGCGGTCCCTGCGGCGCGCGTCAGGCGCGGTAGTCGGGGGTGTCGCCCTCGACCAGGCGCAGCGCGGCGATCCAGCCGATGGCGCGGTTGCGCCGGTAGCGCTCGGCCTGGAACTGCGCGGCCACCTTCTCCCGCACCGCCAGCGGCGGCAGCACCAGCGCCGCGCCGCCGGACTGCGCGGCGATCTGCGCCGAGCAGGCGCGCTCGAGGTAGTAGAGGATGTCGTAGGCCTCCGCCGCATCGGCGCCGCAGACCAGCAGCCCGTGGTTGCGCAGGATCATCGCGTTGTGGGTGCCGAGGTCCCGGACCAGCCGCACCCGCTCGTCCTCGTCCAGCGCCACGCCTTCGTAGTCGTGATAGGCGAGGTGGCCCCAGAAGCGCATCGCGTGCTGGCTGATCGGCAGCAGCCCCTCCTGCTGGGCCGAGACCGCGACGCCGTCGCGCGTATGGGTGTGGATGACGAACTGCGCATCCTCCCGCGCCATGTGCACGGCCGAATGGATGACGAAGCCGGCGGCATTCACCAGCGGGCCGGCCTCGGGGTCCCAGTCGGCCGGCGGCGGCTCCACCGGGTTGCCGTGGACGTCGATCTTCACGAGGTCGGAAGCGCGCATCTCGTGGTGCATCACGCCGTAGCGGTTGAGCAGGAAGTGGTGCTCGGGCCCGGGAATGCGGGCGCTGATATGGGTGAAGATCCAGTCCGTCCAGCGATGATGCGCGCAGAGCCGGTAGAGCGCCGCGAGGTCGCAGCGGATGCGCCACTCCTCCTCCGACCATCCGCGAAGCGATGCGGGCGGGGACGCGACGTTCATGGCCTGGCTCTCCGACGGGTCCGCCGATGCTCCCCCTGGCCGCGGCCCGGCGTCAACCTGCGCCGTGGCATGCGCGGCGGGCTGCGGCCACGCTTCGCCCAGGCACTGGGCAGGGCGGCATGCCGCCCGGCCGATCGGCGGGCAAACGCGCCCCCTTGCGTCGGGGGCGCGCTGCGCGGAACCTGGGCCGCCCATGGCCACGGATCCGCGATGCCGCCGCCCCTCGACCCGCGCCTCGCCCCCGGTTTCAAGGCCCGCCCCTGGTGGTGGGAGGCGGCCGAGCCGCCGGACCGCGACACCCCGCTGCCGGACCGCGTCGCGGTCGCCGTGGTGGGCGGCGGCTATGCCGGGCTCTCGGCCGCGTTGACGCTGCGGCGCCTCGGCCACAACGTCGCCGTGCTGGACGCCGAGCGCATCGGCTGGGGCGCCTCCTCGCGCAACGGCGGCATGGTCTCGGGCGGGCTGAAGGTGGCCGGCGCCGATCTCGACCGCAACCACGGCCGGGACCGCGCGCGCGCCATCGTCGAGGCCGCGGCCGCGAGCTTCCCCTTCATCGAGGAGACCATCGCGCGCGAGGGCATCGACTGCGACTATGTGCGCTGCGGCCGCTATGTCGGCGCCTGGTCGCCGGGCCACTACGACCAGCTGGCCCGCAAGGTCGACTTTCTCGCCGAGCTCACCGGCCTGCCGGCGGAGATGGTGCCGAAGGCGCGGCAGCGCGAGCATCTCGGCAGCGACCTCTACTGCGGCGGCATGAAGGCCGCGGCCACCGGCAGCCTGCATCCCGGCAAGTACGCCCGCGGCCTGGCGCAGGCCGCCGAGCGCGCCGGCGCGCTGCTGGTCGACGAGGTGCGCGTGCTTGGCATCCAGAAGGCGGGCGACGGCTTCCGCCTGGCGACCACGCGCGGCGAGTTGCTCGCCGATGCGGTGCTGGTGGCGACCAACGGCTATTCCCTCGACCCTCGCGGCACCGCCCTGCCCTGGCTGGCGCGGCGCCTGGTGCCGCTGAACAGCTACATCATCGCCACCGAGGAGCTGCCGCGGGAGACGATCGACCGCCTCTTCCCCGGCCGGCGCATGATCTCGGACACCAAGCGCATCCTGAACTACTTCCGCCCGAGCCCGGACGGCAGGCGCGTGCTGTGGGGCGGGCGCGCGAGCTTCCGCGCCGCGACGGCGGAGGAGACGGCGCTCCGGCTGCACGACACGATGGTGGAGTGCTTCCCCGAGCTCCGGCATGTGACGCTGACCCATGCCTGGACCGGCTTCGTCGCCTTCACCTTCGACGGACTACCGCATATCGGCGAGGAGGGCGGGGTGCACTACGCCGCCGGTTGCCAGGGCAGCGGCGTCGCCATGGCGACCTGGCTCGGCCACAACGCGGCGATGAAGATCGCCGGCGCGGCGAACGAGCGCTTCGCGCTGGACGGGCTGAACTTCCCGACGCGGCCGCTCTATTCGGGCAACCCGAATTGGGTGCTGCCCTTCATCGGCAGCTGGTACCGCATCCGCGACCACATGGACCGCATGGCGGCCTGAGCGGGCGGGGCTAGAGCGTGATCGCCGAAGGGCGTAACGCCCGCAGGCGTGAATCACGCGACGAAACAACGAGCTAGACCACGATCCGCGATTCAGTCCTCGCGGATCGTGGTCTAGGGCGCCGGCGCGTCCGGCGCGGCGGCCGGATCCGCGGCAGCGCGGCGGCGACGCGGCGGCGGCTGCTCGGCCGGGAGGCGGACGACGATGGTGGCGCCACCGCCCGGCGTCTCCTCCGCCGCGATCTGGCCGCCATGGTCATACGCGATGGTGCGGCAGAGGGCGAGCCCGACGCCGGTGCCGACGCCGCCCGGGCGCGTGGTGAAGAAGGGGTCGAAGACGCGCTCGCGCATCGCCTCGGGAATGCCGGGCCCGTTGTCGGCGACGCGCAGCACGAGCTCCGGCCCGACCGCCTGCGCCGCGATGGTGATCCGCCTGGGCTGCGGCCGCCCTGCGAGCACCGCGGCGGCATTGCCCAGCAGGTTCGCCAGCAGGTGGGTGATCTGGTCGATGTCGCCGTGCAGCCGCGGCAGCCGGCGCGGGATGCTCACCGCGACCTCCACCCCGTTGGTCTGCATGCGCAGCGACAGCAGGTCGAGCGCGCTGGCGACGGCATCGCGCAGCGCCACCGGCTCCCGCCGCGGGGCGCGGCGGTGCGCGCTGGCCAGCAGGCTGGCGACGATCCGCCCGCAGCGCCGCGCCGCCGCGCTGACCTTCGCCGCGCGGTCGGCGAGCGGCGAGCCCGCCGCCTCCTCCTCCAGCAACGTCGCCTGGGCGGCGACGACGGAGAGCGGGTTGTTCAGCTCATGCGCCACGCCGGCGAGCAGGCTGGCGATGGCGCCAAGCTGCTGCGCCTCGCGCAGCGCCTCCCGCTGCGCGCGCCGGGCCTGCTCGGCCTCGACCTGCGCGGTGATGTCCATGTAGCTGCTGACGCTGCCGCCATCGGGCAGCATGCGGCGGCGAACGTCGAGCCAGCGGTCGCGCAGGCGCACGGTCTCGCCGAGCCGCCCGCCGGACTCGGCCAGCCGGCGGAACTGCCGCTCGGCGAGCTCCGCCGCGTCGGCGCCCGGCTCCTCGTGCGGGTAGAGCAGGCCGCGCGCCAGGCGATGCCGCACGAAATCGACGTGCCGGAGCCCGGGCTGCGCGAAACCCTCGTCGCATTCGAACAGCGTGCGGAAGCCGCTGTTGCAGAGCAGCAGCGTGCCCTCGTGGTCGGTGATGGAGACGCCGTCGGCCAGGCTGTCGAGCAGCGCCTGCAGCATGGCGGTGCGGTGCGCGACCTCCTCCTGCTGGCGGCGCAGCTCGGTCTGGTCGCGCATCATCACGAGGAAGCCGTCGACCTCGCCGCCGGCATTGCGCATCGGGGCGAAGAGCCAGTTGATGTACTTGCGGCCGTTGAGGCGGTAGTCGATCCAGCCCTCGCGCACGACGGTCTGGCCGGCGAGCGCGGCGAAGGCGAAGGGGTCGAGCTGCCGCGCCACCTCCTCGCCGACAAGGTCGCGGGTGGTCAGGCCGAGGATCTGCTCGGGCGCCTTGCGGGCGAATTCGGAGAACTCGCGGTTCACGTAGCGATAGCGGAAGTCGCGCCCGACCACGCAGACCCGGGCCGGCGCGGCGTCGAGGATGCCGCGCAGCAGGACCAGTTCCGGCGAGGCGGCAGCGGCGGACGCAGGGACCGGCGCCGGTGGCGGCGCGGGCCTGGCGGCCTCCGGCCGGGTTGCCGCCGGCGCGCCGCCGGGGGCGTCAGCGCTCCGCGCTCGGGTCGAACACATAGCCGATCCCACGGACGGTGCGGATGACCTGCGGCCGGCTGGGCACGGCCTCGATCTTCTTGCGGATGCGCGTGATGCGGACGTCGATGCTGCGGTCGAAGCGGTCCTCGCCATGCGGATGGGCGAGCTCGAGCAGCATCTCCCGCGTCAGGGTGCGGCCCGGCCGCTCGGCGAAGGTGCGGAGCAGCTCGAACTCCGAGGCGGCGAGCGGGATCTCGAAGCCGTCGGCGTCGAGCAGGCGGCGCGTGTCGAGGCAGAGCATGTTGCGCCCCATGCGCACCTGCCGCCCCGCGCCGGCGCCCGGCTGCGGCTGCGCGGCGGGCGCGGCGGCAGCGCCGGCACCGCGCGCCGCGGCCCGGCGACGCAGCACCGCACGCAGCCGCGCCAGCAGTTCGCGCAGGTCGAAGGGCTTGGCGATGTAGTCGTCGGCCCCGACCTCGAGGCCGACGACGCGGTCGACCACATCCGCCGCGGCGGTGAGCATGACGATCCCGATGTCGCTCTGCGAGCGCAGCATGCGCGCGAGCGAGAGGCCGTCCTCGCCCGGCATGGCGATGTCGAGGATGACGGCATCGGCGGGCCGCTCGGCCAGCAGGGCGCGCAGCTCGGCGCCATTCGCCGCCGCGCGCACGGCGAGGCCCTGCCGCGCGAGATAGCCCGACACCGCCTCGCGCAGATCGACCTCGTCGTCGACGACGATGACTTCCGCCGTACCCTCGCCCGTCATCCGCACTGCCCGTTTGCCTGCCGGCGCATCGGCGCGCCGGGCCGCCGCCCGGCAATCCGAATGAGCCCTTGGAGACAATTGCAACGTGCCTCGGCAGGGGCGCAACACCCTTTTGGCGGCAGGGGCGGCGCCGCGCCCGGCTTCGTCCGGGGCGGACCTGGGGCGGCGGCACGCCGGGCGCGATCGCCGGCCATCGTCACGTGACGGCGACCTTCACCCGCGGGCCATCGCGGACCCGCGGCGGCGCGCCTGCGCTCCATGCCGGCAAGCGGGCCGCGGCGTGACTTGACGGCCCTGCCCTGCTCGTCCTTTGCTGCGGCGCGGATGCGTCACGACCGCGGCGGCACGGCTCGCCGGAACCGGACGCCGGGGACAGGAAACGGACCATGACGATCACCGCCACCTCGCGGCGCGGCCTGTTGCAGGCGGGCGCAGGCCTCGGTCTCGCGGCGGCCGTGCCCGCATCGGCGCGCGCGCAGGCGAGCGGCCCGGCGCGCGGCGAGCCGATCCGCATCGGCCTGATGACCGACCTCTCCGGCCCCTTCGCCGGCGCCGGCAGCCAGCCGCTGTTCTGGGGCAGCGAAGTGGCGATCGAGCTCTTCAACGAGCGCGGCGGCGTCGATGGTCGCCCGATCCAGGCCGTGACCGCCGACAGCCAGAGCCGCACCGAGACCGCGATCAACGAGGCCGAGCGCCTGCTCGGACAGGAGCGGCTCGAGGTGGTGGCCGGCATCTATTCCTCGGCGCATGCCGTCCCGCTCTCCGGCCGCTTCGAGCAGGCGAAGAAGATGATGTGGATCACCTCCGCCATTTCCTCGGCCGTGCTGAAGGGGCGCAACCTGAACTACGTGTTCCGCCCCACGGTGCATTCCGACCAGTATGCGCAGGCCTCCGTCGCCTTCCTCAAGGAGCACAGCCAGGCCAAGCTCAACATCGCCCCGGACAAGCTGAAGCTCGCGGTGATCTACGAGGACGGGCCCTACGGCACTGGCGTCGCCAACGGCCTCGAGGCCGAGGCGAAGGCGATCAGCATGCCGATCGTGCTGAAGGAGGCCTACAGCGCCACTGCCGCCGACCTCTCGACGCTGGTCACCAAGATGCGGCGCGAACGGCCCGACGTCGTGCTGCAGATCGGCTACAACCCGGACATCACGCTGTTCCTGCGCCAGGCCCGCTCCGGCGGCCTGCGCTTCCGCATGCTGATCGGCCACGGCGCCGGCTGGTCGCAGATCGACCGGCTGACCGAGACCTTCGGCAAGGACGTGAACCACTTCTGCAACGTCGATCCCGCGGCGACGGAGATGCTGGACTGGTCGAAGCTCGGCCCCGGCGTCGCCGACCTGGCCAAGACCTTCGTCGACCGCTACCGCGCCAAGCACCGGGTGAACGACCTGCCGCCGCATGCCTCGATGGGCTTCAACAACACCTGGATCCTGCTGCAGCAGGTCGTCACGCCGACCGTGCGCGCGACGGGCGGCATCGCCGCCGACGCGCTGCGCGAGGCGGCGTTGAAGGTGGACATCCCGATCGGCGGCACCATCCAGGGCTACGGCGTGAAGTTCCAGCCGCCCGGCTCGGCCATGGCCGGGCAGAACGAGCGCAGCATCGCCGTGGTGATGCAGTTCGACGCCGGCAAGTCGCACGTGGTGTGGCCGACCGCGATCGGCCGCCCGCCCGTCCTGCCGCTGCCGGCCGACCACCCCTACGCGCTGCGCTCCTGAGCGGGGGCACGGCAGCGGGATCACTGGCGTGGGCGCAGAGGCGCTGCTCGAGGTCGCCGGACTGACCAAGCGGTTCGGCGGCTTCACCGCGGTCGACGACGTCTCCTTCCGGGTCGCGCCGGGGGAGATCATGGGGCTGCTTGGGCCGAACGGCTCGGGCAAGAGCACCACCTTCAACTGCATCGCCGGCATGCTGAAGCCGACGGCGGGCTCGGTGCGCTTCGAGGGGCGCGAGATCGGCGGCATGACCGCGGCCGATGTCTGCCGCGCCGGCATCGGGCGCACCTTCCAGATCCCCCGCCCCTTCCGCACCCTGAGCCTGCTGGAGAACGCGACGCTCGCGGCGCATTACGGCGCAGGCGGGCATATCGCGCATGAGGAGGCCGTCTCGCGCGCCCGCGACGCGCTGCGCCTGGCGCAGCTGCCCGACGACGCGGGGGCCACGACCCAGGGGCTCGGCGCCGCGGGCCTCAAGAAGCTGGAACTCGCGCGGGCGCTGGCGACGAAGCCGCGGCTGCTACTGGCCGACGAATCGCTCGGCGGCCTCGACGCCGGGGAGATGCGCGCGGCGGCCGACATGCTGAAGCGCATCCGCGACGAGCGCGGCATCACCATCGTCTGGGTCGAGCACATCATGGGCGTGCTGCTCTCGGTCGTGGATCGCGTCGTGGTGCTGGACCACGGCGCCGTGATCTTCGAGGGCACGCCGCTGGAGGCGCAGGAGGACGCGAAGGTGGCGGAGGTCTATCTCGGCCCGCCGGAGCTGCGCGCCGCATGAGCGCGGCGCTCTCCGGGGACCCCGCCGCCGGCGCCGCGCTCGAGCTCGAGAACGTCCAGGCCGGCTATGGCGACTTCCAGGCGCTGTTCGGCGTCTCGCTGCGCGTCGCGCCGGGCGAGGCGGTCGGCGTGGTCGGCCCCAACGGCGCGGGCAAGACCACCCTGCTGCGCGTGATCTCGGGCCTGATCCGGCCGCGCCAGGGCCGCATCGCCTTTGGCGGGCAGGACCTGACTACCGTACCGGCGCATGCGCTGCCCGGCCTCGGCATCGCCCACGTGCCGGAGAACCGCCGGCTCTTCCCGCACCTGACGGTGGAGGAGAATCTTCGCGTCGGCGCCTTCACGAAGGCGGCACGCGCGCATTTCGAGGCACGGCGCGAGCGCGTCTTCGAGCTCTTCCCCCGCATGAAGCAGCGCCGCCACCAGCTCGCCGGCACCCTCTCCGGCGGCGAGCAGCAGATGTGCGCCATCGGCCGCGCGCTGATGTCGGGGCCGCGCATCCTGCTGCTCGACGAGCCCTCCGCCGGGCTTGCGCCCATCGTGGTGCAGCAGGTCTTCGACCTGGTGCGCCGCATCCGCCAGGAGGGGCTGACGGTGCTGATCGTCGAGCAGAACGTCAGCCACGTGCTGCGCACCGTCGACCGCGCCTATGTGCTGGAGACGGGCCGCGTCGCCGCCGAGGGCCGCGCCGCCGATCTCGCTGCCGACCCCGCCATCCGCCGCAGCTACCTCGGGGGACATTGATGGATCCGTTCCTGCTCGAGGCGCTGCTGAACGGCATCCTGCTCGGCGGCGTCTTCGCCCTGCCGGTGCTGGGGCTGAACCTCGTCTTCGGCGTCGTCGACGTGGTCTGGCTCTGCTACGCGGAACTCGTCATGGTCGGCATGTACGCCGTCTGGTTCCTGCACACCCAGGCGGGCTGGCCGCTGGCCGCGGCCTTCGCCGCCGCGCTGCCGGTGCTGGCTGTGCTGGGGCTGGCGCTGCACCTCCTGGTGGTGCGACCGCTGCTGAGCGCGCCGCCGATCAACCAGGTGCTGGCGACCGGCGGCGTGCTTTTCGTGCTGCAGGGCGCGACGACGCTGGTGTTCGGGACGGATTTCCGCAGCCTCGGCGTCGAGATGCCGCCCATGGAATGGGGCGAGGTGTTCATCTCCGGCACCAAGCTGGCGGCCTTCGCCGCAGCGCTGGTCGGCGCCGGGGTGCTCTGGGCCTTCCTCAAGTTCACCTATGTCGGCACCGCGATCCGCGCCATCGCCCGTGATCGGGAGGTGATGCCGCTGATGGGCGTCGATCCCCGGCGCATCTACCTGATCGCCTCGGCGATCGGCGGCGCGCTGGCCGGCCTGGCGGCCTGCCTGCTGGTGGTGCAGCTCGACGTGCATCCCTTCGTCGGCCTCTCCTTCGGGCCGATCACCTTCATGATCTGCGTCATGGGGGGACTCGGGAACATGCTCGGCGGCTTCCTCGCCGCCTTCCTGATGGGGCTGATCGTCTCGGTCGGCGGCTTCTGGGGCAATACCGAGATGTCCTACGTCGTCGCCTTCCTCTTCTTCATCATCGTCATGCTGTTCCGGCCGCAGGGGCTCTTCGCGCGATGAACGGATGGGCCCTCCCGGTCGCGGTGCTGCTGGCGCTGGCCTGCGTCCCGCTCTTCTCGCCGCCGGACTACTTCATGCACCTGATGATCACCGCGGTGCTGACCGCGGTGGCCGGCACCGGCTGGGCGCTGATGGGGCGCTTCGGCCTGGTCTCCTTCGGCCATGGCGCCTTCCTCGGCATCGGCGCCTACACCATGGCGCTGCTGTGGAACTTCTACGGCATCTCGCCCTGGCTCGGCATCCCGGTGGGCGTGGTCGCGGCGATGGCGGCGGGCGTCCTGCTGGGCTATCCCTGCTTCCACCTCCGCGTCGTCGGGCACTACTTCGCGCTGGTCACGCTGGCGGCGGGCGAGATCGTGCGCATCCTGATCACGGCGCTGCGCGAGGTCACCGGCGGCTCGCTCGGCATGACGCCGGACCGGGCCCCGGTGGAGGCCGCCTTCGCTGCCTTCCAGTTCGGCAAGGCGAGCTTCTGGTGGGTGGCGCTCGGCGCCTGGGCGATCGGGCTGGTGGCCTGGCGCCTGCTCGACCGCTCCATGTCCTCGAAGGCGCTCGCTGCCATCGCCGAGGACGAGGACGCCGCGGCCTCCATCGGCATCCGCGTCGCGCATGAGAAGCTGAAGGTCACGCTGATCTCGACGGCGCTCGCAGCCCTGGCGGGTGCGTTGACGGCGCAATACCGCATGTACCTCAATCCCGAGTCGCTCGCCGGCCTCGGCATCTCGCTGCAGATCGTCTTCGGCGCCATCGCCGGCGGCATGTACAGCGCGATCGGCCCGACCATCGGCGCGCTGATCACCATCGCCCTCGAGGAATCGCTGCGCTACGCCTTCGGCACGCAGTTCACCGGCGGCGCCGCCTTCATCTACGGCATCCTGCTGGTGTTCTTCATGCTGTTCCTGCCACGCGGCATTGCCGGCCTGTTCGAGCGCCGCGCGGGGCGCACCGTGGCGCCCGCAGGCGTGCTCAGCGTGCCGGCAGCACCCGCTCCACGGTGACGCCGCGGCAATCCATCTCGTAGTCGAGGCCGATCACCGGCGGGCGGCAGTAGTGCCAGGTCAGCCCGTGCCGCGCTGCGCCGCGCCGCACGATCTCGCCCGCCAGGAAGGGGTAGAGGTCGTAGACGGTATAGACCTGCGCCGCCGTGGTGTCGGCCCAGGCGAAGCCGAGCGCCGCCATCCGCGCCTCCATCGTGCCGAGCACATGCCGCGCCTTGGCCAGCATGCCGGCCTGCGAGGTATCGCCATAGGCCACGGTGCGCTCGCGGTAGGTGGCATTGCCCTCCATCGACTCGCCGCTGCCGGCATTGGCGAAGCTCGGCGCGGCACCGGCATCGGGCACGACGTAGCAGAAGGCGTGGAAGCCGGGCTCGGCGGGCTTGTCGAGCTCGGGGCAGACATTGCTGCGCGCCACGGGATTGCCGTGCGCGCCGTCGTCCAGCAGCACGCCCCACGCCTTCAGCACCGCGGCGTAGGAGCGGTTGAAATCGATGAAGCCCTGGTCGGTGAAGGGCGCCGGGGAACGCAACTCGCAGGCGCAGAAGGCGGTCTTCGGCACGCCCACCGCCTCGAGATGCGCGGCGATGCGGCGCCAGCCCTCGGCCATCGGCACGGGCTCGGTGA
>CAYNYQ010000069.1:0-17941 GCA_964401305.1 uncultured Acetobacteraceae bacterium | reverse complement strand
TCGACGAGGTGCGAGCCGATGAAGCCGCAGCCGCCGGTGACGAGATAGGTCCGCGCCTGCACCGCCCGCCTGTCCTTTCGCCGCCGCCGCGCCGCCGGGGCCGGCCGCGGCGGACGCTAGACCACGATCCGCGAGGACTGAATCGCGGATCGTGGTCGAGCTCCTTGTTTCGTCGCGTGATTCACGCCTGCGGGCGTTACGCCCTTCGGCGATCACGCTCTAGACCATCATCCGTGCCGACTGAAGCGCGGATGATGGGGCGGGCCATGGACGAGTCGCATGATCGGCGCGCCGAGGCGGGTACCACGGCAGGGTGGAACCAGACTCCACACCCCTCTGCCGCGCACCCACCGCCATCGCCGCGGCCCTGTGGACAACCCGCACCGGCGGGCGGTTTTCCACAGCGAAACCGAAACATCCCGTGGAGTCTGCCGCCACCCCGTCGTGGAGGCTGGTTCCGCGACTCCGGCTTATCCCGTGGAGTCTGCCGGCGCATCACTAATAGTAATTCAAATATCCCTATTAGCTTGCGGCAACAGACTCCAAGTTGCGGAGACGGGACGGTATCGGCATGGTGCCGCCATGACGGCCGTTCACGAGTTCATCAGTCGCCACGGCATCGAGGCGGCCCGTCGCCAGGCCGCGACCAAGCGCGAGCGGCTGGTCGTGGAGGCTGCCTACCAGGTCCTGACGGATGACGCCGAGAAGATCGGCTTCACCTACAGCGGCTTCGCGCTCACCTCGCTGCCGCACAAGCCGCAGAGCGAGCTGGTCTGGCGGCGCGAGGGCCACAACCTGACCCTGCTCGTCGAATCAGGGCGCGACCGCAACGGCAGCCCGACCGGGCTGCCCTATGGCTCCTATGCGCGCTTCATCCTCCTCTTCCTGCAGAGCCAGGCGGTGAAGACGGGCTGCCGCGAGATCGAACTCGGCCGCAGCATGCGGGTCTGGCTCGGGACGATGGGGCTCTCGATCGGCGGCACCACCTACCGGCTGGTCAACGAGCAGGCGCGCCGGATCTCGCATTGCCGGCTGCAATTCTTCGCCGCCCGCGGCGGGCAGGAGGTGATGCGCCATGGCGGCTTCGTCGATGGCGCGATCTCCATGGCGGCGGCACCGGATGGCGAGGACGACCAGCTGACCCTCTGGCAGGAACGCGTCCTGCTGAACGAGGAGTTCTTCCGGGCACTGCGCGAGCACCCGGTGCCGGTGAGCGAGGCGGCACTGCGCGCGATCGGAGCGCGGTCGATGGTGATCGACGTCTACATCTGGCTCGCCTACCGCCTGCACGTGCTGAACCGCGACGTGGAGGTCGGCTGGCCCGCGCTGCACGCGCAATTCGGCGCTGGCTTCAGCCTGCTACGCAAGTTCCGGGCGCATTTCTGCGAGTGCCTGGAGCTGGCGCTCGCCGCCTATCCGGATGCGCGCGTCTCGGTGGGGGAGCGGGGCATCGTGCTGCACCCCTCCCGCCCCGCGATCGCGCGGGCCTGAGCGGAAGCAGACTCCACACCGCGCCGCCGCGTGGAGTCTGGTTCCGGGGCCTGATGGCCCCGGCCTACCGCCCCGCCTTCAGCTCGCCCAACAGCCGCTCCGCAAGGGCGCGCTCGGGGAAGCTCGGATTGGCCTGCAGCGCCGGCTCCAGCACCTTGATCGCCTCGGCGCGCTCGCCGGCGGCCCGCAGCGCGAAGGCATAGCGGTAGACCATGCCCGGATCCGGGCCGCGGTCGCCGGCGCGCTGCGCCGCGGCCGCGCGCTGGAGCAGGGGCAGGGCGAGCTGCGTCTCGCCGGTCCGCGCCAGGATCCAGCCCAGCGTGTCCGCCGTCTGCACGCCCGGCGAGAGGAAATAGGCCCGCTCGGCCAGTTCCCGCGCGCGGGCGGGCACGGTGCCCTGCGCCTGCTCGACCATGGACCAGGCGAGGTTGTTCAGCGACACGGCGTCGTTGGGCGCGCGCTCCACGACCTCGTTCAGCCGCTTCTCCGCCTCCACGGTGCGGCCGGCGAGGAGATCGAACTGCGCCAGCCGGCTGAGCAGGGCGACGTTCCCGGGCTCGCGCTGCAGCGCGGCGTTCAGCGCTGCCGCTGCCTGCGCGGGCTTCTCCGCTGCCTGCCAGGCATCGGCGGCGCGCAGCGCGAACAGGGCGGACGGGGCCTGGCCATAGGCGGCCTCGAAGGCCTTCGCCGCATCCTCCGGGCGTTGCGAAGCCATCAGCAGGTTGCCGCGCAGCAGCAGCGAGGTCGGCCGGGCGTCCTGGCGCTGCGCCAGACGATCGGCCTCGGCGAGGGCGGCATCGAGCCCCTTGGTCTGCAGCAGGAGGCTCACCAGGGCGTCCTGCAGGATGCCGTTGTCGGGCTGCCTGGCCAGGCCCTCGCGCAGCAGGCGCTCGGACGCGCCGGCATCGCCGCGGCGGTTCAGCACGACCGCGAGTTGCCGCCTGGCAGCCGCGGAGCCGGCATCCTCGGCGAGCGCCGTCCGGCTGGACGCCTCCGCCTGTTCCCACTGGTTGGCCGCTGCATAGGCCTCGGCGCGCACCAGGGCGACGATCGGGTTGCGCTGCGCCTTGAGCGGCTCCGCCTCGAGCAGCGCCGCTGCCTTGGCCGGCTCGCCCTTGCGGATCAGCAGCCCGGCCATGCCGAGCGCGAGCGGAATCTCCTGCGGGGCGGCCGCCTGGGCCGCCGTGAGTCGCGCCTCGGCGGCCGCGGCCTGCGGCCCGCCTCCCAGGGCCAGCGTCGCCAGGCCGCTGATCGCCTGGCCATTGCCCGGCTGCCGGTCCACCACCTCGCCCAGCAGGCGCAGCACCTCCGCGTCCTGGCCCTCGACCGCGGCGATGCGCACCAGGCCGAGCCGGCCGCTGATCGAATCGCGGTTGGCCGCCAGCGCCGCCTCGAAGGCGGACCGCGCCCCGGCAAGGTCGCGATTCATCATCTTGACCGTGCCGTCGAGCACATTGGCCGCCTCGCCGTCACGGGATGCGGGGGGCATCTGCTGCAGGGCGGAGGCGACGCCGGCGAGATCGCCGCGCGCGAGGGCGGCGAAGCCCAGCATCTGCCGCAGCTCCGGCCGCGTGGCGCCGAGCGCGATGGCCCGCTCGGCAGCCTCGGTCGTGCCCTCGGCGTCACCGACCGCCAGCCGGGCCGCGGCCAGGCGGGAAAGGATCTCGGCATTCTCCGGCGCCCGCTTGGCGGCCTCCGCGAAGGCGGTGGCGGCCTCACGCGGGCGGCGGGCGGCAGCCTGGGCGCGCCCGAGCAGGTCATAGGTCTCGGCATCGACATTGGCCCCGCGCTCGACGAAGCGGGCGAGCACGCCGGCAGCCTCGACCGGGCGGTTGTCCTGCAGCTGCAGCAGGGCCAGCAGCTTCACGCCCCGCGCGTCCTCCGGCCGGCGCGCGACATGGCGCTGCGCCGCGTCCTCGGCCTGCGCCAGCTGGCCGAGCTGCCGCTTGACCTGGGCCTGGGCGAAGTAGCCCTCGGGGAAGTTGGCGAGGGCGGGGCCGAGCCGGGAGAGCAGCTCGTCCGCGCCGCGCCAGTCCTGCGACTGCGCCAGCAGCACGGCGCGCAGGAAGGCCGCGGCGGCATTGCTGCCATTGGTGCGCAGCGCCGCGTCCACGTCCTCGCGCGCGCCGGCCAGGTTGCCGGCCTGCAGGCGGAGCTCGGCGCGCAGGACCCGGCCGGTGCCGTTGCCCGGGGCGGCCGCCACCAGCCTGTCGAGGGTCTCGATCGCCCCCTGGCGGTCATTGGCGCCGAGCTGCAGGGCGACCTTGCGCAGCAGCACCTCGGCCCGCCGCGGGTCGATCGCCAGCGCCTTGTCGATCTCGGCCATGGCGACATCGCGGTCGCCGGCGGCGGCGGCGACGGTGGATGCGGCGAAATGCGGCTCGACGGCGCCCGGCGCGAGGCGCAGCGCCTCGGCCACCGACTGCTTCGCATCCTCCGGCTGGCGCAGGGCGAGCTGGGCGAAGGCGCGGGCGGCGGCGACCTGGCCGGCGACTGCCGGCGGCGCCGAGGCCTCGACGGGGAATTCGCGCAGCAGCTCCTGGAAGCGGCTGCGCGCCAGGTAGCTGCGCAGCAGCAGCGCCGTGGACGCGGCCGGGTCGTGGCCGCGCTCGAGGGCCGCCCGGGCCTCCTTCTCGGCGGTGTCGCCGTCGCCGAGGTTCAGGCTCGCCTCGGCCAGCGCCGCGCGCAGCGCCCCGTCATTGGGTCGGTTGCGGACGGCGTTGCGCAGCTCGATCTGCGCCGCCCGGAGGTCGCCGCGCGCCTCGGCCTCGCGGGCGCGGTCGAGCGGCCCGGCGGCGAGGGCGGGGAAGGCGGCCAGCAGCAGGGCCAGGGCAGGGAGGGTGGGTCGGGCCATGCGAGGCTCCCTAAGGCAAGCGTCTGATGTCGGGACCGTTCCGCGGACGATCGGCGGGACGGTCGGCGGCAGGGGGCGGGCTTCGACGCGCGAAGCCGCCTCCCGGTGGGGGCGAATGCGGCCTCAGGAGGTGCCGGAGGCGGCGGCGTCGGCGTCGGGGTCCATCCCCGCAGACTGGCGCCCGAGGCCATGGGTTTCCAGCAGTCCGTAGAGGGTCGGGCGGCTGATGCCGAGCAGGCGGGCGGCGGCGGCCATGCTGCCCTCGCTGCGTGCGAGGGCGGTCTCGATCGCCCGGCGCTCGGCGCGCAGCCGCACGGTGCGGAGGTCGAGCTCGACCTCCGGCTCGGCCGAGAGCGCGGGGGCGGCGAGCTCGAGGTCGACGGCCGTCACCATGGTGCCCTCGGCCATCAGGGCGGCGCGGCGCACCCGGTTCTCGAGCTCGCGCACGTTGCCGGGCCAGCGATGGGCGGCGATCGCGGCGTGCGCCTCGGAGTCGAAGCCGCGCAGCTTGCGGCCGTATTCGCGGCTGAAGCGGGCCAGGAACCAGCGCGCCAGCAGCATCGCATCCTCGCCGCGCTCGCGCAGCGGCGGGATGCGGACGGTGACGGAGTTGAGGCGGTAGAGCAGGTCGCCGCGGAAGCGGCCCTCCTCGGCCTGCTGCTCAAGCGGCTGGTTGGTGGCCGAGACGATGCGGACATCGACCTTGATCGGCTGCCGCCCGCCGATGCGCTCGACCACCTGGTCCTGCAGGAAGCGCAGCAGCTTGGCCTGCAGCGCGACCGGCATCTCGCCGATCTCGTCGAGGAAGAGGGTGCCGCCGTTCGCCGTCTCGATCTTGCCGAGGCTGCGGCTGACGGCGCCGGTGAAGGCGCCGCGCTCATGGCCGAAGAGCTCGCTCTCCAGCAATGTCTCGGGGATGGCGGCGCAGTTCAGCGCGACGAAGGGCTTGGCGGCGCGCGGGCCCATCTCGTGCAGGGCGCGGGCCAGCGCCTCCTTGCCGGTGCCGCTCTCGCCGAGCAGCAGGACGGGGACGGCGACGGTGGCCAGCCGCTCGATGGTGCGGCAGACCTTCAGCATGCCCTCGTCGGCGGTGATCAGGCCCTGGATGGGCGAGGCGCGGGGCCCCGACTCGGCGAGGCGGCGGTTCTCCTCCTCGAGTTCGCGCAGCCTGAGCGCGCGGTCGAGGATGGTGCGCAGCACGGCCAGGTCGACCGGCTTCTCGCAGAAGTCGTAGGCGCCGAGGGCGACGGCGCGCAGCGCGTTCTCGCGCTGGCCCTGGCCGGTGGCGACCACGACGGGCAGGTCGGGGCAGAGGGCCTTCAGCGCCTCGAGCGTGGCGAAGCCCTCGCTGACGCCCTCCGCATCGGGCGGCAGGCCGAGGTCGAGCAGGGCGGCGGCCGGCTGCTCCTTGCGCAGGGCGAGCTCGGCCTGGCGCCGGTCCCCGGCCATGACCACCCGGCAGGAGGGGAAGGCCCAGCGGTACTGGGCGCTGAGGCCGGGATCGTCCTCGACGACGAGGAGCTTGGGCTTGCTCACGCCGGGTGCTCCGTCGATCCGGACTTGCTCACGCCAGGCGCTCCGCCGGGGCGCCGCGGGCGGCGGCGGCGGCGGGCAGCATCAGGCGCATGGTGGTGCCGGAGCCCGGGCTGCTCAGCACGGTCAGGTCGCCGCCCGCCGCGCGCAGCAACTCGCGGGCCTGCCAGGCGCCGATGCCGCTGCCCGCCGGCTTCGAGGTGGCCAGCGGGCGGAACAGCTCGTTCAGGATGTACTCGGGCGTCATGCCAGGGCCACGATCCATGATGTCCACCACTATACGCCCGGCCCCGTCCTGCCGCAGCCGGATCCGCACCGCCTCCCCGGGCGGGGAGGCCTCGATCGCATTGTCGAGCAGATGGGTGAACGCAGTGTCGAACTGCTCGGGGGCAATGGCGGCGGGGCCGGGGGCGGGGCCGTCCTCGAATACCTCCACCGGATGGACGCGCGCCGCGGCGAGCCGGCGGAGCCGCGGGGAGAGGAGGGTGGTGGCGGCCGCGGCCGGCGCCTCGCCCGGCTGGCGGAGCCGGGCGATCAGGGTGTGGATCCGCTCGACCGAGGCCCGCAGCGTCACCAGCATGTCCTGCTGGAAATCGGGGTTGTCGATGTTGTCCTCGGCGTTGGCGACGACGAGGCTGAGCTGGCTGGCGACGTTCTTGACGTCGTGCGCGACGAAGGCGAAGCGGCGGGCGTAGTCCTCGAGGCCGCGCTGGTCGGCCAGGCGCTCGGCGGCGCGCCGCTCGGCGAGGAAGAGCGCGACCTCGCGGCCGAGGGTGCGCAGCAGCTCGAAGACCTCGCGGTCGAGCGGGAAGGGGGCGCGGGGGGGCGCGAGCAGGACGAGGCCGAGCAGCCCCTCGCGGTGGTGCGGCAGCGGCACGGCGAGCCAGAGCGGGCCGTAGGCCGCCGCGGCGTCCGCCGGGCCGGCGCCGAGCTCGATCGCCGCATCGGCCTCGGCGCGGGCGAGGAGGGGATGGTCCCCGGCCAGGGTGAGCGGGGTGGTCGGCAGGTTCCAGGATCCCGCCCAGTCGCAATTGCCCTGCGCGCGGTCGGGATCACGCAGCAGCAGCACGCCGCCCGGGCTGTCCACGGCATCGGCGATGGCACGGATCGCGCGGTGCTCGGCCGGCGCCTCCGACTCGGGGGCGGAGAGGGTGGCGACGCAGCGCAGCCATTCCTGGCGGTAGTCGTAGCGGTCGGCGAAGAAGTGGTCGACGACGAGGCCGCGCAGCCGCGAGCGGGCGGAGCGCGAGGCGAGGGCGACGGTGAAGGCCATGACGGCGCTGGCGAGGAGGCTGACCTGGGCGGCGCTGGCCCAGTCCGCTCCCATGGTCTGCCCGAAATGGCGTAGCGTCTCGCCGGCCGCGCCCACGCCGAGCAGGAAGACGCCGGCGACGATCAGGGTGGCGCTGTGGAAGACCACGGCGCGGGAGACCGGGGGATCGCGGCGGATCCGCCGGTCGCGCAGCGCGGCGATGACGAGGAGCGGCATGGTCAGCATGGCCAGCACCGCGCGCGCATCGAGCATGGGGCGGGAGAAGGTCCGCGAGAGCGCGGCGTCGGCGTAGAGCAGCACGTCGAAGGCGGCGAGGCCGCCGAGCACGATGGCCGGCAGGTTGACGTGCCAGCGCGCCGCGTCGGGGGTGTTGCGGTAGAGATTCTCGGCCAGCAGCACGACGACCAGAGCGAGGCTGAGGCGGGCCAGCAGGTCCGGCGAGCCGAGCGAGGGCAGGGGGAGCGCCCCGCTCGCCTCCGGCAGCAGGAAGAGCAGGGAGAGGGCGGTGGCGGCGAGGGCGGCAAGCGCGAAGCGGCGGACCAGCGGCACCGCGCCCGGCCCGCCGTAGCGGCGGCAGAGCAACAGCAGCAGGACGCACCATGAGAAGCTGCGCAGCACCTCGGCCACGCCCGCCGCCCCGACCAGTGCGGCGTCCGGGGTGAGGGCGACGAGCCCGGCCCAGAGGGCGGTGGCGGCGCAGGCAGTGGCGGCGGCGAGGGCGAGGCCACGCCGGTTGCCGGCGCCGAGGATCAGCAGCGCCCAGAGCAGGCAGAGCGCGGCGGCGCTGGCGTAGGGCCAGACCGAGGCCGCTGCCGTCACGCCCGGTGCCGGCGCCGTCCCGGCGCACGCCCTCCCGGGTGCCGGCGCTGCATCAGCGCGCGCCCTCCTGGAACAGCACGACGCGGATGGTGCCGATGAGGATGAGGAGGTCGAGGAAGAGGCTGCGGCGGCGGATGTAGTAGAGGTCGTAGGCGAGCTTCATGCGCGAATCCTCGACCGAGGCGCCGTAGGGGTAGTTCACCTGCGCCCAGCCGGTGATGCCGGGCTTGACCACGGCGCGGTCGTCGTAGTGGGGGATGATCTCGCGCAGCTCGGCGACGAAGCCCGGGCGTTCCGGGCGCGGCCCGACGAAGGCCATGTCGCCCTTCAGCACGTTGAGCACCTGCGGGATCTCGTCGATGCGGGCGAGGCGGATGATGCGGCCGACGCGGGTGACCCGCGGGTCGCCCTTGCTGGCCCAGCGCGCGCCGCCGCGCTCGGCATCCACGACCATGGAGCGGAACTTGTAGAGGGTGAAGACGCGGCCGCCCCTGCCGACACGCTCCTGGCGATAGAAGACGGGGCCCGGGCTGTCGAGCTTGATGGCGAGCGCCGTCGCCAGGGTCAGCGGCAGGGTGACGGTCAGCAGGACGAGGCTGAGGAAGATGTCGAAGGTGCGGCGGGCTGCGGCCTCGAGCGCCCCGTCGTGGCCCTTGCGGGTCAGGTCGAGCCAGCCGGGAGGCAGGGTGTCGATGTCGACGCGGCTGAGCCGGCGCTCGCGGAACTCGACCGCGTCGAAGATCCGCACCTGGGCCTCGTTGCAGCGCGCGCGGACGACGGGCGGGATGGCGGCGGGATCGGCGGCGACGATGCCCCAGACGCGCTCGGAGCGCAGCCAATCGGCCGAGATGGTCGCGGCGGCCGTGACCGAGAGGGCGACCTCGAAGGGGTCGTGGCGCTCGCCGATGACGGGCGGGGTGCCGGAGGCGTCGCGGACCAGGACGAGTCGATGCCGGAACAGGCCGCGGCGGAGGGCGGCGAGGAAGCCGAGCCGGGTGGTGATCACGGCCAGGCTGAAGACCAGCGCAGCGGCAAAGGCCGGCCAGGTGTGCTGGCCGGCGGTGGCGAGGGGGCTGCCCAGCAGGCCGAAGGCGGGCAGCGCCAGCAGCAGGAGGACGGCGCTGGCGACGGCGGTGCCGGCCAGCAGGCGGCCGGTGCGGGAGAGGGTCTCGGGCTGGTAGAGGCCGCCGATGCCGGAGAGGAGGCCGGAGCAGAGGGCGAGGCCGGAGGCGAGGCTCAGGGCGTGGACGGTGGAGATCTGGCCGAAGCCCCAGGTGAACAAGGCATAGATGGCCACGAAGCTGACCAAGGCCTCGGCGAGATAGAGCGCGAGAAGCTCCGATCGGATGCTGTGGCCAAAGAGATCCGTCATGGGGGGCCTTGCCTCGGGGCGTGGGCGTGCGGCATCGTGTTCACGTTCGAACCGAATGCGAACCTGCGCTATTGAGACGTATTTTTTTTTAAGAGACAAGCGAAATCTTGGTTGCTCATTAAGAATTGGGTTCGTTCTATGGGGGGTTCGTTCACAAGCATGTTATTGCTTCGTATGCGCGCTGACAGGCAATCTGACTTGTGCTTCTGGCGCAGGGGCCTTCTGCGTGTCGCCCCTCCGGCGACGCGGATCGACAATGTCATCGTTAACAAAAAATAAAATGATACACGGAATAGAGACGAAGAAACCTATTGTGTCCGGCGATTTCGTGACATAGAAGGGGGTTCAGCGCGGCACAGGACGGTGTGCAGCAGCGCAACATGTGCATGTCAGGATGCGGTCCGGCATACACCCGGGGTGCGCCGCAGGAGGCAGAGGACCCGTCATGTTGGCGCAGCGTCGAACCAGCCCTCGCCTTGCGGTGGTGCTTCCCTTTCTCGTCGCCCTGTTCGCGGCCTGCTCGACCCCCCAGGCGCCGCCCGAGGTCGTGGTCGCCGGCACCGCGCCCGACTACGTGATCGGACCCGGGGATTCGCTGAGCGTCTTCGTCTATCGCTCCCCGGAACTCAGCGTCTCTTTGCCGGTACGGCCGGACGGACGGATCTCCTTACCACTGGTCCCGGACATCGAGGCGGCGGGGAAGACGCCCACGAAGCTCGCCAAGGACATCGAGACCCGGCTCCAGGAGTATGTGCGCGATCCAAATGTAACCGTTATGGTTCAATCTTTTGTTGGTCCTACCAACCGCCAGATCCGGGTCGTGGGGGAGGCCACGCAGCCCAAGGCGATCCCCTACCGCGAGGGCATGAGCGTGCTCGACGTCATGATCGAGTCTGGCGGCTTGACCCGCTACGCCGCCGGCAACCGCGCCGAGCTCATCCGCCGCGACCCGAACAGCGGTGCCACCCGTACGCTGCGCGTGCGCCTCTCCGACCTGCTGCGGGACGGCGACATATCCCAGGATGTCCAGATGCAGCCGGGCGACACGCTGATCATCCCGCAGGCCTGGTTCTGAGCCGATGCGGCGCCCTGGCAGGATCCTGACCCATACCCGACGGCGGGCGCGCTGATGCTCATTCCGCTCCTCGCCCAGGCCAAGCGCTACGCCAAGGCCAGCTGGCAGCACCGCTGGAAGGCGCTGCTGCTGGCCTGGGTGGTCTGCGTCGCCGGCTGGATCGGCGTGCAGACCCTGCCCGACCAGTACCAGTCGAGCGCGCGCCTCTATGCCGATGCCGACGTGGTCCTCGGCCAGCTGCTGCGCGGCATCGCGGTCGACAGCTCGCCGGGAAACCAGGTCGATCTCCTGCAGCGCACCTTGCTCAGCCGCCCCAACCTCGAGCGGGTGATCGCGCGCACCGACCTCGACATGCGGATCGACAGCATCGACTCGCGCGAGGCGATGCTAAAGTCCCTCGCCAAGGACATCCGCATCACGGCGCAGACGCGCAACCTCTTCACCATCACCTACTCGGACACCGATCCGCGACTGGCGCGCGATGTCGTGCAGACCGTGCTCAATCTCTTCATCGAGCAGGCGACCAGCAACGACCGCCAGCAGATGGAGAGCGCGCGGAGCTTCGTCGCGCAGCAGATCGCCTCCTACGAGGCCCAGCTGCGCGAGGCCGAGCAGCGGCGCGCCGAATTCCGAGCCCGCTACCTGGATCTCCTGCCCGACGCCGGTGGCGTGACCGGGCTCGAGCAGGTGCGCGGGCGCCTGCGCCAGCTGCGCGGCGAGCTCGAGGACGCCAAGCAGCGGCGCGAATTGGTGCGCAAGCAGCTGGAATCGACGCCGGCCCAGCTCTCCGCCGATGCCCTGGTCGGGCCCGGCGGCGAGACCCGTCTCGCCGAGGCGGAGCGGACGCTGCGCGAACTGCGCCTCCGCTTCACCGAGCAGCACCCGGACGTAGTCTCCGCGCGTAAGGCCATCGCCGAACTGCGCACGGGCGGCGGCGGCGGCGCGGCAGGCGGCCAGCCGCGCGGTCCGGTCACGCCCCGAGCCAATCCCCTCTACGAGCAGCTCCGCCTGCGCCTAGTCGATGCCGAGGGCGATGTCGTCTCCCTCGAGCGGCAGATCCGCGAGAGCGAGTCGCTCGTCGAGCGGCTCGAGGCGACGGCCCGGTCGATCCCGCAGGTCGAGGCGCAGTTCCAGAACCTCGACCGCGACTACAACGTGCTGCGCAGGAACTACGAGGAGCTGCTGCAGCGGCGCGAATCGGTGCAGATCGCCGGCGCCGCCCGCAACAGCGCCGAGCGCGTGCGGCTCGAGGTTGTCGATCCTCCCGTGGTGCCGACCGCGCCGACGGGTCCGCCCCGGCTGCTGCTCTCCTCGGCCGTGCTGGTCGTCGGGCTGGGCGCTGGCCTCGCCCTGCCGTTGCTGCTCGTGCTGCTCGACAGCAGCTTCTACACGCCGCGCGACCTCCGGGCGATCGGCCTGCCGGTGCTGGGCGGCATCTCCGCCGCCGACCCGGCGCCGCGGCGCATCGGCGCGGCCGTCGTCTTCGCTGGCGGCTTCGCGCTGCTGCTGCTGGCCTATGGCACGATCATGACGGGCAGCGCCACGCTGATCGCCGCCCGCCTGCCCGGGTTGGTCCAGAGGTTCATCGCGTGACCTACCTACCGAAATCACGCCCGCACCTGATCGAGCGCGCGGTTCAGGCGCTCGGTGGGGGGACGGCCACCTCCACCGAGGCTGGCTCCGTTCCTTCCATATCCGCCCCGCCGTCTGCGGCAGCCGAGGCCCGGGCCACCCCGGTCCCCTCCGCGGCACCAGCAAGGGCCCCCGCGGTGCCCGCCGTGGAGATTGCCGCGCTGCGCCGGGCCGGGCTCGTGGTCGGCACTGCCCAGGCGGCGCGCAGCCGTCTCTCCGAGGAATTCGGCGTGGTCCGCCAACAGGTGCTACGCACGCTGCGCAAGGCCGAGCCGGCCGAGGGCCATTGCTCGCGGGTGGTTCTGGTCACCAGCGCCCGGCCCGGCGAGGGCAAGTCCTTCACCGCGCTCAACCTCGCCGCCAGCATCGCCGCCGGCGGCACGCAGCCCGTGCTGCTGATCGACACCGACGGCAAGCGGGATTCGCTCAGCGAGCTGCTCGGCCTCGTGGAGGCGCCCGGGATCCGCCACCTCGCGACCGCCCCGCCCGGCGCGGGCCGGCTGGCCGCGCCCCTGCGCCCGACGGCACAGCCCGGGTTGAGCGTGATGCCCTATGGAACGGCCGCGGACGCGGCCGAGGTGCCGGCGGGCCCGTTGCTCGCCCAGGCGATCCTGCGCCTCGCCAAGACGCTGCCGGATCATGTGCTCGTCCTCGACAGCCCGCCCTGCCTCGCCACCAGCGATCCCGGCAGCCTCGCCGGCATCGCCGGCCAGGTGCTCATGGTGGTGCAGGCGGAGCGGACGCAGCGGGCCGAGGTGGAGGCGGCGCTCGACCTGGTGGAGGCCTGCCCGGTGCTGCAGCTCGTGCTCAACCGGACGCGGCTGACGAGCGGCGAGGATTTCGGCTCCTACGGCTACGACACCTATCGCGGCTATCCATCCCCGCCGACGCCGCAGACGACATGACGGGTTGCCCGCCGGGCCGCCGCGGGGCCATGCCGCCACGCATGACGACCCTGCGCTTCGCACGCCGGCGGCAGGTGGCGGCCCCGTGCGGCCTTCCCGTGCGCCCCTGGATCATGGCGGTCCTCGCGCTGGCCCCGGCCCCGGCCCTGGCGCAGCCCCTGCTGCCGCTCGAGCTGCGGGCGCCCGGCCTGGGCGAGCCCACCCCGAGCGCGTCCCAGCCCGGCAGCGGCCCGACTTCCTCCGTGGCCGCGGTGCCCGGCCTCGACGCCTTTCCCGCCCCCTTCGCCAACCCGGTTCCCGGCCTGCCGGCGACGGAGCCGGGGCCCCTCGGCCCGGGCCGTGCCTACATCATCACCCCGAGCCTCGGGCTGCGGCTGCTCGGCACCGACAACGTCCGCAACACCGCCACCAACCGCCAGGCTGACCTCATCACCTTCATCGAGCCGAGCCTGGCCGTGGAGGCGAACTCGGCGCGTGCCACCGGGCGCTTCTTCTATTCTCCCTCGGCGCGCATCTATGCCGAGACGAACTCGCTCAACTCCGTCTTCCAGAGCTTCAGCGGCCAGGGGCTCGTGACCCTCCTGCCTGGCCAGCTCTACCTCGATGTGCGCGGCTTCGGCAGCGGGCAGGCGATCGGCGGTGGCTTCGGCCCGACCGGGGTGAACAGCGGCATCACCAACAGCAACAACCTGGTCCAGACCTACAGCCTGAGCGCATCGCCTTATTTCGTGCAGCGCTTCGGCGACACCGCCACCGCGCAGGTCGGCTACAGCCTGCAGTATTTCGGCACCTCAGGCGGCAGCGGCTTCGTGACCGTCCCGCCGCCCGGCACCGGCGGGCTCACCGGCGGCATCCCGGTGGGTGGCACGGCGCCCTTCCTCACCAGCCAGTACACGATCTCCAACGAGGGCTACGGGGTGCTCCGCACCGGGCCCGACTTCGGGCGCTTCGCGGCCGAGCTCCGCACGGTCGGCACCGTCTACGACAGCAACGGCGTGCTGTCGGGCGCGCACCGACTGATCAGCACGGTGCAGACCGCCTATTCCGTCACACGGCAGATCGCCGTGCTGCTCGAGGCCGGCTACGAGAACCAATTCTACGGCGGCACCCAGCCGCTCAGCATCGACGGGCCGGTCTGGTCGGTGGGCTTCCGCTGGACGCCGGACCCGGACAGCAGCGTCACGGTCAAGTACGGGTTCCGCAACGGCTTCTACTCGGGCTTCCTGAACGGCAACGTCGCGGTCGGCGCCCGCACCCGCGTCTTCGGCACCTATGCCGAGACCCTCGGCACGGCGGCGCAGCAGGCGACGGACCTGCTGTCCACCGCCACGGTCGATTCCTACGGCAACCCGGTGAACACGATCAGCGGCACGCCGATCGTCGCCGCCTTCGGCGGCTCGCTGCTCGCCACCCAGTCCAGCCTGCAGCGCACCAAGCGCTTCACCGGCGGCGTCACCTACGCCCTGGAGCGCGACACCATCGGCCTCAACGCCTTCTGGAACGAGAACACCCCGGTCACCACCCAGCCCGGCACCGTCGCCTTCCAGCAGAAGGGTTGGTCGGTGGGGGTGAACTGGTCGCGCGAACTGCGACCAGCCCTGACCGGTTTTGCCTATGCCCAGTTCGGCCAGACCGAGACGCCAGGCCGGGCCGGCAGCAGCAGCTCGAACTTCTACAGCGTCAGCCTCTCCCTGACCCAGGCGCTGGCCGAGGATCTGAGCCTCTCCCTGCAGTACTTCTACACCACCAACAGCTCCGCCTTCCTCGGCACCACCACCACCCTGGGCACCAGCAACACCCACACCAACGTCGTGATTCTCGCCCTGCGGAAGAGCTTCTAGGAGGGCGCCGGCATGCAGATCGACCTCTACGGGCTGCGCGACAACCCGTTCCAGATGACGCCCGACGCGCGGCTGTTCTACGCCAGCTCCGTGCACGCCCGGGCCTATGCGCACCTCACCTACGGCCTGGCCCAGCGCGAGGGCTTCGTGATCATCACCGGCGAGGTCGGCGCCGGGAAGACCACGCTCGTCGAGCGGCTCTGCGCCGAGCTCGACCCGGCAGGCTTCGCCATCGCCCGCATCATGACGACCCAGGTCTCGGGGGACGACCTGCTGCGCCTCGTCGCCGACGCCTTCGGTGCGCCGTCCGAGGGCGACAAGGCCAGCGTGCTGCGCGGCATCATCGCCCGGCTGCGCCAGGCCGAGCGGCGCTACCTGCTGATCGTCGACGAGGCGCAGGCGCTGCCGCATGCCGCGCTTGAGGAGCTGCGCATGCTCTCCAACGTCACCGACGGCAGCCGCGCGGTGCTGCAGACCATCCTGCTCGGCCAGCCCGAGCTGCGCCGCATCATCGCCGGACCCGGGCTCGACCAGCTGCGCCAGCGCGTCCTCGCCTCCTTCCACCTCTCCGGCCTCTCGGCCGAGGAGACGCGCGCCTATGTCGAGCACCGCATGCGCGCCGTCGGCTGGGAGGGAATCCCCGCCTGGGAGGAGGGCGCGCTCGACGTGGTGCACCGCTTCACCGGCGGCATCCCGCGCCGGATCAACCGGCTCTGCGCGCGCGTGCTGCTTGCCGGCACGCTGGAGCAGGCCGAGGTGCTGACTGCCGGGCTGGTCGAGGGGACGGCGCTCGAACTCGAGGAGGACCTGGGCGGAGGCGCCGCACCGTCCCCGACGCCGCCGGCGCGCGACGACCGCTTTGCCGTGCGCCACGCGCTCGAGGAGGCCGAGACCGAGGCGGCCATCGCCGAGCTCATGCAGCGCGTCACGGCGCTGGAGCGCGCCTTCGCCCGGCGCGAGCGTGTCTTCCTGCGGCTGATGGACCTCTTCGCCGAAGGCGGGGGGCGGCGATGACCGGGCAGGCGCCGGCGCGCACCGCGCTGACGAGCGATGTCGGGCAGCCGATGCGCAACGCGCTGACGATCGACGTCGAGGACTGGTTCCAGGTGCAGAATTTCGCCGGCCATATCGGCCGCGCGGAATGGGACGGCTGCGCCTGGCGGGTGGAGGCGAACACCCAGCGCATCCTCGACCAGCTGGCCGAGGCCGGGGTGCGGGCGACCTTCTTCACCCTGGGCTGGGTCGCCGAGCGCTACCCCGCGCTGCTGCGCCGCATCGTCGCCGGCGGGCACGAGCTGGCCAGCCACGGCCACTGGCACGAGCTGGTGCGCGGCCTCGGCCCCGAGCGCTTCCGCGCCGACCTCCGCGCCGCCCGCGACGCGCTGGAGCAGGCCGCGGGCGTGCCCGTCATCGGCTATCGCGCGCCGACCTTCTCCATGGCGCCGGCGACCACGCCCTGGGCGCACGCGATCCTGGCCGAGACCGGCCATCGCTACTCCTCCTCGGTCTTCCCGGGCCGGCATGGCGGGGGCGCGATGCCGCCCGCCGAGCCCTTCCGCCCGCATCCCGACGGCGTCGTCGAACTGCCGATGACGGTGCTGCGCGGCCCGGGCGGGCGAATGCTGCCGGTCTCGGGCGGCGGCTGGTTCCGCCTGACGCCCTATCCGGTGTTCCGCACGGCGCTCCGGCGGGTGAACGCGCTCGGCCGGCGCGGCGTCTTCTACTTCCACCCCTGGGAGGTCGACCCGGAGCAGCCGCGGGTGACCGATGGCGTCTCCCGCCTCCGGCGCTTCAAGCACTATCACGGCCTGGCCGCGATGACGCCGCGCCTCGCGGCGCTGCTCCGCGACTTCGCCTGGGGGCGGATGGACGAGGTCTTCGCGGCCGAGATCGGCCCGGGGGGAGCCAAGGCGGCGGCGGTGCCCGCCGCGGGCCCGTTGCCCCTCGACGCTGCGGCCTGAGCGGGCCGGCGTCGCAGGAAACCCCGGCAAGGTCCTTCGCATGACCGTCCGCATCCGCACGCTCGAAGAAGCGCCCCCGGGCGCGGCCGCCGCCTGGGATGCCTTCGTCCATGCCACGCCGGAGGCCAGCTTCTTCCACCTGACGCCCTGGGCCGGGGTGATCCGCCGCGCCTTCGGCCATCGCACCCACTACGCCTGGGCCGAGCAGGACGGCGCCGTGGTCGGCGTGCTGCCGCTGGCGCGGATGAAGACCTTCCTCTTCGGCGACCTGCTCGCCTCCACGCCCTTCTGCGTCTATGGCGGCGCCGTGGCGGCGACGGTGGAGGCGGCCACCGCGCTGGAAGCGCATGCGATCGACCTGCAGCAGCGCCTCGGCGCGCCGGTGCTGGAATTCCGCCGCCTGGGTGCCGCGGACCCGGGCTGGGTGGAGCGCCCGCCGCTCTACTACACCTTCCGCAAGCCGATCGTCCTGACGCAGGACGACGAGAAGGACATGGCGCGCAACATCCCGCGCAAGATCCGCGCGGATGTGCGCAAGGCGATCACGAAGTTCAGCCTGACCTCGGTCTCCACCACCGACGGCGACACCGACGGGCTGCACCGCATCTACGCCGAGAGCGTGCGCAACCTCGGCACCCCCGTCTTCCCGCGCCGCTACTTCCGCCTGCTCGCCGCCGCCTTCCCCGACGCGCACGACGTCACGACGGTGCTGCACGAGGGCCGACCGCTCTCGGCGGTGCTGAACTTCCACTTCCGCGACCAGGTGCTGCCCTACTACGGCGGCGGGGTGCCGGCGGCGCGCGACGTCTTTGCCGCGCACTTCATGTACTGGGAGGTGATGCGCCGCGCCGGGCGGGAGCGGGGTGCCAGGCTGTTCGACTTCGGTCGCAGCAAGACGGACACGGGCCCCTTCGCCTTCAAGGAACACTGGGGCTTCCTGCCGGAGCCGCTGCACTACTGCTACCGCCTGGCGCCGGGGGCGAGGATCCCGGACAACAACCCGAAGGACCCGAAGTACAGCCGGCCGATCGCGCTCTGGAAGAAGCTGCCGCTGTGGCTGGCGAACCTGCTCGGGCCGCCGCTGGTCAGGGGGCTGGGGTAGGGGCATGCGCCGCCGCCTCCTCTTCCTCGCCCATCGCATCCCCTACCCGCCGGAGAAGGGGGAGAAGATCCGTGCCTGGCACA